>JAUWNK010000207.1 GCA_030612685.1 Desulfobacteraceae bacterium
AAAGAAGGGCACTGAGACAATAATAGAGGTAGACAATGTCATTAACGCCATAGGCCAGTTTCCTGTCACAGACTTCCTAAAGGCCGATGGTGTGGGCCTGACCAAGTGGAATAGCATAGAGGTAGTAGATGAGGCAACAGGAGAAACTAATATAGAAGGGGTATTTGCTGGTGGGGATGCAGCCACAGGGGCATCCATCCTGGTAGAGGCAATTGGGGCCGGAAGAAGGGCGGCCAGATCCATCCATCAATATCTAAGTGGAGAGAAGGTGAGTGTTCCTGAGAATGCAATTACAAGGAAAAGTGTGCTCCCTGATGTAGAAGAGCTTAAAGAAGTAAATGAATCTGAAAGGGTGCATATGCCTGAGCTCACTGTTGATGAAAGAAGATTGAGCTTTAAAGAGGTTGACTTAGGCCTTGATGAGAAGATGACTAAAGGTGAGGCAGAAAGATGCTTGAAGTGTGGCCTTATATGTTACAGGAAGTAGGGGTGATAAATAAAGATTTAATCTTGCAAATTTAATATTTGTTATCTATATTAAAAGATGAAAGGAGGAATAGATAATGAAGAAACGGATATTTTTTCTAAGTGTAATTACACTCTCTATAGCCTTGTTTACCGGCGTGGGCATCCTGATAGCAACAGATGTTGCGGATGAAATCAATATCAAGTCAGATGCATTTAAAGCGTACAAAAAAGGTCCTGTCAAGCTTGCCCATAAAAAACATAATGTAGACTACAAGATTGCCTGCAAAGATTGTCATCATGTGTATAAAGAGGGAAAGAATGTCTATAAAGAGGGAGACCCTGTACAGAAATGCTCAGAATGTCACGATGCCTTAAAATCAAAAGGTAAGGTAAAGAAGTTAATGCTTGCTTACCATAAGAACTGTCAGGGTTGTCATAAGGTATTAGAAAAAGCCGGTAAAAAGACCGGTCCCACAAAGAAATGTAACGACTGCCATGAAAAGAAAAAGTAAACCCCCAAACCCCGCTTAACTTAGGGGAAAAGATAAAAAATGCCGCTCTTAAATAAAAATTAAAAAGCGGCATTTTTTTTAATCCTTAGAATTTAACCCTACTACGTAACTAACTCAATTTTAAGCCCGCTGAAGGCAGATTGTTTCACAAACAAGAAGCCTGCTATGTTTAGAGGCAAAATAGTCACCTGCCCGCAATGCTTTGCAACGCAAGTCAGGCTGGAATAACATTGCAGGATTATTCTTCATCTTCAACTTCTGTTATTGTGATAGCCTCAGATTCGCAAATCTCTACACAACTCTCACATCCGATGCACTCCTCTTCATTGACAGGCACAGATATTTCATCCTTCATCTCAAAAACATCTGATGGACAAACATCGATACATTCTTCGCAAGCAACGCATTTTTCTTTATCAACTTCTACCTTAAACATATCTTATCCTCCTTATGTAAAATTATTTTGAGTATTTTATATTCACATTCACTCGGGTTAAATCTCATCTTATTTTTAGCAGGCTATTTAACAAAGCAATATATGGGTGTCAAGAAAAAACCTGAAAATATTTACTGAAATTTGTAACTATTCAGCCACTAAGACCCAAAGGCACCAAGATTAACAATTTACAATTTAAAATTGATGATTATAGTTTTTTATTGACCATTTAATACCCTTTGTGTCTTTGTGCCCGCCCTGGCGCGATATGATTGTAATAATCTATTAATGCTTTAATCTTAAAGAGGCGGAGCCATAAAACTAAGTCACTGCATCCCAGGTCTGGGCCAGGGACTTGGTGGCTACGTGAACAGCTACTGAAATTTTATGTATATCTTTCTCGATCTGGGTCCATCAAATTCGCAAAAGAAAATTCCCTGCCATGTTCCCAATTTTAGATGCCCGGATTCAACCAAAACAATTACTGAACTTCCTATCAAACTACTTTTAATATGGGCAGCTGAATTCCCTTCCATATGCCTGTAAGATCCTTCCCAGGGAACAAGTTTGTTAAACGTTGCCTGGAGATCTGCCATAACACTTGGATCAGCGCTCTCATTTATTGTTATCCCGGCTGTAGTGTGTGGCACAAAGACAAAGCATACCCCGTCTTTCAGTCCTGATTTGTTCAACTCCTCCTCTACCTTGGAGGTAATGTCAATCATCTCTGAGCGATCCCTTGTATTAATAGATATTGTTAAAAACATTAAATACTCCTTACTGTAAATTCCTTTTTTTTTCTTCCACTACAACCTGGTCACGGAATCCCTCTTCCTTCAAATAGACATTAATTGTATCGGTACCTGATGTCCGCCACTCCTTTGCCACATAATTTGCCATTATAGGTAATTCTCTTTGTTCCTCTCCTCTGTCTATGAGCACAGCCAGCTCAATCTTTTTTGGCCTACCGAAATCTATCAATGCATCCATAGCTGCCCTCACTGTCCTGCCTGTAAAAAGTACATCGTCGACTAAAATAATTATTTTATCATCTATAGAAAAAGAGATCTCTGTACTTCTTAACTTTGGGTTGGGGCCTATCCTCGTCCAGTCATCCCGATATAAATTAATATCCAGCACACCAGTTGGTGGTTTCTGCTTATCTTTCTTGGAAATTTCATCGCGTAAGCGATAAGCCAAAAAAGCACCTCCAGTCCTGATTCCAATTAAAACAATATCTTCTAAAGATATATGATTAGAAATTATCTGTTGCGCAATTCTTTTCAGGACTTGCCCTATATCCTTTTGATTAAGGATAACCTTTTTATTTTTTCTTAGATTCATTTCTTTTACTCTTATTTAAAAAAATTCCTTATATATCAAACCATAATTAAAGGTCAAATCTTTTTATTCACTTTCTTCCATGAATTCAAAAATTAGGTAATCGCTCAATATTATGTGGACTTATTGTATGTTATAAAACCTGAACCAACATACAAATTTAGGGTGGCATTTTATAAGCCTTAGGCTTATTAATATGCCACCTGTTTACGGTCGTGTTTAAAACCCGACCCTACAAAGAATGATGCAGATATAGAATACCCAAAATTGTCGCGCCTCCCGATTCCGTACCGGTCTCGGGACGGGGAGGGCGGGCTTGAACCTGACAACCTCCTAAGTTATTCCGGTGAAAGTCAAGTAAAAAATTTGTGGCTATGTTATGCCTCAAATTTTGTTTAACTGTTCTTTGAAAATTCGGTAAAACCTGTACACCTCCTCTTATATCTGTTATGTTGAAAATGGAGCGGG
>JAUWNK010000043.1 GCA_030612685.1 Desulfobacteraceae bacterium
TATCCAGTCCATACTGGCAAACTGGAAGGGGTGAATAACAAAATAAAAGTCATTAAACGTAAAGCCTATGGTTTTCATGACTTGCGATACTTTACACTTAAAATTTACCAGGCTTTCTTCAACTAATTCGGAGAAGAACCACAATTTTCAACGTAACTTCTTAATAAGTTGGGATTTTGTAGGGGCTTGATTTATCAAGCCCGATATGGAAGGGTTCGATAAATCGAACCCCTACAATTTAAAATATGCGGCCAGAATTACTTTGCCGTCAATTGTACCCCAACTTATCGAGAAGTTACTTTTCAACGGACATAAATAAATCATGAGTCTTGTAATTATCTCTAACCTTTCCCTTGCCTTTCTGGGTAGGAAACTTTTTCATGAAATAGGACTTCAGGTCGAGCCTGGAGACAGGATAGGACTTGTAGGGCCAAACGGATCAGGGAAAACAACATTGTTAAGACTTATAGGTGGGGAAATTTCTCCTGACATAGGAGAGATTAAGAGAGGGAGAGGTATAAGGATCGGATATTTACCACAGGATGTTCATACCGTGTTATCTGGTAATGTTCTCCAGTCTATTCTGGATTCTATACCAGGAAGGGTTAGGATCAGAGGTGAGATAATACAGACAGAAGAATCACTGAAAAATAACCCGCAAAAAAGTGACCAACTAAAATTGGCTGGGAGACTTGCAGAACTACACCAGGAAATGAGCCATCTGGACACTCAATTTCCCTCCCATGAGGCCCAAAGGATTCTGGTCGGCTTAGGCTTTAGCCCGCAGGATTTTAATTTCCCTGTTTCATCCCTCAGCGAAGGATGGAAGATGAGGGCAGTTCTGGGAAGTCTTCTTTATCAAAAGCCCGACCTGCTCCTACTTGATGAACCCACCAATCACCTTGATATCCCTTCTGTACATTGGTTAGAACAATTTCTTCAAACCTTTAGAGGTGCCATAATTCTTGTATGTCATGACAGGGTTTTTTTAAATAAACAGATAAATCGCATCATAAGTCTTGAATCGGAAGGCATGAAAAGCTACAGGGGGAATTACGATTTTTACCTTAAAGTTAGGGAGGAGGAAAGACTAAACCTGGAGGCCAGGGCCAGGAATCAGGAACAAAAGATAAAAGACGCCCAGAAATTTATCGAACGCTTTCGGTATAAGGCCACAAAGGCCAGACAGGCACAAAGCAAGATAAAATTGCTCAAAAAAATGGAATTAGTTGAATCTCGCCGACCCTCAAAGACCATCCAATTTTCCTTCCCTGTTGTGCCCAAGAGTGGAAGAGAGGTGGTAGCAATTAAAGGGGTTTCAAAAGGTTTTAACAAAAAAACCCTCTATAAAGACATTAATATAAGTGTGCTAAGTGGCGAAAGGATAGCCATTATAGGTCCCAATGGGTCAGGAAAAACAACGTTATTAAGGATGGTGGCAGGTGAAATCGAACCTAACTATGGTGAGATAATACTGGGCCATAATGTGATCATAAGTTACTTTGCCCAGCATCATCTTGATATGTTAGACCCCAGAAAGGCAATAATTGAGGAGGTTAGTCAGGCTGTCCCGAATGAAACAACAGGTTTTGTAAGGGCTATGTGCGGCGCCTTTCTCTTTTCAGGCGATGATGTGGACAAGTCAATAGGAATACTGTCTGGTGGAGAGAAGGCCAGGGTATCACTTGCAAGATTGTTAGTAAAACCTGGAAATCTTATGTTGATGGATGAACCTACAAATCATCTCGATCTCATATCATCAGAAATTCTAATAGATGCCTTAGCTGATTACAAAGGCACATTGATCTTTGTCTCCCATAACCAGTCCTTTGTTAACAGGCTGGCCACAAAGATCTGGGACATAAAGGAAGAAGTAATTGAGCAATACCCGGGCAACCTAAATGAATATTATGATCACCTGGAGAGAATTTCCAAAATTTCAGCTCCAATCCCTGAGAAGAAACAGGTTCAGGTATCATTTGGTAAAGATAAAAGGGTTCGAAAAGCAGAAAGGAGAAAGAAGGCAGAAAAACGTATGCTAATCAGGGCCACCCTTAAACCTATTCAGGACGAGCTGGCCTTGTTAGAAGACAGGATTGCTGATTTGGAAAAAAGGCAAAAAGAGCTTGAAAAAATACTTTCAGATCCAGATATTTTCGCAGATAAAAATAAGAGTTTATTATTTCTAAATGAATACAAGGAAGTTAGAGAAAAATTAAAAGAGTTGATAGGGAGATGGGAATTCAGTCAGGATCAATTAGAGTCCGCTAAAAGAAATCTGGGTATTTAGTGACAGTGGGTTCAGAAGCCTCCTGCCCTTTTCTTAATCTTCTCCAACTGCCTAACAAAATACTTCCTGTTTTCAGATGCGTTCTCCAGGGCTTCTTTTATGGTCTGCAATGCCTGATCATACATTCCATTTACATATAAGGCCTCGGCTAAGGTGTCAAGAAATGTAGATGATCTTTGTATCCCAACTGCCCGTTTAGCTAATGTTAGTGCCCTTGGGTAATCAAGGAGTGTTGTATCCTGGGCTGTAGCCAAAATCCATGCAAGGTTATTAAATGCCAACCCATCATCAGGATTAAGTCTGAGGATATTTTCATATGCCCAATGAGCCTTGGCAAGGTTATCTCTCCGGTGATAGACAAATGCAAGAGCCCTGTAGATGTCAATATTCTCTGATGACTCAACGAGCTGTCGATTCAGGATATGTGTCAGAGTTATATTTTCAAGATTGCTCTTCAGGGGACCAAAATTAAGTGTATATCCCAGAGAGACAATAAGGACAAAAAAAACAGTCAAAAAAAGGGCTAACCGCCTTGAATGGCGCTTAATCAATTGTGGATCCTGCAAGGATCTCCACAAAAACTCAACTCTTTCAGCAATGCTAAAATGATGCCAGGACGGATGATGGCGGCTTAGACCACTAACGTGGGCAATCTTTTCAAGGGAGGCGATAGTGGGTTCAGGCTTACCTATGAGTTTAGCCGAATAGAGATCGGCCTGGCGCTCAAAGTTCCTCATAAAAAAACCCATAATATATCGGAAGTAAAGGATGACACTCAATATGATAGGAAGGGAGAGCAGGAAATAAAAGATGCCTGCCTGTAGCTCCTTTTGGCTACTCAATAAGCCAAATAGCCAGGGCTGCATTACCATTACATAAAAGAACACCTCAAAAAGGCCAAAGGAAATAGCCATATAGCCTAAGAGAAAAAGAATGTAAAAAAGAATGTGCTTATATTTTATATGGCCCATTTCATGGGCCATAACTGCCTTGAGTTCTTCCTCTGAAAGGATATTTAATAAGGAATCTGTGATGAGGATGTATCTAAACTTTGGCAGCAGACCCATAACTCCAGCGGTCATCATCCGCCCTTCTAATATCGGCCACCGTAATATGTCTCTATATTTAAAGCCCGCCTTCCTAAAAAAATTTACTATACTCTCTTTCTTTTCCGTCTGCGGAAGGCTGCTACAGCACCACCAATACTTGATAAAGGGAGGGAGAAATAGGACAAGGAGGATCATAAATAAGGTAAGAAATATGAATTGTCCTATCTCGCTTTCAAAGATCTTTTTGAAAGATGGCCGTGTAATTAGGCTTATTAGGTCATAGCAAATAGTGAGAATTGCCCAGGGAAAGAGGATGGGAAGATTTAGCTTTATATTTGATCCTATGTAGGTCCACCTTTTTATAGGAGCATTAAAAAGGGCGCAATAGGCCGGATAACCATAATGCCAGATGGTGGCAAGAAAGGTAAAAAAGATAAGGATTGCCACAGCACCAGGAAGGATAGAAAACGTAGTAAAGCCGGGGATCTTAAGAAGCCAGTATTTCAGATTTAACAGGTAAACAGAGGAGGCAAATATCACTATAGATAGAATGGAGAGTTTTGTGACCACCGATTGATAGGCTATACTTACCTGGCTTTGAGCCAAATTGGTGTGATTAGCTCTATAAAGACCTAAGAGCCTGGAAAAGCGATATCTACAGTAGATGGTAAAATTTAGCCAGAGTAAAAAGAGAATAAATACAGCTGCTATAGGAGATCTGACTAAACCCTCTACAGGATAATTGATACTAAATATTACCAGTACAATGATAATATAAATAATGTTGTTGAACATAAATTCAAAAACCCCAATCCTTTAATCTTTCCACCATCCTCTCTCTGTGAGTGCCTGGCCAATAAAATCGTTTGCAAGTCGGGCAGAGAAGGATCCTTTCCGGGTATTTAAAGAAAACAAAATCTGGTACATTTTCCCTGGCTACCTCTGTATCAACCTTTGATAGGGCTGAATTGCAGGTCAGACACCTGGTGAACCAGTCTCTCTGATTCCGTGTGAGTTTTAGGGTGCTGTCAACCACCTTTAGTTGATCTTTCACTAGATCACAGTCTATGAAGATAAAATCAGAATATAACCTAACTGTTTTCTGATTCCTTGTCAGGAGAATTCTTCCTTCCATAACCAGTTCGGATAATCTCTTATCTGGGTAACTTGACTGGTAAGCGGTATCATAACCCATAATCCTCAAGTATCTGGCTAACTTACCAAGCATGCTATCAGCCACAAACATTATTGGGTTTATTGTGTTAGCTTCAGCCACCTTATATCATCCCAGAGGCCAGGGCGGGTTTAAAGTACTTACTGCTGGTAAGCCTGCAGTCCCCCTTACGGCGGACTTATCCCTTACCTTTCGTGATAGTTTAGCCTTATGATTTCGAAATCTGGTGGTGGATTCAATCGGAAAATCTCTTCCGGGATTGGTTTGTTTAATTTCAAACTCTTATATCTTATCTCTACTAATTGATTTTCATCTCCCTTTACTATCCTTATTCTTGAGTGGTGAGGCCCCAGAGCCCCTTCCTTAAATTCCAATAAAATTATGTTAATCTCTTTCTTTGGAAAATAGACAGATCTTGGCATAAACGGCTTAGAGGTAAAAGAGATTATTTCTACAACTTCACCTTGCCTATTATAAAGGCTAATTTCACTTGGCTTCAAACTAACTGCCCTGCAATGAGGAATTATTGGTACCCTACCAGATAGGATCTTCCAGGCCGAATCCAGATCAAGGCCAAAGAAGAAAAACTGCTCTGTATTTAAAAGGCTTGATGGGCCCTTGAAAAACTTCTTGTCAATGAGGGATAATACAGAGATATCTCTTTCATCAACAAGGATGTGTAGGAGGGGTTTCCCCCATGAATGAGCAAGTTCGAGCCTGACCTTAAAAGGTCTGCAACCAACAGCAAATAGATTTGCCTCTGTTTCTTCTTCCCTATATATGAACCTTAATCTTCCAACTACTTGAAAGCTATTTATCTTTTCCCCTTGCTCTCTGAGTTGAGAAATAAGATAGGAGGTATCTTTCTGAGAAAATGGCTTACCCGATGGAAAAGGTACAAGTGGCGCACACCCTAAGATAAGGGTTAAAACAGAGATAGCCAGATATGATAAAAGATTATTCAATATTTTGTAAGCGTTAACAAGTTCAGACTTCACAGTTCAGGGTTGGTGGCCTTACGATTTCCTGCATTTTTTTCTTTTAAATTTAAGTACAAGCTCGCATGACATATCCAAAGAATCTAATGAATTCCTTATTGGACACAGACTCGAAAACTTTTGTCATTATTATAACCTTGAACCCCTGGCCCAGACCCGGCTTCCCTGGCCCATTGCGTGGAAACTCCTGGCATAGCATTAAGTTAGATCGTACAAGAGTTCATATCAAGTCGCGCCTCCCGATCCCGTACCGGTCTCGGGACGGGGAGGGCAGGCCTGAACCATTGAACCTATGAACGGTTACAATATTTTTAAGGTATCAAGGCAAATTACCTTTCAGATGCTCCATAACATCCTTTATTTTCCTATTCAGTCTGTCCTGATTCGCATTCTTTAAAGTAACCGCCCCTTTGTAAATCTTCAAGGCCTTCTCATAGTCCTTTTTCTTAAAGTATACATCGCCTAAATGTTCATTAATGGTAGGATCTTCAGGTGTTAATTCAATAGCCTTTTTTATCTCGATTAGGGCCTTATCGTATTGCCCTTTTCGAAAATAAACCCACCCCAGACTATCAGTTATATAGCCGCTATTGGGTTTGTATTGCATAGCCCTTTCAATTAATTCCTGTGCCTTGTCAAGGTAAATACCCTTATCAGCATAGGTATAGCCAATATAGTTAAGGGCATCAGCATGCTTGGGGTTTATCTTTATTACTATCTCCATCTGTTCGATGCATTCTTCTGTTCTTTTTAATTTATCTAATATGATACCAAGCCTGTATAGAAGCCTTGTATTCTTTTCATTGTGTTTTAGTCCCTCCCTCAAGACATCCATAGCATTATGGTATTCTTCTTTAATCTCATGAATAGAGGACAACATCAAATATAGCTTAGGTTCACCCTTCTTATGATCTATGGTTTCTTTGAGAACATTTATGGCCTCATCAGGCTTCTCTTGCCTTTCCAGGATATAGGCCATATGCATCCTGGCATTTATGAAATAATTGCTATTGGTAGTAAGGAGATCAAAGTTTTTATAGGCCTCATCAAAATCTCCATTCTCTTCCAGGGCAGTCCCCAGATAATATTTGGCCTCCTGATCTTTAGGCCATGCAGATACTATTGATTTAAGTTCTGCTATAGATTCATTCAATTTTCCATACCTGAGGTATATCAGCCCCAGTCTTTTTCTTTTTAAATCCCCAGAGCTGAATGTCTTTTTCATCTCCTCCATATTATCTTCTGCCAATTTCTCTTGACCAGTCTTGTAGTAAAGTGCAATCAGCCTTTCCCTGGCTACTGTATTTGTTGGATATAAAACCAATATCTTTTTATAGGTTTCTATTGCCATATCAAATTTATCTGTCATATTATATAATGTTGCAATATCGAAGTGGGCTGGAAGGAATCCGGGATTCATTTCAAGGACCCTTAGAAATGCCTCCTCTGCTCCATTATATTCTTTAAGCTCCAGATTTATCCTTGCTTTATAATAATGAGCTATTATCAGCTCTGGTTCATTGTTTATCAAAATCGATAGCTCCTTCAGGGCATCATCGTATTTTTTCAATCGGATAAAAAGTGTTGAAAGATGGAGCCTTATTTCTCTGTTTCCTGGATCCTTTTTAAGAATCGCCCTGTACTGTGTTATAGCCAGGTCGAATTTCTTTAGCTGAGAGTAAATTTCTGCAAGGAACTCCTGGGCCTGGAGATCATCAGGTGTAAGGTCAACTGTCTTTCGGGCAAAGTGTAGGGCATCTTCCATCTTACCATTCTCAACCAATACTTGAGACAATCTCATAAGTAAATAGGGCGAATCTTCATCATTTTTAAGGGCCTCTCTTAAATAGACTTCCGCATCTTTAAAGTTGCCATTTTCTATAGCTATAGAGGCAAAGGCATAATCTTGATAGGCATATTGGATAAGATCTTTTTTACTGGCAATCTCTCCTGATATGATAGGATCTTGTTTTGAGGGAAATTTTTCTTCTATCCCCACGCAGGACAAAGCAAGCACAATTAGAAAAAACAAAGACCAGATAGATATCTTTTTAATCGCTTTATTCATTTAGAAGATCAGAGAAATTTTCTTCAAAATCGGGTATATTTGCCATCAACCATTCCTTGGCCTTCTTTAAAATCTTGTCCTGAATCTGTCGAACCCTTTCCCTGGATATGTTATATTTATCTCCAAGTTCCTGAAGGGTTAAAGGATCTTCGGCCAATATTCTGTTATCAAATATATCCCTGTGTTTTCCGGGAAGGGTTTTTCTGTATTCTTCCAATTTTTCCTGGAGTATCGCCTTTCTTTCCCTAATGGATACCTGTTTATCTAAATCCATTTCTGGAGAGGGCAGAAAAGAGCCATAATCCTGTTTTGAATCCTCTTTAACTGGGGCATCAATAGAAACCTCCCATCCACCTAATCGTTGCCCCATTTCTATAATATCATCTTTCTTTACATCTAAACGTTCTGCAAGGAGCTTGGGTTCAGGATTATAACCCTGAGATAGCAATCTTTCTTTCTCCTTTGCAAGATTGAAGAAAAGCTTTCTTTGGGCCTGGGTAGTGCCAATCTTGACCAACTTCCAATTCTCCATGATAAACTTAAGGATATAGGCCTTTATCCAGAATGAGGCATAATAAGAAAACTTTACACCCTTGTATGGATCAAATTTCCTTACTGCCTGCATTAACCCAATATTTCCCTCCTGTATCAAATCCATAAGGTTTTTCATCCAATACCTATGAAAATCCATTGCAATTTTTACCACTAATCTTAGATTAGATAGAATAAGCTTATGGGCGGCATCCTGGTCATGTTTTTCCCTGCATCTGATAGCAAGTTCTATCTCCTCCTCTCTGGTAAGAAGCTTGTACCTTCTCATTTCCCCTAAATACATCTGTAAGGGATCATAGGCGACTAAGGAACCATCTTCCCCTCTTGGAACAGGCACGAGGTCATATCGGGTATCTGTACTTAGATCTTCTCTCTTTCCTTGAGCACTTCTATTTTTTTTCTTTTTCACTTTCATTTATTTATTGTGTAAATTATTTAATGGAGATGTTTGTAAAAGTTCAGCTTTTCTGCCGCAGACGGATTGGATTTCAGTAAAAACAAATGGCATTGGGTTTGTTGAGTTTTTGAATGGTGCATTGGTTGATTAGTCAAATGGTCACCTATTCATCTACTTAACGATTTAATCAATCAGTCGCATGTGGAACAAAGTTGATTTGTTTAATTAATTTGACAAATTTATGCACTTATAACCCTGGCCCAGACCTGGCCTATAATCTTAATAGGTTGATCCGAGCACGTAGCGCCTTATAAACTTAATAGTTTTATTTAAGCCCGTCGCGCCAGGGCAGGCTGGTTTATAGGCTTAATAGGCTGATCCGAACACTTAGCTCCCTATGAATTTAACAGGCTGATTAGAGCACATAGCGCCTCCCGATCCCGTCCCGGTCTCGGGACGGGGAGGGCGGGCTTTAGGCACTTTATCAGCCTAAGGCTGATTTAGCTCACTTTCTTTATGAATCTTTGATATGAACTCTGAGGTAGTTCTTTTTTCCTGCTCTTAGCAAGATGATATTATTCTGAATATAATCCGGTCCAACTACTGTCTTAAAGGATGGAACCCTTTTCCCATTTAGATAGGCACCCCCCTGGGATATTAACCTCCTTGCTTCACTCCTGGTTTTACACAAGCCCGTTTCTTTAAAAAGAATATATGCCTCAATACCTTCACCTAATTCATCACTTGTCATGGGGTAGGCAGGAATTGCTTCAATGTCCTTAATAGCTTCTTGACTGAATAGCTGTCTGGCAGCGCTTCTGGCGTTATCCGCTGCCTCTTGACCGTGACATACTTTCGTGGCCTCATAGGCCAGAACATCTTTGGCCTTTCTTAAATTCTCCCCTTTTAGCCGAGAGAGCTCTTCAATCTCAGGCATAGGAAGGAAGGTAAAATAGGAAAGGAACCTCCTCACATCCCTATCATCTATATTTACCCAATATTGGTAATATTCGTAAGGAGATGTTAACTCATGATCTAACCATATGGCACCTCTCTGTGTTTTACCCATCTTGCAACCATCAGCAGTAGTTATCAAAGGAAATGTCAGACCATAGATAATCTTTCCTTCTATCCTTCTAGTCAGGTCGGCACCGGCCAGGATATTGCCCCACTGATCGTTTCCTCCCATCTGAAGGAGACAGTTGAAGTTTTTAAAAAGATACCAGAAATCATAAGCCTGAAGGAGCATATAATTGAATTCTAAAAAGCTGAGACCAGATTCCAGCCTCTGACGATAGCTTTCTGCTGAAAGCATCCGGTTTACACTAAAATGTCTGCCAATATCCCTTAAAAAATCTACGTATTTTAAAGGAACCAGCCAGTCCGCGTTGTTGACCATAAGAGCCTTCCCTTTAGTGAAATCAATAAACCGGGAAAGTTGTTTCTTAATTCCCTCAGCGTTATTGTCGATCTCCTCCCTTGTCATTACAGGTCTAATCTCATCCTTACCACTGGGATCGCCCACAAGGGCTGTTCCACCCCCTACCACGATTATTGGTCTATGACCTTGCCTTTGCATGTGGGCAAGGGACATAATGGGAAGCAAGCTACCAACATGTAAGCTTTTTGCTGTCGGGTCAAAGCCGATATAACAGGTAATTGTTTTGGCTAAAAGCTCTATGAGCATATCTTCATCTGTTGCCTGTTCAATAAAGCCTCTTTCCTTAAAAATATCGTATACATTTCTCACCTGAAAATAGCCTCCTCATTCAAATATTACCGGATTTTTACTAGATGTCCATATAAGCTAAGATCTTAACATTTGTGTCAAGTTTTAAAAGGAGCATGGGTATCTCTTTTCAGGTATGAAGAAGCGGATACGTGTAAGCCAGCTAACGGCACGGGTGAAGGCGGGCGGGAAGGCCTTAGAGAACTTACCAGTCACCTCTCCCTTAAGAGTCCAAGACTTAGCTGGCCGCCCGCCTGGAGCATCGGTAATGGACAAGCAGAAGGTATTGCCCAGTTCATTACCTGAAAAGAGATACACATGCTCCCATATAAGGGGCTCTGTGAATAAATTGACCATTTGCCCTATATAAGGATTATGCTCTTCACACCTGGTCGGTTTGAGGCGAAGCTTCGATAGTTTTATATGCTTTCTATTTTATTAAGCCTAAATGTCAAAATTTCTTCTTTATCATTTGAATCTTGGGTTTGACATGCACTCCATTCAATACTAATTCTCAGTTTCTAATCTTGATGTTACATTCCTCTCATACCCTTGTGGAAGCTTCACTCTTACTACCTTTCCCTCAGGCCCAAGGTAACCAACTTCCTTTCCGTTCAGTAAAAATTTAATTCCACCTGCATTACCTACTAAAACGTCAAAGCCTTCATCTGCCATCCATTTTGGAGTCCTCCCTGGCCTGAAAAGGTACTCCTTAACCGGTTTATCATCGATATATATGGCTATCCAGGTCCTGCTATTGACATTAGCAGTAAGAATATATCTTGGTGATAGAGGTTTTTCATCCCTTGTCTTTTTTGGAATAATTGGCTCCTCAAGTATTATATTGTCCTGAATGGATTTCGATTTTGACACAGTTTCTTTCTCCTCTTCTACCATCTTTTCATCCTTTAAAAAAACACCTTTCCCCCTTTTATCATCCCGACCTTTATTATCTTCCCTTCCTACTGGATACCCTTTTTCTTCTACGTGGTTTTGTGAGTCCAGATACTGAAAGACCTTCTCAGCAATTGAAATATTGCTCCTCTTTAGATAAATAATAGCAGCTATAAGGGCCAGAGCCAAAACAGAAATAATGATGATCAGGTTCCATCTATCTGATTTTGGTCTTATTTCCTTCAACACTTGCGGTTTATATTTTTGAAAAGGGGAGGCCTTCTGATAATAATTTAGCACCATTTCTTTATCCAGCCCTAAAAATTCAGCATATGACTTTAGGAAACCCTTAACAAATACCTGGGAAGGCAGCTTACTCCATTCCTCATTTTCTAATGCCTCAAGGGTATGCCGCCTTATCCTTGTCAGCCTGACTACCTCATCCAAGTCAATATGGCGCTCTTCCCTGGATTTTCTTAAAAGGCTACCCAGGCTAATATCTTCCTGGATGTCCTTTGCTTTTTTATTGTTATAAGATTTATCCATGTTAATTGTCTCTATAGGCTAAGATCCTATAATTTCTGCTCGATTTTCTCAAGATGCCTTTTTAGGGTATATAATTTTTTGGGCTTTTGTAAGTTTTTTGAAAACCATATGAACTCAATAAAAAACAAACATTAAAATATGACCTTGATATAAGATTTCTCTCTGAGTTTTTTTAGCCATGTAACATATCTTTTTCCGATTTTCTCCTTGAATAATTTTGAATAGATTGCATCCCTTACATCTTCAAAAGGTTTAACCCTCTCTTTTTCCTCTTCTATTAGCTTTATTATCTGGTACCCAGATGGAACAAGATCTAAATCAGTGTGTTCCCCTGGGGTGATTTTAGCAATTTTTTTTCTTACCCTGGGTTCAAGCTGACTTAATTTTATCCATCCCATATCACCTCCTTCTGGAGCAGCAGGCCCTTGGGAATATATCTTAGCAATCTCGAAAAAATCGCGGCCTTGCTCAAGCCTCGTCAATATCTCCCTTCCCAACTCTTTTACTTGTGCTTTCTCTTGCCTATCATCTGGATTTCTAATCTTTAAGAAAATCCTGGCCAGCCTAACCTTATTGGCCTCTGTATATTCTTTGATATGTTTCTGATAGTACTCTCTTACATTTTCTTCTGTTATAACTATCTTTGATTTTACCTCATAATTCACCAACTGAAAATGTTCAATCTCACCTTTTAACCTCTCTTTATACTCCTTTAGTGTAATACCTTCCCCTTTCAGGCTATGTATTAACTCCTCCTGTGTTAAACCGTTTTCCCTTTTTACCTGCTCAACTGCCACATCTACATCCTTTGTTGTTACCTTTATTCCCAATTTAGTTATCTGTTGTTTGGCTATTTTTTCGTTGATCAGATTATCCAAAACAGCCCTGCGCACCTCATAGAATTTTTTTTCACCTCTTAGTTGCAGCTCCTCAGCACTCAACCCGGTTAACCTTTTGATTGAGGTATTCAGCTCATAGAGGGTAATTATATCACTGTTAACCTTAGCTACAATTCTGTTGGCTGTCTCGGCCCGAAGATAGCCAGGGGTTAATGTAAATAAAATACACAATAGATTAAACAGAAGAATTACTTTAATTGTCCTCATTGATCGTCCTAATTTTATCCAATAGGGTGTAGTTGACTTTGACAGGATAATTATTCCTCAGCTCTATAAGCCATGCTGTATAATGCCTTTCTATTGCTATACTAAGGAGCCTGTTTTCTATTTCACCCATTACCTCCGGAAGCTCTTTTCTCCCTGCTCCTTGCCTTTCCACTACTTTTATAATATGAAAGCCATATGGGGTTTTAACAATATTACTTAGTTTATCAACCTTGATAGAAAATATTACATCAGATAGAGGCTTAGGAAGCGTATCCTCGGTATTCCAGTTCATACGATAATCTCCCTGGATTCCAGAGTGAATAGATTGCTCCTTCACTAACTCGGCCATGTCTTCTCCCCCCTTAAGCCGGCTGAGTATAGTCTCAGCCTCTCTTTTATTTTTAGCAACGATATGCATAAATTTGGCCCTTGGGGGATGACGAAAATTCTCCTTCTTATCCTGATAGTAAGATTTAATAGCCTGATAGGAAATGGGGGCTAGAGAGTCAATATGATCCTTAACAATCTTTTTAATTAAAAGTTGTCCCCTGAATCCCTCCTTCCATTCATTATAATCTATACACCTTGTTAAAAGTGTTTCTTTAAAGTTGCTTTCTGGATAATCCTTGACAATATCCTGTATCGCCCTTCCCAATTCAGCCTCACTTAAGATAATCCCTCTATCTCTGCCATATTCAAGTATAAGAGAGTCATCCACAATTCTAACTACAAGACTATTGATAGATGACCAAACCACCTTTTTAGGAACTCCATTTTCAAGTGAGGTGATGTTCACGATTCTCTCTATATCTTCCACTGTAATTAATCTGTCTCCTACCCTGATAACAACTCCTTGATTTGATCCTGTTTTCGGGGAGCAGGATGGCCAAGTGAAAAGAAAAAAGAGACAAAGAAATGGAAAAATAAGGTATCTCATACAAAAAGTTATAAGTGAGCTAAAATGCCTAAAGTTTAAAGTTGTCAGCTTACCGTCGGAAAGCGGTGAACGGTTTTAGGTCATTAATCCCTCAATTCGTTTGGAAAATATCTAACTATTTAAAATTACGATATTATTAGGTGAATTTCAAGAAGAATTTGGATCAATTTTTTATTGTTCAAATTGTGCTATTATTTCCTCAGCCTTTTCAAGTGTAGCAAAGGGTTCATTTTTTCTGCTAACAACCTTGAGTTTTTGATCGGATAAGAAACAAAAGCTTTCTGGCTGACTACAAACTAAATCAACCAATTCATCTGGTAATAGATGGGTATCCTTAGAGAAGGAAAAGATCATATAGCCATCTTTAATATCCAGCCTTTCCGAGCCAATTTTCTTAAGACCTATCTTTATCTTGATAACAGAAATAAGGTTGAGAACCTCTTTTGGCAGAGGGCCAAACCTATCCTCAATTTCCCTTACCATTTCCTTTAATTCAAACTTCTCCTTAATAGTAGATAAGCGTCTGTAAATATCAAGTCTGACATCACTCTCCTCAATGTAGCTGTGAGGAATAAAAACTGGTAAATCAGTATTTATCTCAGGGAATATCTCCTCTTGCCACACCTCTCCCTTAAGCTCTGCTATTGTCTGTTCTATCAGTTTCAGGTATAGTTCATAACCGATAGCCTTGATATTACCTGATTGAGAAAAACCAAGTATGTTTCCCCCGCCTCTTATCCTTAAATCACTTAAGGCAATGTTAACTCCAGAGCCAAGTTGAGAAAAATCCATCAAAACCTTTAACCTTTTCTGGGCATCTCGCGTCAGGATAGAGCTATCTGAAATCAGAAGATATGCGTATGCCTTCAGGCTGGACCTGCCAACTCTCCCTCTGAGCTGATAGATCTCAGATAGGCCAAATCGATCAACCTGATTAATGATTATAGTATTGGCTGAAGGTATATCCAGTCCTGAGTCTATTATTGTAGTACAAACAAGAACATCTGTCTCCTTAGCCAGGAACCTGATCATTGCCTTCTCTAAATCCCTCTCCTTCATCTGGCCATGGGCAATGTCAATCCTTGCCCCTGGAACAAGCTTGATCAATTTATCCGCCATTACCTTAATGGTCTGGACCCGATTGTGGACAAAAAATATCTGTCCGCCTCTATTTAATTCCCTTTCTATAGCATGCAAGATAATACCTTCATCAAATTTGGCCAAATATGTCTGAATAGATAGCCTGTCTTCAGGTGGCGTTTGAATGATACTCAGATCCCTGACCCCCATCAAGGACATATGTAGGGTCCTCGGAATGGGTGTAGCTGTCATGGCAAGGATATCAACGAAATGCCTATATTTTTTTAATTTCTCCTTGTCTCTGACACCAAAGCGCTGTTCTTCATCAATAATTAATAGGCCCAGGTCCTTAAATATGACGTCGTTTGAGAGGATTCTATGGGTTCCAATAATAATGTCGACCTTGCCAAGACGGAGATCACTTATTATCCTTTTTTGCTCAGAGTCAGGGATAAAGCGACTCAGGACAGCGACTCTAACAGGATAAGGATCAAAGCGCTTTGAGAAAGTCTGGTAATGCTGCTCTGCTAAAACAGTTGTTGGGACAAGGATAGCTACCTGTTTTCCGTCCATCACAGTCTTAAAGGAGGCCCTTATGGCTACTTCTGTTTTACCAAAACCTACATCACCACAAATAAGCCGGTCCATTGGCCTTTCTGACTCCATGTCACCTAAAACATCATCAATAGCCTTAATCTGATCCGGAGTTTCCTCATAATCAAAGGTTGCCTCAAACTCCCTGTAATAATTATCAGGCTTAGAGAAGGCAAAACCCTTGAGGAACTTTCTCATGGCATAGAGTTTAACAAGATCCTTGGCTATCTCTTCTATTGACCTCTTGGCCTTCTTTTTCGCTAAAATCCAAGATCTTCCACCGAGTCTGTCTAATTGAGGATTCTCATCGTCTAAACCAATATATTTCTGGATGATGTTTATCCTATCTGCTGGGATATAAAGCCTGTCGTTTCCAGCATACTCAATAATTACAAAATCTCTTACCCTATTGTTTATCTCCTTTTTTGAAAGTCCTTCATATCGTCCAATGCCGTGATCTTGATGGACGACTAAATTACCTACCTGTAATTGACTAAATCCTGTCCATGGGATGGCCTGCACCCTGTCCCTTTTAGTTCTTCTTTCTCTCCCCCTTTTTTCTCCAAAGATCTCATCTTCTGTAATTATAATCAGGTTTGAGGCCAGAAATCTAAATCCTTGAGAAAGGTATCCTAAACAGATATATAACCCCATTTTCCTTTTTATATGTGACCAGTCAGGGAGTATCTCCTGGACAACAAGTTGATAATTGAGCAAGATTTCTTTTAACCGCTCTGCCTGTTTCTCTGTTCTGCAGATGAGTATGATCTGATTTCCTTCCTCAATCCATGTCTTAACTTTGGTGGCCATTGGGGCAACAGAGACCTTTGGATGGCTGATATCCTTATAGTCATATTCCATACCTGGCCCAAATGATTCCTTGAAATCTACTACCAACCCTGTATTCCTAAGGCCGGTGCTGATATGAAGATCGAAAAAATTAATCCTGGAATATAGATCAAAGCCCTCCTTTAGTTCTTTTATACCGAGGAAAAGCACATCAGTTTGAGGAAAAGGTTTGCTCTTTTCCATGGCCTCATCCTGAAATCTTCCTGCCTCCTCATTAAGCCGCTCCGAGATAGATCTGGCCTTATCAGAAAGATTATCTGATTTAATAATGTATAAATGACCCTCTTTAGGAAGATAATCAAAGATAGTATCAAGATGTGCGTAAAAATGTTGCAGCCATGCCTCCTGCCCTGGAAAAGACCCTCCTATTTCTAAAGGCGCTGGAAGTCTCCCCATTGATCTGGCCCTTTTAATGTTGGCGGATGCAAGAATGATTTCATTGGCAGGAAGAATAGTGATTTCCTTTAGATCGGCCCTTGATCTTTGATTGACCGGATTAAAAAGTCTTATGGATTCCACCGTGTTTCCCCAGAATTCAACCCTAATAGCTGAATCATATAAAGGCGGGAATAGATCAATAACACCACCTCTAACGGAAAAATCACCCCTTTCCTCTACTAATGAGGTCCGAAAATAACCAAGGGTCAATAATTTTTTTATCATATCATCCCTGTCAACATCCTCATTAATAGCAATGTAGTCAACAGAGGAAAGAAGGGTCTCTTTCGGCAAAAGACGTGTCATTAGGGCCGGGAGGGAGGTAACAACAACTGGATTTCGCGAGGTTGACATAGAGTAAAGTGCCTCTATTCTCTGGCTGATCAACTCTTTTGGAGGGCTCAATCCAGTCAGGGGAGAGATGCCATAGGAAGGAAAAAGGAATAATCTCTTATGATCCGGGGAATACCTATTATTTTGGTTCGAAAGGAAAAAATTCAGATCTTTGTAAAATATTCCTTCCTCCTCAGAGTTAGGCAGGATTATCAAACAAGGATGGACTATTTCGGTAAGGAGCCGGGATATCAGAAAGGCCAGAGAAGAACCGGAAATACCGGTTGTCTCTATGAGCCTTATCTTTTCTTTTATCCCTCTCTTTATTATAGTTAGGTTATCTATTTTCTCTGACATTATTCCAACATGTTGGCCAGTTCCTGGGCCATCTTTTTCTTTTCTTCTAAATCTGTTATCCGGTAAAGGACCAACATTTCGTTTTGGTTTGGACCGGCTCCTTGAGCGGTGCCCACACCATGCAATCCTGCAACCCAGTTTTGAAGGAACTTTACCATCCTCATTCTCTCTTTTGCAGATACCGCAGACTTAAGATATTTAGACACATACTCCCCTATCTCCGGGTTTTCCAACTCCAGCTCAGCCGGCATAGTAACTGCGATTCCACCGGCAATATCCCCAGCAAAGGCCATTACTTCCCAGAATCCATCATTCGTATTGAGTTTTGCCAGATTACTCATTGCCTCATCCGGCATAAAAACGCCAGAACCAATTGGATCCTCCTTTCCCAGGTGGGCAGCAGCAATAGCACAGGCAAGGGATGTGTTGCTTAATTGGATCATCCTGGTTATCTTCTGCACAATATGAGAGGCCCTTGAAAGGCCATGGTATTCGGCAATAAGTTGGGTTGCACCAATGATTAGATCCATAAAACCTACCTTGCATGCCCCACCACAGTTCATCCTGTGTGTCTTGGCAAATCGTGTAATGAACCTCTGTGTATATTCAATCTCCCCGCACATGAATACCCTTTCCCAGGGAACAAAAACATGATCAAAGATTATAAGAGAGGTTTCTCGCTGGCCATATATAGGATTTCCAATATAGCGTATATTATCAGCATATTCCCTTTCTATACTATATGGATTATACTGCCCTATATATGTTATCCCTTCAGCTCCATTGGGTATGGAAAAAGCAACTGCATAATCTTCCTCACCCTTTCGGCATGTTAGTCCAGGCAATATCAAGTGCTCATCAGCAGTATATGCCCCGGTTGCGTGCTGTTTGGCACCACTAACTATAATGCCATCTGATCTTTTTTCTACCATATGGACATAGGAGTCAGGATCCTGATCAAGGGGTCTTTTACTCCTATCCCCCTTTGTATCTGTAACAGATCCACTCACCACCGAATCCTCTCTCTGAACATAGCTCAGGTATTCGGTGAATCTCTTATGGTATTCAGTTCCTTTATCTTTATCCACCTCCCATGTTGTAGCTGCCAGACTTGGAAGCATTTCATTTCCGGGGCACCTATAGTTACAGGTCCCTAACTTTTGACTGCTCAGCCTTGCCATCTCTAAGCGCTTTTCAATATCCTGACAGCTCTGATGGATATGCAAGCTTCGGCTGATTGTCTCACCTGTTAGATGAGACTTTGCTGTCATAATATCAGCGTATTGAGGATTCAGTGTTAGTTCATATATCTTTGCTGTTGCCTCAATAACTCCTTTGGTGATCGGGTGATCAGGGAGTTTTTCAACCTTTTTCCCTCCTATAAAAAGCCTCGGTTTTAATTTTGAAACCCTCTCTCGATATTCATCTACTGTTTTTATAGCCATCTTTTACTCCTAATATTTGATTTTAATTAGAGACCTTTGAAAAATTATCTTACAAGTCATTGCGAGGAGCGAAGCGACGTGGCAATCTTTTATATTTTCAATGAGTTAGAGATTGCTTCACATTCGTTCGCAATGACAGAGTGGCCATTTTTCAAAGGTCTCAATTAATGTTCATAAGCTAAAAAATATAGATTAGCATATGTTACCGGTCAAGCGATTAAATGGAGAGCTATTACAATTCTCTTGAATCATCCGAAGAAAATTTCTAAAATAACAGCTTCTTTGACCATGGCATACTTCATAACTCCTCGGGCAACCTTA
>JAUWNK010000098.1 GCA_030612685.1 Desulfobacteraceae bacterium
AGGCCCCATCCAATAATCGCTGGCTTATAAAATCGTTAAAACGGCTAACCACAATTGCGAATTTAATTCCCTTTGCTGAAATTTCTCCTTCAATAAGTCTAGGCATTAGGACCCTCCTTTTTTAAAATAGTAGGCACTAGGCAATAAACAGTAAGCACTATACTGCACCATTCTTACTTCTCACTCCTTAGTTCCATGATATGTCCCAACTTTTCGCATTTGGTTAAAAGATAGCGCACATTTTCAGGTCTTGGAGGGACTTCAATAGGCACCCTACCTGTAACTGTCAAGCCATAACCTTCGAGACCAACTATTTTCTTGGGATTGTTGGTCATTATCCTCATCCTTCTGACACCCAAGGCTACAAGAATCTGGGCACCTACACCATAATCCCTCAAGTCAGCCTTAAAACCGAGCTCTGTATTTGCCTCTACTGTATCAAAACCCTTATCCTGCAGTGCATAGGCCTTGAGCTTATTTGCAAAACCTATTCCCCGACCTTCCTGCCTTAAATAGATGACAACCCCCAATCCCTCCTGGTTGATCATTTTAAGGGCCTTTTTCAATTGATCTCCACAGTCACATCTGTAAGAACCAAAGACATCCCCGGTTAAACATTCAGAGTGAACCCGAACCAGAATGTCTTTGTTAGGGTCAATTTCGCCTTTTATTAAAGCCAGATGCTCACTGTTATCAAGTTCATTTACAAATGCTATTGCCTTGAATTCACCAAACAGGGTTGGCACAACCGTTTCTGCCTCCTTGCGGACAAAGGATTCATTTCTCATACGATAGGCAATAATATCAGCAACAGTAACTATTCTAAGACCATGTTCTTTAGAAAATTTATCCAGATCAGGCCTTCTGGCCATGGTTCCATCCTCATTCATTATCTCACAGATAACACCTGCCGGCTTTAGGCCGGCAAGTCTGGCCAGATCAACAGAACCCTCGGTCTGCCCGGTCCTGAAAAGTACTCCTCCTCTCCGCGCCCTAAGGGGAAACAGATGACCTGGCTGAACCAGATCATCAGGTTTGGCATCATCTGCAACTGCTGTAAGAATGGTATGCGCTCTATCAGCAACAGATATACCCGTAGTTACACCATGCTTTGCCTCTACAGAAACAGTAAATGCAGTCTGAAAGTGAGACCGATTATCCTGAACCATCAGGGGAAGTTTGAGTCTTTCAACTATGTCTGGATGGAGAGATAGGCAAATTAGGCCTCTGGCATATTTGGCCATAAAGTTTATTGCCTCAGGGGTAACCTTCTCAGCAGCCATGGTCAGATCGCCTTCGTTTTCTCTGTCCTCATCATCCACAAGGATAATCATCTTACCCTGTCGTAAATCCTCGAGTGCACTCTTTATATTAGAAATGCCCATTACTTTCTCCAAAACCATACCTAATCAACATATCTCTATCGATCCTTGACAAAGGTTCTTTAGGCATGGCTCCTCTATCATGAAAAAGGAATTTCTCTATATACTTTGAAATCAGGTCTATTTCTATATTTACCCTGGTACCAACCCTTTTCCTTATAATTGTAGTTATACTGGCAGTCTGAGGTATAATAGTTACATCAAAAGAGGCTCCCGTACATCTGTTGATGGTTAGACTTATTCCATCTACTGCAATGGAGCCCTTCTCTATCAGATACCTTCCTAATGATTGATCAATGCCGATTTGAATAATCCATGATCTTTGCAGCCTTCCTATTTTTTCAATTATCCCCCAACCATCCACATGACCACTAACAAGGTGTCCACCTAATCGGTCAGACAATCTGAGCGCCCTTTCAAGATTCACCATCTCACCTTGTTTTATCGTATCAAGCGTGCTTCTCTTAAGGGTCTCAGCTGAAACATCCAGAGTAAACAGATCTCCCCTTATACTGGTTATGGTTAAACAGACACCATCAACTGAAAGGCTATCTCCTGGATGGCAATCAGAAAAGAAGTCAGGTACTCCAATAATAAAGGTAGCCTCTGAACCTGATAGCCGTATGCTTCGTACCTTTCCAATCCCTTCAACAATACCAGTAAACATTTTAAGTGCCTAAAGTGCCTAAAGTTATCCGTTCACCGTTGTTTGTTGCCCGTTGCCCGTTGGTTTCTTCCTAAAAATTACTCGACTCACAACCCGTAACTTTTTACTGCCTATTACCCCCAATCCCTCAATTCAAAATTCGCAATTCCCCAATCCACAATTACTTCTTAGGGTAAGCCTCGATCATAATATCATCATCAAATCTCCTGACCATCAAAACCTTTAAGCTCAGACAATTTTCTATTATATCACACCCAGGTCCTCTCGTGAATGGTATACCATTATCACCACCCAAGATCTTAGGTGCTATGAATATATAAAATTTATCAACAAGTCCCTCCCTTATCATTGAACCAAATATAGCTGCCCCACCCTCTACTAAAACGGAGCTTATTGACATCTCTGCTAATCTATCCAGTAAATCTGCCAGATCAATCTGCCTATCTATCATCTGGCATTTAATAACCCTGGCCCCGAGCCCTTCTATTGCTTTTTTCTTTGTTGTACTTACATTACTACCTGCAGCTATAATGGTCAAGGCCGATTTCGGTGAATTAAAAACCCTGCTATGTAAAGGGATTCTTAAATTTGTATCTGCTATAACCCTAACAGGAGCTCTATCTGGTCTTCTTATCAGATAGGGCATTAAAAAAGGATTATCGGCTATAATAGTTTCTACGCCAACCATGATAGCATCCACTCTTTTTCTTAAGGAGTGGACAAATTTCCGTGATTTTTCATTGGTGATCCACGTCGAGTTACCTGTCTTGGTGGCTATCCATCCATCAAGGGTTAGAGCACCCTTCAAAATCACAAAGGGTTTGCCTTTTGTTACATACTTTATATAAACCTCGTTCAATCTTGTGCATTCTTCTTCTAATACACCGCATTTCACCTCTACACCTTTGGAGCGAAGCAACTTACATCCTCCACCAGCAACATGTGGATTAGGATCAGGTATGCCCACAACAGCCTTACTGATACCACTTTCCAAAATTGCCTTGGTGCATGGTGGGGTTCTGCCATAATGGTTACACGGCTCCAGATTAACATATATGGTGGACCCCTTTGCCCTTTCACCGGCCTGAGATATGGACTCTATTTCGGCATGTGGTGCCCCTGCCTTTTTATGATATCCAGAGCCAATAATCTGGCCATTCTCAACTACAAGAGCCCCAACTACAGGATTTGGAGAGGTTGATCCCAGGCCTTTTCTTGCCAGCCGGAGCACCTGTTTCATAAATCTTTCATCAATATCCATTGGCGCGAAAAATTATAAGTGCCTAAAGTGATCTAAAGTGCCTAAAGTTTGAATGTTAAGACAACAACAGAGCCTGAAGGGGTGTGGGATGTGAGATAATCTTAAGCAAAAATTGCATACAGCAAACCCTACATCGCAACTTTCTCTTGGTGTTCGTCCATACTATTTATCTTCTCCTTTTCTTTCATCAAGAAGTTCCTTCAATTCACTCATGAACTCATTTATATCCTTAAATTGCCGATAAACAGATGCAAACCTTACGTAGGCCACATCATCCCATTCTTTAAGTTTTTCAATCACCTTTTCACCTATATCAGAACCATTTATCTCCCTATGACCACTTTCCTGAAATAGCTGACCCAGGGTATCAACAAAATCATCAATCTTATTGATGCTTATTGGCCTCTTCTGGCAGGCCTTCTGGATGCCTGCCCTGATTTTCTCATGACTGAAGGGTTCTCTCCTTCCATCCTTTTTTACCACCATAGGCAAAACAGTCTCAACCTTTTCATAGGTGGTAAAGCGCTTTTGACAATTGAGGCACTCTCTCCTTCTCCGTATCATCCTTCCATCTTTACCTAGTCTGGAATCGATGACCTTATTATTTATTTCACTACAAAATGGACATTTCATATCGTTAACCTCACTACTTCTATATTAGCCTCATCCAGCATCTCCTCCGCCAGTGGATCTGGATAACCATCTAAAAAAAAGATTTTTTCTACCCCTGCATTAACCAGCATCTTTGAACAAATGATACATGGCATGTGGGTAGCGTAAAGGTTTGTCCCTTTAGTGCTAACTCCATAATAGGCAGCCTGGATAATTACATTCTGCTCGGCATGAAGACCCCTGCAAAGCTCATGCCTTTCACCAGAATTTACTTTTAGCCTCTCCCTCAGGCAGCCGGTCTCCTCACAGTGTCTTATACCAGTGGGGGCACCATTATAACCTGTAGCCAGAATCCTCTTATCCTTGACCA
Source organism: Desulfobacteraceae bacterium (assembly GCA_030612685.1). Classification (GTDB taxonomy): domain Bacteria; phylum Desulfobacterota; class DSM-4660; order Desulfatiglandales; family B25-G16; genus JAUWNK01. The sequence goes on from JAUWNK010000098.1 coordinate 4,293, forward strand.
AAACCGCACCAACCTCCCTCCTCAGGCAGGTTGATCTTGTGGCTACCAGCTTTGCAATTGACATAAAATATTCTGTCCAGGAGGGTCTTGGCAATGAATCCCCCAAATTTACTTAGGAGTGTTAATCCTATTAAATCCCCATAGGGGGTCCCTCAAAGCGGGAATTCAACAGGGAAGGCAAACACAAAAATCCAAGAAACTCAACAAACACTAATAGAGGGGAAATTGACGGCAAAGAGAATGGGCCATTGATCTTACATCTCTCAAGACCTTATTTTCATAAGGCTTTTCCAATATCCTCGCAATCCATTCAGCTATATTCTTCATTTCTCTTTCCTTCATACCCCTGGTGGTTAGAGCGGGTGTGCCCAATCTGATACCACTCGTTACCTTTGGTCCCCTTTTGTCAAAAGGCACACTATTCTTATTAACAACAATGCATGCTTGTCCTAAGGCATTCTCTGCCTCAAGCCCGGTCAGATCTGTTTTGGTAAGATCAAGCAGAACAAGATGATTATCAGTTCCCCCACTAACCAATTCCAAACCCCAGGCCAATAACTCCTCTGCTAAGACCTTGGCATTGATTACAACCTGCCTCTGATAATCAGCAAACTCCGGGGCCATTGCCTCCTGAAAGGCTACAGCCTTGGCAGCAATAACATGCATCAAGGGACCACCCTGAATCCCCGGAAAGATTTGAGCGTCAATCTTTTTGGCGTACTTTTTTTTGGCCAATATAAATCCCCCTCTCGGACCCCGTAATGTTTTATGGGTAGTAGAGGTAACAAAATCAGCTAAGAGAATCGGTGAAGGATGCTGATCTGCTGCGATCAAACCTGCGATATGGGCTATATCCGCCATCACATAGGCACCTATATCATCAGCAATCTGTCTGAAGGGCTTAAAGTCAATTATCCTTGGATAAGAGCTGGCACCTGCGATTATCAGTTTTGGCCTGAAAGACCTGGCTAAGGATCTAACCTGATCAAAATCTAATCTATGGCTCTGGGGATCAACTCCGTAAAATATGGGCCTATAAAAGATACCAGAAAAATTCACATTGCTTCCATGGGTAAGATGACCTCCATGTGCCAGATCCATTCCCAGTATTGTATCACCAGGTTTTAAAAAGGAGAAATATACAGCCATATTGGCCTGAGAGCCAGAATGAGGCTGCACATTCGCGTATTCCGCCTTGTAGACCTTTTTTGCCCTCTCTATAGCCAGATTTTCTACAACATCAACATCTTCACACCCGCCATAGTACCTGTCCCCTGGATAGCCCTCAGCGTACTTGTTTGTCAATACACTTGCCTGAGCCTCCATGACTGCCTGGCTAGTGTAATTCTCCGAGGCGATCATCAAAATATTATCCCTCTGCCTTTTGGTTTCTGCCTTAATAGCCTTAGCAATCTGAGAATCAACCTTATTCAGGCTCATTTAGTACCTTCGCTTTAATATTTGAAACTTGAAACTAAATGAATGCAATAAATTCAACCAAAAAGCAGTAGAGGCAGACAGTAAAGAGTAACAAGTTTCAAGTATCAATCTCCTCCAACCGCCTTTGATGTCGGCCTCCCTCAAAATCGGTGCTTAAAAAAAGATCTACCATTCTTAAAGCCAGATCAAGACCGAGAACCCTGCCTCCAAGGACAAGTATATTGGCATCATTGTGCTTTCTGCTAAGCCTAACTGTATAGAGATCGTGGCAAAGGGCAGCCCTGACGTTCCCGTACCGGTTGGCAACGATTGACATGCCAATCCCTGAACCACATATTAACACCCCCCTGCTAAACTTGTTCTCAGCAATGTTTTTAGCTACCTGATGGGCGATGATTGGGTAGTCAACTGGGTCATCACTGAATGCCCCCATATCCTTAACAATATAATTACCTTTTTTGGACAAAAATCTCTTTATGTCCTCTTTTAAATCAAATCCAGCATGATCCGATCCAATTATTATATCCATATCCACTTAAAATTTAAAAGTGCCTAAATTTGAAAGTGCCTAAAGTCAGCGATTTTGGACTACCATCTAACTTTTAACTTTCAACTTATAACTTTAGTTCACTTCTTTTTTTAAATTAGGGTATATATTCTTTGAAGATTAATGAGCTATTAGTGCCACCAAACCCAAAAGAATTGGATAGCAAGGTTCTCACCCTTTTCTTTCTGGCTTTATTTGGCACATAGTCAAGATCGCATTCAGGATCTGGAAATTCATAGTTGATAGTTGGGGGGATAACGCCATTTTTAATAGTTAAAATGGAATATATTGCCTCTGTCACACCGGCGCCCCCTAAAAGATGCCCTGTCATCGATTTGGTAGAGCTTATAGGAACATGATAAGCATAATCCCCGAAAACGGATTTTATTCCCTTTGTCTCCGAGATATCATTCAGCTTTGTACTCGTTCCATGTGCATTTATACAATCAATATCGGTAGGATCTAATCCCGCATCTTTCATTGCTGCCTCCATACAGAGGCTTGCCCCTATTCCTTCAGGGTCAGGGGCGACTATATGGTAGGCATCTGAGGACATGCCATATCCAATTATTTCAGCATATATATCTGCACCTCTATCAAGCGCATGATTTAATTCTTCTAAAATAATGATACCACCACCATCTGATATTATAAAACCATCCCTTTTTTTATCAAAAGGCCTTGATGCCTTCTCAGGTTCATCATTTCTTGTTGAAAGGGATTTCATAGAGGTAAATCCTCCTAAGGCCAAAGGGGTTAAGACATTTTCTGTTCCGCCAGTTATCATCACTTCAGCCGCCGCCCGCTGAATTATCTTGAACGACTCACCAATGGCATGAGAGCTAGCGGCACATGCTGTTACTATGCAAGTGTTTGGACCTCTGGCCCCGAACTCGATAGCTATCTGGCCTGGGGCCATATTTGCAATTATGCCAGGGATAAAAAAGGGGCTTATCCTTCTTGGCCCCTTTTCTAAAAGAACACTATGATAAAACTCAATCGTGCCCAATCCACCTATACCAGAACCTGTAACACACCCTACCCGATTATTGTTTTCTGGTGTTATCTTGAGCTTTGAATCATCAATGGCCATTCGAGCTGAGGCTATGGCATAGTGAATGAAAACATCGAGATGCTTAGCATCCTTTCGGGAAAGAAAGTCCTCAGATTTAAAACCCTTGACCTCACCAGCAATCTGTGAGGCAAATGAAGATGCATCAAATTTGGTGATAGGACCTATCCCGGATTTACCTTTTAAGACAGACTCCCAATTTCCCTCCACTCCAATACCAAGTGGCGTAACCATTCCTAACCCTGTAATGACAACTCTCCTGGCCATCTAAGTATTCTCCTTAATCATTCAAAGGGGGCTTACCCTTTAATCTTTTCAATATATTCGATGGCGTCCCGAACAGAAACGATCTTTTCAGCATCCTCGTCAGAAATAGAAATATCAAATTCCTCTTCCATGGCCATAATCAATTCTACCTGATCAAGGGAGTCTGCACCTAGATCATCCACGAATGATGCCTCTGGAACCACATCTTCCTCATTAACCTCTAACTGCTCACAAATAATCTTTTTTATTTTCTCCTCAACCGACATGCGCACCTCCATAAATTATTTTTTAAATAACCTTACATATAAAGACCACCATTTACATGAATAACCTGCCCTGTAATATAAGTCGCTCCTTTGGAAGCCAGCCAATAAACCGTTTCAGCCACTTCATCAGGTTCGCCAATCCTACCCATAGGAATCCGGGACAAAAAGGCTTCCCTCGCCTTTTCAGGAAGGTTTCTTGTCATTTCCGTATCAATAAAACCTGGTGCTACTGCATTAACGGTAATGCCTCTGGTAGCTAATTCCCGTGCAACACTCTTAGTGAAACCCATTATACCTGCCTTGGAAGCCGCATAGTTAGATTGCCCAATATTTCCAATCTCTCCAACTACAGATGAAATATTAATAATTCTACCACTTCGCTCTTTCATCATAGACCTCATTGCCGCCTTAGTACAATTAAAAACACTTTTAAGGTTAACCATAAGGGCCTGATCCCATTGATCTTCAGACATCCTCATCAGAAATGCGTCCCTTGTTATCCCGGCATTATTAACCAGTACATCCACCCTATGAAACTCTCTTACTACTTCCTGGAAAAATTCCTCAACATCGCTAAAGGAAGAAACATCGAGCTTCTTTGCTTTTGCCTCTACATCCGCTTTATCAAGAATCCCTAATGTCTCATTTGCTTTAAGGTCATCAGGGTCATAGTGAACAAATATAATCCTCGCACCCTCTCTAGCAAACCTGAGGCAAATTGCCCGTCCAATTCCCATGGAACCCCCGGTTATAACCACTGTTCTTTTTGATTCGGACAATTCTTTTCCTTGCTCGTTATTCGTTGCTAACGAAGCTTCGCCTCAAACCGACAAGTTGTGAGGAGCATGGGGTATCTCTTTTCAGGTAATGAACTGGGCAATAACTTCTGCTCGTCCATTACCGATGCTCCAGGCGGGCGGCCATCGAAGTCTTAGATTCCAGAGGGAGAGTTGACGGGTGAGTTCTCTAAGGACTTCCCGCCCGCCTTCACCCGTGCCATTAGCTGGCTTATACGTATCCGCTTCTTCATACCTGAAAAGAGATACCCATTCTCCTTTTAAAACTTGACATAAATCCGCCTCAGGCGGATAAATGATAAGATCTTAGCTTATATAGACACCTAGTTACTCGTCGCTCGCTGACCATTGTCTGTTGACCGTTGTAGACCAGTTATCGGTAAACGATCTATTGTTTTACTCATTACTTGTTGCCTTTTTCTGCCTACTGCTTACTGCTTACTTCCTACTATTCTAAATGCCTTTGGATTGAAATTTAGCCAGCCCTTCTTCCAGCCGCTCTTGAACATGGTTATTGACAAAATCTATAGCTATTCTAATCGCATTCTTTATAGCCTTAGAGGAAGAACTGCCATGACATATAATTCCAACCCCCTTGACCCCTAAAAGAAGGGCTCCACCATACTCTGCATAATCGAGTTTCCTTCTAAAGGTTTCAAATGCCCTCCTGCTTAGCCAAAACCCAAGCTTAGAAATAAAGCGCCGGGAAATCTCTCTTTCAAACATGATACTTATAGCGTCTGCCATTCCTTCACTTAATTTAAGCGCTACATTTCCTACAAACCCATCGCTGACGATTACCTGTACATCTCCAGAAAAAATATCCCTTCCTTCAACATTCCCCACAAAATTAAATGGGCCCTTTTTGAACAAATCGTGGGCAATTCTGACCTGTTCATTGCCCTTGCTTCCCTCTTCACCGATATTCAATATCCCAACCTTTGGATTATCAATATTAAGGAGCGAGCGGGTAAAGATATCACCCATAATCCCGAACTCAAAGAGTTGATTAGGCCTGGTGTCAACATTAGCCCCAACATCAATCAAGACAACATTTCCCTTTACACCAGGAAAGATCCCGGCCAAAGCCGGCCTTTCAACCCCTTTTATCCTACCAAGAGTAAGGACAGCAGCCCCTACGGTTGCCCCTGAGTTTCCGGCACTGACAACAGCCTCGGCCTTACCTTTTTTTACAAGGTCAAAGGCCACCATGATAGAGGCATCCTTCTTCTGTCGCAGAACCTTGAGAGGCGATTCATCCATTGCCACCATCTGGGAACAATGATGTATCTGGACGCCGTTACCTGTTTTTCCCTCTTTAGCGAGCTCTTTCCAGATGCGGTCTTCATCTCCCACTAAGGTAACATTTACCCCCAATTCAGAATATGCCCAAAGGGCCCCTTGAATGATCACTCCAGGTGCATGGTCTCCTCCCATTGCATCCACAGCTATATTCAAATTAGCCCTCTTCTTTTTTGATTATAACCTTACCCTTATAGGAACCACAACTCATGCATACATGATGAGGAAGGACAGGCTCGTGACATTGAGGGCAAAATGAGATGTTGGGCATTTTGAGATGATCATGAGATCTCCTCATATCCCTTCTTGATCTTGATGTTTTCTTTTTAGGTACAGGCATAATGAAATTTCCTTAATTTTGTCATTTGTCATTGGTCATTATTCACAATTCGTAAATACCCAGGTTGTCAGGTTCAAGCCCGCCATGGCGCGATGGCCGTTATCAAGTAAAGCAACTCCTGACTATTTAAAAGTATCTCTCTAAAATCCAACTTCTTGAAATCAGGTCTGGGCCAGGGGTTCACAGTTCAGGGGTTCAACTTGGAGCCATGAACCATTGTCCATGCCAAGGCTCCTCAACCGGCTCATGAAAAACCCGCGTTTAACGGTTAATGGTTCAGCAAATAACCATTGAACCCCGCCTGCCATCCAGCGGGCAGGCTTGAACCCGGAACTTTGAACCTGTGTAGTTACGAATAATAAGAAACCTAAATGGAGAAAAATCATGATCGATATAGAGAGAACAAACATCACCTCTATTTTTGAAGCAATGGTGGATGGAGTCTATATTGTTGATGAGGATTTTAACATGGAATACATGAATAATGTTATGATTAAAAATTTTGGACAGGCCATTGGAAGAAAGTGTTATCAAATTATATACGGGATGGGAGAAGCCTGCCCCTGGTGCAAGGCAAAGGAGGTGGTTGCCGGGGAAACAATTCGCTGGGAGCACTACATCCCAAATTTGGATCAATTGTATGATTTTATTGAATTCCCTTTGAAAAATTCCGACGGTACCGTATCCAAGGTGTGCATATATCGAGATATTGCCCTGAGAGCAAAAAGTGAAGAAAAAGTAAGGGCCTCAGAGAAGGATTACAAGAGATTATTTGAAAATGTCCACTGTGGATTATACGTGAGCAGCAAGGAAGGGAAATTTTTAAATGCCAATAAGGCCCTTCTGGATATGTTGGGTTATGGAAGCAAGGAGGAATTCCTTAAAATTGATATTG
>JAUWNK010000173.1 GCA_030612685.1 Desulfobacteraceae bacterium
TATATCGGTGAGAAGGTAGCAGAGGCTCTGGGCTATCATTTCGTAGACAAAGGCATGATCGAAAAGGTGTTCGTAGAGTATAGTATTGTTCAATTCAGGGAAGTGTATGAATCTATGCCAGGCTTTTGGGCACGCTTTGACGACATGAGAACGACGACGATAAAATTTTTAAAGCATGTAATTCTGGCTCTAGCCCGCCATGGAGAGATGGTGATAGTAGGCCGGGGTGCCTTTGCCGTTTTGAGTGGCTTTGCCGACGTATTGAACGTACGGATACAAGCCCCTTTCCCCATTAGGGTAAGGCAGGTAATGGAAAAGGAAAGAATAAAAGAGCCGGACAGGGCCGAAGCGTTACTAAAAGAAAGGGATAGTATGCGAGATGCTTTCGTAAAATCTTTTTACGATATTCGGTGGGAGGATGCAGCAGCAGCCACTGCCTTTGATCTGGTGATTGACACCAGCAAGGTTCCCCCAGATTTGGCGGTTACCTGGCTGGTCGAAGCGCTCAAGGTTTTGAAGGAGAGAAAAGAAGAAGACCGACCTAATACTAACACGATAGAGATAAACACTGCCCTTGCTAATACCGTTTCTGAAGTACTTGGCTGTCAGGTCACTCATTAACCCTGGATTCACTAACAAAATAGCTTTTCCACTTTTTTTAAAGAATCTGTTCTACTAAGATGATATCCGAAATCTACCAATTTCTTATGTCCCAGAAGGCTCCCCCGGCTATGAATATTATTCAAACTTGGATTTTTTATGGGTATGGATAAAGCTTCCTCAGCCATTTTTCTTAATCTCGGTTCTTCATTTTTGAGTATATCGAGCAACATTAATGCCTCACCTGATGTAAAGTGCAAACTGTTTTCCTCCCCGCTGAGGATAACAATCCCACTATCTGTGATTTTAATGGTAAGTTTTTCTGTTATTTCTTCCATTGGTGCACTGATCTGGAAATGGGCTATAGCGACCTGGTAGTTGTTTCCTCTCATCATTTATGATGAGTTGAGACCACCTCGCTAAGGAAATGGCGGTCTTTATCAGAAACTTTTACAAAGCAAAAGCCCATACCATAAGTATTTTCGCCATCAGTACTATAGAGATTCGACCAGATCACCTTGCAGCTAAGGTCTATATTCTGGTGATTTGGAGGGCTAATGGAAATTCGATAATTTTCATTTAGGCGCAGTGGCTCCGTACAATTGATTAACATACCAACAACAGTAATATCTCTTGTTTCTCCTTCTATTGAACCGTCATCAATTGATACAGTAATGGGCCATCTGACGTGGATTCTTGTTTGTTTGCGTCTATCTATATTATTAGCCAAATTTGTTACTCCTTCATCCTGTTGAGTTATTTATGGAAAGATACTCTTTCCTCCTTTTACGAAGTGCCTGAACTATTGACTTCTTACCATATTCAAAATTTATATTTTATCTGATTTAAATTAAGATTGCAAACTTTATACCTGATTTTTTTCGCCATCAAGTTTTCAAGTAGCATATATACTAATCAAAACCACAACCACTTTTTTCTCGCCTATATTTATCAGTATCCTGTTAGCAGTGAGATGTAATTAAAATCTTCAAATGAAGATTGTAAGATAAGGAGGTAGCCTATTAAGCATCTTGAGATGGATGAAATAGGGTTTTCTGTAAAGACAGGAACGGGAATGGACTTTGAATTTGGGGTGACCCTGAATTTCTCCTAATAAAAAATCCCTTCAGAGGGCCTTTCCACTTAGAAACAATAAAAAACCACGAGAATAGAAATACAATTATTATTTGACATACATAGAAAAATTAATTATAATACATATGTTTTTATCAAATTGGAGGTATCATGAAGACTACTTTAAACATACCTAAAGAATTAATTGATGAGGCAATGAAGACCGCAAAAAAGAAAACAAAGACGGAAACTATTATTACTGCATTGAAAGAATATATTCGACAGAGAAGGCTGGACGAAATCATTAGGGAGGCAGGTAAGTTAGATTTTTCCGATGATTGGGAGAGGCTCAGGCATGAAAGATAGGGTATTGGTTGATACCTCGGTCTGGATTGATTTTTTCAGGAACAAAGAAACTTCGCTAAGAAGACAAGTGATTCAGGCATTGAGGGATAGCAACGCTTACTATACAGGAATTGTCGCCTTAGAATTATATAGAGGGGCCAAGACGAAAAAGGAGATATCTATTTTGGATAAATTGTTTCTGTCTATCGAGAAAATTATGGAAAGGGAGGAGACTCACAAAGAGGCAGGGCTGATGGGCTTTGAATTAGCAAAAAAGGGGATAACCATTGGTGCTGTAGATTTGCTAATCGCACAATTATCTTTGGAAAACAATCTAACACTATTTACCCTGGATCAACACTTTAAAACTATAACCAACCATTATCCACTTAAGCTCCTCTGAAAAAAGGAGGGCACCCCTCATTTTATTTAATTTGCTTGAGAACCAACCTTATATATTAAGATATCAAGTTGTCCCCCTTTACCCCTTTAGTCCCCGTCATTATAATTCTTCCTTTGTCTTTGATTCAAATATAAAACCGATCATCTTATTCCAGAACCAGCTATTGAAGAATGTTAGGTAGAGCAACGCGGCCAAATCAACACCCTATCCCTTCTTAAGATAATCATCAACAAATTGACGAGGCTTTATAATATCTATCCCACGATAACCAGATACGTTTAATAAGTGCTTGTCCCCACTAACAATCAGCTTTGCCTTGCTTGCCAAGGCACAGGCCAGAAACTTGTCATCATCAGGATTATCGCTTACCGGCTCGGGCAAGCTTGGAGACAGTGTCAGTTTTGCCTTAACAGTAAGGATCTCAAGAATTGGGCCTAGATCTACGCCCGGGAATTGGTCTGCCAAAGTTTCTCCCACCCGCTGGTATTCTTCAAGTATTTCCTGCGAGATCACCAATTGAACCTTGCATCACGCCACGCCTTAAGAATTTGATATGGAGGTCCGCTAAAGAAAACACCCGAGATGAATACATTCGTGTTGAGTACGATTCTCACTTATGTTCTCGTACTTTAGCAATTGCAGCGGCGATGTCTGATTTTTTCATACCGGCTTGCCTAGCTTGTTTCCGGGCTTCAGCGATAAGTATATCAAATTCCTCTATGGAAGGCGGTGAAATTGACTTAAGGATCACCACATCCTTCTCGCCTACCACCACGAATTGGGAGCCAGCCTTGAAGCCAAGTCGCTTGCGAATGTCCTCCGGGATAACAACTTGGCCTTTGGAGGACATCTTTGTCGTTGCTAACACTGTCATTTTCAACTCCTTTGAATTCTTTGATCTTACTGGTAAGAATATATCGCAACCTTTAACTTTAGGCAAGGAAAAATTGATTTAAGTCTCTGGGAAAATAAAGATAGAATAGATAAGATTCACGATCATTGCTGTCAACTGCATAATCATTCTCCATAATAATCATCAATATCAGACAATTCTTAATGAAGATAAAAAATCATATAAAAACAGGAAAGATGGAAATTTTCTTTTGAGATACTGATAAGGCAGGTAGGAATCCTAACTGAAATTGGAATATAAAAGAAAAGCCCTGTCAACCTAATGGCAGGGCTATAGTTAAGCGCAGCGTAATTTACTGGATTTTTTATACCTTGATTCTTAACTTTATTGTCATCTCTTTTGGAATATCTTGGCATTTTGTTAAGAAAGGGGACAAATCTCTGTTTGAATCATAATAATTAACCTTAATTTTTCAAAAATTTTTCTGAGTTGCCGGTCTCAATAAAAAGTAAGAGAGTCAAATGGTGATTAGAAAAATTTATTCAGGCGTTGTTTTAGAATCAATATATTCCAATGTTGCAGAAACTTCAAATCCCAACAGCACCGTTTCTATAATCATTCGTTTCCCATCTTTACTGATATAATATGTTTCCACTCTCGACCAGTCATCACTGTTTAGCAGCTTAACTTTTACTTGTTCACCATTAGACATCTCGCTGACTATGCTATACTGATAATGAGCCACGTTTCCATTAGGTTGAACCAAAAAATATGAACCAATTCCTTGAGAACTGTCTATGGCTGAATAATAAAGATTGTCTCCTACTTTTGACTTCCAGTGCCCGATTAATCTTAAAGAGGGTGTAGTTAAGTCCCGTTTGAAATCTATCTTGCTCTGCCCTCTATAATCATTAGTTGTGGGAGTTAAATTTTGAGAGAAAGAGCATGCACATATGAGTAAGGGCAAAAGGAAGGTCACGACGCATGTTTTCATTGCGGATTTTTCTTTACAGATTCTGGCCTTTAAGCTAAAAAATTAGTCCGAATAAAAAACCACTATTTTATTACCACTCCAAGCCTTTTTTAACGTGGCGGTGAAAAAGCCAGACAAGATCTGTGAGTATCTTAGAATCTTTCTTGGTAAATATTCAGGTTGTCTGGTTCACGGTTGGTCGATTTCCGCTCCTCATACCCGCCTGCCGTCCGGCTGGCAGGTTTCTTGAGATAGTTGATGAAACCACGAACGCCAGAACGCCCTGTCAGAGTCCCCTAACAGGGTAAATGTTCGTCTGGCCTGTTCGTAAACATCCCCGCCTGCCGTCCGGCGGGCAGGCGTGAACAACTAAACTTGAAACCTGAGTAGTCACATTTCTTGGTTATTTTTAACAACAGACAGCGCTCGACCGACATCGTCCTCAATTAAGGCCCAATCCGATAACCAGGCCTATGGCAACCCCAACACCAACAAAAATCCCCAGCACAACCAATCCGACTGCTTTGTTGTCTTTACCCAGCTCATCCGAAGTATTAAAATCGGTAAATTTGTCAAACATTTTATAGCCGATATACATAAAAAGTAAGGTTAAGAGGCCACCTATTATAGAATAGATAAGATTCACAATCATTGCTGTTAGCTGCATAATCCTTCTCCTTATTTGGGTTTAAAGATTACTGCTTATTCACCACCCGTTTGTTTCTCTCACTTGAGACGCAGAGTAATCAGAGAAGAGCATGGAATCAGGTATAGGAGATCTTACTATGCGTTCTCTGCCTGCCCCGTTAAACCTGAAAGTATTTAACTGGGGTGCCTCGAATGAGTCCCATAAAGCGGGACGAGTGGGCGGTTATATTTTCCTTTAGTCTAAATCAACAGGTGTTTTGCACCTGTTACACCTCTTAGCACCCCTGAAAAGCTTATGGCCGCATTCTGGGCAGATATAGCGTGCCTC
>JAUWNK010000057.1 GCA_030612685.1 Desulfobacteraceae bacterium
CACGGTCCGTTTACCGTCATCGCCCATTGTCCCGCCCTGTCCCCGGACAACTTGTGCAGACCGACGCTTTTTAAAGGACTTATATCCTTAAGAGATTCTGCAGCATCAAGAGCGGCCAGCAAGTCTTCAGCGGCATCCGTATCCATGCCGCCAAATTTGGATGTTTTACCTTGTTCGTAAAAGCGTAGAGAGCGGCTGTTACCCCATGATCGTATCGAGACCTTTGAAAAATGGCCACTCTGTCATTGCGAACGAATGTGAAGCAATCTCTAACTCATTGAAAATATAAAGGATTGCCACGTCGCCCGCCCGCCTCGCCTGAAGGCGAAGCCGATGGCGGGCAGGCTTCGCTCCTCGCAATGACTTGTAAGGTAATTTTTCAAAGGTCTCATACTACGAAAGCTGTAGTATGGCAAGCGGTTTTTTGAAAATAATAAAACAGTTGGCAACCCCAGTACCATCTTCCGGAGCTACGTGGCGGGCAGGACAGGCGGGGTAAACCCCAGTGAAGTAGGCTAGAGTTACAGAAAATCGATAGTATATGGTTCCATCCCCTGTGGATGTTTGGAAGCATATTTTTTAAGGGCCTCGGCGATAAGGGAAAATTTATCCCCAAGGATGGTACGGGGAACGATGAGTACCCCACAATGGGGACGAAGTTCGTTAAAGAATTGAACCGTAAGGCGGATAAAGTCGTCCCGGTTTCGGGTTACAATGGACCTACCTTCCGAGGCCGCATATTCCAATTGCTCTCTATCCAGGGCCTGGGTCATGTCCATCTCATGGGTACTAACAACATCAACCTGATACTTTCTTAAGATCTCTGCAATCTTTGGGCTTATATCTTCATCGAGGTAATATTTCATACCCTACTTCCTGCAAGAAGGGGGTATCTTTTATGAATGCTTTCCTTGGTCCAATTTTCATTTTGAGTTATAAGGTCGTCAATCTCCTTTGGATATGCCCGATAGTAGCCTAATGCAGCTCTGAGTTGCAATTCAGTGAGCCAATGTAAGATGGTATGCAGACGTTCAGAGTCCTCACCAACACTCTTGTAGTTAGCAATGACCTCCCAAACCTCTATGCCAGTTCCAGCAATTCGAGCCCTTCGTGCACTGACACCTTCGGCAAAAACGATGCCAGGACAGCGATGCATCTTAATTGCCTCTTCAAGCAGTTCCTTTGTAATGGTAGAGAAGCCTTTTCCCGATTGCTGGGCAATACCCTGAATCTCTCTAACCATTTCCTTAGGAATCCTCATGCTTTTTTGAACACTTGCCATTATTACCTCCTGAGAAACTTAATATGTAAAAGAGCATGGAGATGTCTTTTTTTGCCATGCCTTACAAGGACATGACGGCAGACCGGCTCAAACTGGCGCACACGGACAGAGGCCCTATTAGACATTGGCTCGTTGCTCGTGCGCACAGTTTGAGCCGGCACGCTGAGGCCCCCTGTTAGAGGGCATGCTGCAAAAAAAGACAACTCCATGCTCAATATAACGTTTCTCTCATCAATAACCCTGAAGCGCAGCGCCAGGGTCAACTCCTTCTAATGAAAAGATATGTAGGACACTACATTACATTGAAATGCACAGCATGTCAAGTGCCTTTTGTTAAAAGGGGGACATCTATAAAAATAAGGAACACTAGCTGGAAAAATCAAGCCGATTTCCGCTCAAGGTTTACCCGCCACTGAAAGCCTGCCCGCCATCGCGAGCTCAGGCGAGGCGGGCGGGTCCACCGGTAAGTTCGGTGGATCAGCTTGGCGGCCCCCGGTTAAATAGAACGACAAAATCATTTAACCCCAGTATGATATTTCATACCTACCCCAGCACCATCTCCCGGAGCTACGGGGCAGGCCCCAGTACCATCTCCCGGAGCTACCCCGGTTAAATGCGCTGCGCTGTCACTGATCTGAATTTACCGGGGCAGGCCCCGGTTAAATGCGCTGCGCTGTCACTGATGTGAATTTAACGGGGAAGGCCCCAGTACCATCTCCCGGAGCTGCGGGGCAGGCAAGACAGGCGGGGCAAGCACTTTTCGGTAATTTATTAGATGTATTTCCACAGGTCCTCAATATCCTCAAGGGCGAGATGAGTGTAACCGGTAATGCTTGCTCTCTTTTTGGTTGACCTCTCCATAAATAAAATGTACACTAAAGATGTACATATAAATAAAAAGGAGTCACAGTGGAGATAAACGTTAAGGATGCAAGGAGTAAGCTGAGCTCCCTTCTTGATCGGGTAAAGGTGGGCGGCGAGGTGGTTATCCTTCGTCGAGGTAAAGAGGTGGCCCGACTTGTGCCACCGCAGGGTGAAGGTAGGCCGCTGCCAAGCTTAAAGGATTTTCGTACCTCTATTCGGATCACCGGAGAACCATTGGCAGATACGGTAATTCGGGAAAGACAAGAGGAACGCTATTAATGTTCTATGTGGATACTACTATCATTGTGGCCTACTACTGCCCAGAACCATTGAGTGAAAAGGCTGAAGCCTTTATCACCGCCCATACTCGGCCTGCTATCAGTAGTCTTACAGAACTGGAACTGTTTTCGGCAATATCCAGGAAAATCCGTGAAGGGGGCTTGGATCGTAATGATGGAAGCAGAATTATTGCCAAATTTCTTTCACACCTGGATGATCTTTTTTATGCCAATCTTCTCATTGAGCCACACCACTATAGATTAGCCAGAGACTGGATTGGACAGTTCACAACATCGCTGAAGAGTCTTGATGCCATACATTTGGCAGTTGCTTCGTCGGAAGGAGCAACGCTTATTACCGCCGATGAAGGGCTTGCAAAATCGGCAGCCTCGCTCGCCGTGGATGCTGTTCTCTTGAGCACAGATTGAAGTAAAAAAGAGGTCACCTTAATTAATTATTGTTCCCTGCCTGTTTTAATCCAATTCTTTACTTTTACTGTTTATGGGTTAAATAATTGTCAGCACTCAAAGCACATTCTATCGCAGCATCCATAGTCAGGGAACCCTTTCTAAAACGTCCCCTGGATGTGATTCTTTCTACCATAATGATCATTCTGTCCTTACCTGTTTTTGTGCCCATTGGCTTAGCTATTAAGATAGAAGATGGCGGCCCCATCTTCTATCGTCAGGAACGGTGGGGAAGGGGCGGGACCCATTTCAGGGCATATAAGTTTCGCACCATGGTAGCGAGCTCTGACCAGGAGTTCGGGCTCAAGCAGGCACAAGAGATCAACGCCAAAGGATGAAATGTAGAGATAGGTATCGGATAACCCTAAAGGGCGAGGAGTAGGTATAATTTCCTTGTCTTTTTGTTTTTTGGCTAGTAAAATTTATAAAGAATAAGTGTATAAGATTGATATCCATAACTTTTAAGGAGAGTGTTTTAGCCTAATACCAAGTCATGGGTTTTCTTGAAGAAGCAAGAAAGACAGCAAAAAAGAGGATTATTTACACGGAACATGCTGTTGATGAAATGAATACTGAGGAAGAAATAATTTCAACGAAAGAAGTTAGTCAGGTTATATTCCAAGGGGAGGTTATAGAGGACTATCCTGAAGATAAAAGAGGTCATAGTTGCTTGATATTTGCTATGACTGATAAACGAAGGCCTGTTCATGTCATCTGTTCTCCGAAGGAAGAGTATCTGGGAATTATCACAGCATATGTTCCTACTGAAGATAAGTGGGAAAAGACCTTCAAAACCAGGAAGAGAGGAGAAGATCGATGAAGTGTTTATACTGTAATGGGGAGATGGAGAAATCCGATTCAACTTATACTATTAACCGTAAAGGTTATCACCTCTTTCTGCAACATATTCCTGCATATATCTGCAGCAAATGTGGTGAGAAATATTTTGGGGAGGAGGAGATTGGAGCCATCCAAAATTTGATGAGGACTTTAGAGTCGGAAGTCAGCAAGCTCCAAGCGGTTGGATAGGAGGTCTGATCCTTTTAAACCTTTAAACGTGGAGCGTAATTACCAATCTATACCCTCTATAAATACCGTATCCTTGTTAAGGTATGATCAAAAAAATCTTTTAGGAAGCGATTGGGGTCTATCGCAAGGCGCTGCGTGCCCCAGTCAAATACGCTTCGCTGTCCTTCGGCATTCAACCCCAATGGAATATAACTACAACTTCCCCAGTTGAATAGGGAAAGGCCCCAGTTAAATACGCTTCGCTGTCCTTCGGAATTAAACGGGGTAAACCCCAGTGAAATACGCTTCGCTGTCACTAAAGTGAATTACACGGGGTAAACATTCAACGGGGTAAACATTCCATTAGGGCAGGCGGGGTAAAGATTATGGATTATAAAGAATTTAAAGAGTTGTCGTGTCTTGCCCTGTTTAATAAAGGAATTATATACCATTGTTTAGAAATAGACTAAATTGATCATATTTTAAACCTTTCTGGGGCAAGTTTTTTATTAAACAGGGTGAAGCAAAAAGCAGTTTGACAAGCTCCAACCTTCAAGATAATATCAAAAATAAGCTTTTATTCTGTTGATTGTCTTCAGGAGGTATTGAAATGCCCAAGAATATAGAAGCAGTGTATGAAGATGGGGTCTTAAAACCTTTGTCTCCGTTAAATCTAAAGGAACATGAAAAGGTAAGAATAACCCTTGAGGAAGGAGAAAGCGTTGTCAGAGCCACGAGTGGCGTATTTAGCGGTCTCGATGATAGCACGATTGATGAGATTGCCCTTTCCCCGAAATTTCTCCCTGAAGAGTCTTGATTATGTTCCTCTCCGATTTGGAAGACAGTTCCTCTATCTTCGTAGATGCCAATATCTTTATCTATCACTTCTCCAGAAAATCCAAATACAATACAAATAGTACAAGCTTCCTGGAGCGAATAGAAAAAATACGATGATAGATCTCACCAAACTCAAGAGAATCATTGATATAGAGTTTCATGATATATTAGGAAGCCCAGGAACTGATATTTATCATAACAAAATTCAAGCCTATATAACGGATGGCTCCTTTGTTGATATTTGGTTTTAAAAAAAGTACCAGGTCGTTTTCCTATCATTGGGAAAGAAGACACATCGGTGGAATATATCGCCATGATAATTTAAGATTGGATATGGAGGGAAAATGAAAATAAAATTAACAGAAGAGCTCTGGAAAGAAGGGAATATGTATGTATCTTACTGTCCGGAACTTGACATTGCATCTTGTGGAGAATTTATTGAGCAAGCAAAGAAGAATTTGAAGGAAGTAATTTTAATCAATTTAGAAGAAGCCCAAAAGATGGGCACCTTTGATAGGCTTATGGAAGAGACTGGATTTGTTGAAAATCGGGATGCTGTCTTTTCTCTAAGGAAAGAATTGGTAGGTTTTACACCTATTGAAGTTGCCATATGACATCAGTCATTAAGCCTACGAACTATCAGGTTCAAGTAAAAATATTTGAAGCAGCTGGTGCAAATATGTTCGCACTCAGGGTGATCATTTGGTATATCATTACCCCGGTGCAATACGACCGGTTGTTATTCCTAAATATAAGGAAGTGCCTGTATTTATCATCAAGAATAATATGAAAGTAATTGGTATGTCGCGAGAAACATATCTCTCGCTTTTAGAAAGCGTTTGAGCATTATTTCTATGAAGAATGAAATTTTATGAGATTCTTATCTGCTTCTCTGAATAGACTATATGATTATGTCCAAATGGAAGACTACAAGGGCTGTGAACCTTTTGATGGGCTGAATTCCAAGATTTTTCAATAGGGATTAAGGGATAATAGATAAACATGCTGAGAGAACGATCTAAGCTTATTGTCCAGGCCCACAAGATTCTGGACATTGGTTTGACAGCCACAGCCTTTATTGCGGCCTATTTCATTAAGCTATATCTTCTGCCTATGCCCTTCCGGGGCCTTACCACAGCACCCAACTACTACATTGTCCTGCTCATGATTATTATCATATGGTATGTGACTTTTGACCTGTTTGGCCTGTATAAATCTTACAGAAAACAGACACCGGGTGATATACTTTGGAACATGATTAAGGCCGTATCTACCGGGATGTTCATTATGATCCTCTGCATGTACTTTATCAAGATAACTGATGTAAGCAGGATCATGATGGGCCTTTTCTTCATGCTGAATCTCGGGCTGCTTACCCTCAGCAAGGGAGTTACCTACAAGATCTTAACTCACTACAGGCAAAAGGGATTCAATTTTCGTAATATCCTTATTATCGGCAGCAGAGACAGGGCCAAGGATGCCATCGATACCATGGGAGACAGTTTGAGCTCGGGGTACAGGATTATAGGCTGCCTGGATTTGGATAAATCCGAGATTGGCAAACAGGTAAAAAACGGCATTCAGGTTATAGGAACGGTCGATCACATGGGGGGAATCCTACGAGAACAGGTTGTGGATGAATTAATCTTTGCCATGCCACTCAACAAGATCGATAATGCTACTCAATGTATAGCTATTGCCGAGGAGATCGGCGTGCCGGTCCGTATCGTACCAGACTGGCAGATCCATAGGCTCATGTATAATCCAGGCATTGCCTCCATACAGTTTGAGGAATTTCTGGGCATTCCAACCATGACCCTGACAACCACCTCTCAAAAGTATGGAGACCTTCTCATCAAAAGTACCTTTGACTACCTGTTTGCCGGTATGGCCATCGTTCTGCTCATGCCCATTTTTCTGATCATTTCCTGTGCTATAAAGTTTTCCTCCAGAGGGCCGATTTTCTACAAACAGGAACGCTCCGGAGTCAATGGGCGCAGGTTCATGATTTATAAATTCCGGACCATGATGGCAGATGCCGAGGAAAGACGCTATGAATTGGATAAATTAAATGAGGCTGACGGCCCCGCCTTTAAGATCAATAATGACCCGCGGATTATCCCATTTGTTGGCAAACTTCTGAGGAAGGCCAGCTTAGATGAGTTGCCACAGTTAATCAATGTGCTTAAGGGTGAGATGAGTATTGTGGGTCCCCGTCCGCCTATACCCGCTGAGGTGGAAAAGTACGACATTTGGCAGAGGAGGCGTCTGTCCATGAAGCCCGGGTTGACCTGTATCTGGCAGATCACGCCCAATCGGAACCAAGTAGGCTTTGACGAATGGATGGAGATGGATCTCAAATACATTGACACCTGGTCATTGTGGTTAGATTATAAGATATTGTTAAAAACCGTTTGGGCGGTTCTGGCTGGAGCTGGGAGATAGTGCATAACGCACGGCGCAAAGCGTATGGAGCAAAGAGATCAGGGCTCAGAGCCTAAATATAAAACTTTGAACCTTTTTACCGATTTCCGCTCAAGGTTTACCCGCCGTTATTTTGGCGGGCTTATCCGCCTTTACTGTGGCGGGCTTGTCCGCCGGTAGTATGGAGGGCTCGCCCGCCAGCCAAGCAAGGCGAGGCGGCCTGGGGCACGAAAGGACAGGCCATCATGGTTAAATAATTGCAGATCTAACAGGGCGGGGTGAACAGGAGGCATTAAAATATTCCTTTATATGAGGATCTATTTAAACTGCCCTATCTCGGATTCCTTTAATGATTAACATCCTTGCATAAGTTGTAGGTAAGAGGCCTTCTCTATCAGCAAGTTCTTTTAACTTCTTTATAATTGTAGGGTCAAGACGCAAAGAGATGACCTCCTTTTTGGGTCGAACAAAAACAACATCTTTAGCCACTTCAAAATCGTCCAGGTAATCCGTAGAGTCATGGGTGTCCCAGAACTCTCTTTCCTCTTTTAAACTCTTAAATTTTGGCACTTTCATTTTTTTCTCTTTCTGTAAAATTGTTTCTCATTTTTTGTCATATCCCTGGCTGTAACTATTTTGGTCTTTCTATATTTGGAAGCCCACACTACTAATAAAAATCGACCTGCGTGAGTTTTACCATAAGCAAGATATTTGCCTTCTTTTCCTCGCATAATGATTGGGAGATCTGTATCATTGAAGAGGACTTCCTCAACTTCTTCTGGTGTAACGGAGTGGTTGGATATATGATCGGCAGTTTCTTGATCCCATGAGATTCTTTCTATTTTCATTCTATGCTCAATGCATTAACAATGTAATACATTTTTAATAAATATATAAACATTTGTCAAGCAAATTATTAAAAGCCAGGAATCAACATTTGACAATTCTGTAAGAGTAAGAGAAAAGGTCATTATACATAGAATTCCCTGCTGCTTTACCGCTTTCCGCCCAAGGTAGTTTTGAGTAGATCATCCTTCCTTATCGTGGAGTATCTTGTACTCCCGGGACAGGCTGGGCAGGGGAATTAAATTAAGGAATTTAGGAATTATTGTTCTGCGCATAATAGGAATCATATTTTATGTGATTTTTGCAAACAAAGGAAAAAGGGAATCATAGGGTCTTTTCCCTTGACAAAGAGAAAAGCATCGGATAAAAGGGCGGCAATTGAGTATTGATCAAAAAAGAAAAAGAGGCTCAGTATGGAAGCTGATCCCAAAGAGGCAAGAAAGTCTACAAAGGGCGGGTGGATATTCTTATTAGCTGGTTTAATTGGTGCCCTTATTGTTGGATGGATAATATTTCCTGTCCTTCTTTACTCTGAAAAGAGTCAGCCACTGACCTTTTCTCATGCCAGTCATGGCCCTGAATCAGATGCGGGATTGGACTGTGAAGAATGCCATTTCTTTTATAAAGATGGCACATTTTCTGGAATCCCTAAAATTAAAAAGTGTATAGAGTGTCATGAGGATCCAGAATCCCCTCTAACTGAAAGCCCGGAAGAGGTAAAGCTTTTTACTGAGTATGTCGGGCCAGAAAAGGAAATACCCTGGCTTATCTACTCACGCCAACCAGATTGTGTATATTTCCCCCACATTGCCCATGTAAAGATGGCTGAGATTGAATGCAGTGTCTGCCATGGCGATTTTGCTACAAGAAAAACCTCACCCCCATACAAGGTTAACAGATTAACCGGTTACAGTATCGATATATGGGGAAGGAATATTGCCGGATACAAGAGAAATACATGGGATAATATGAAGATGGATGATTGTGCTGAGTGCCATACTAAAAAAGGAAAGGAAGATAACAACGCCTGCTTTGTATGTCATAAATAAGGAGTGACTATTCAGCCGCAGATTTCCACAGATTAACACAGATGAACACAGATAGGTCTAAATATAAAGATAATAAAAGAAAAAATATCAGCGGTAATCAGCGTAGATCTGTGGCTGAGTAGTTATAATAAAGGCAGAAAAAATGGAGTTTAACCGAAGGAATTTTATCAAATTTGCCGTGGGAGGAACAGGGGGAATCCTTTTGTCCCCACTTCCCTGGAAGCTTATCGATGATATAGCCATATGGACCCAGAACTGGTCATGGGTGCCTGTGCCGGTTAGAGGAAAATTTTCTTATTTAAACTCTGTCTGTACTCTCTGCCCCGGTGCATGTGGCATTCAGGTCAGAAAGGTTGGCAGCAGAGCAGTAAAGATAGAAGGCAGGGGTGATTATCCAGTAAATCAGGGAGGGATATGCCCCCTTGGTATGGCAGGTCTCCAAATTCTATACAATGAGGGGATCCGGTGGAAGGCACCAATGAAAAGGGTTGGACCAAGGGGATCTCAGGAGTGGAAAGAGATACCCTGGGATGAGGCTATAGATGAGTTGGCAACAAGGATAAAAGGGTTGAGGGAGAAAGGAAGCCCAGAAAAACTGGCAGCTATAGATGGAAATCAGTCTCGCTCTACCATGGCCCTTCTTATTAAAAGACTGCTAAGCTCTATAGGAAGCCCTAACTACATGGTTATGCCACGAGAAGAAGATACCTATGACATGGTTAATTTCCTTATGCAGGGAAGCAGGGGCCCTATAGCATTTGATCTGGAAAACGCCGATTTTATAGTAAGTTTTGGATGCAGCCTTTTTGATGGATGGGGAGCACCTGGAAGGATGCTGAGTGCCTCGAGGGAGTGGGTAAAGAATAAAACCTATTTGGTGCAGATCGACCCACGGACCTCAAATACCGCATCAAAGGCTGACCTTTGGCTTGCCCCATTTCCAGGAACGGAGGCAGCCCTGGCCTTGGGAATGGCCCATGTAATTATCAAGGAAAAACTATATAGCAAAGAATTCATTGAAAATCACACATTTGGTTTTGCTGATTGGTTTGAAGAAGATGGGGTTAAGCATAAGGGATTTTCGAGAATTGTTTTAGAAAAGTACTCTCCCCAGGTTGTAGAAAATATTACAGGGATAAAGGGGCGAGTTATTATTGAGGTGGCCAGAAAGTTTGCATCAGCTCATGCTCCTATTGCACTTGCTGGAAGAGGGAAGGGTACACTCCCCGGCAGTTTGTATGAATTTATGGCCGTGCATGCCCTCAATGCACTGAAAGGAAGGGTAAATAAAAAGGGAGGACCTTTAATAGCAGATGATATTCCTTTGGCCCAATGGTCAGATCCGGAATATGATCCTGTTGCCATGGATGGCCTTAAAAAGGCAAGGGTGGATCTTGCTAAAACTCCAAGATATCCATTTTCCAGGAGCTTAGTAAATAAATTTACAGAGACGATAAATAACAGCCATGGCTCCCCTATTGATACCCTTATGCTATTTTCCGCAAATCCTGCCTTTACCATCCCAGACAGCCAGAGTTTTATCAAGGCAATGGCCAAGATACCCTTTATAGTCAGTTTTTCTCCATTTATGGATGAAACCTCTCTTATGGCAGACCTGATACTGCCTGATCATACACATCTTGAAAAGATGGCGGATATTGTATGGCCAACAGGGATTCAATATCCCCTTTATGCCCTTTCCCAGCCAGTAGTAAAACCAATTTATAGGACAGAGCACAGCGGGGATGTGATTATATCCCTGGCAAAAAGAATAGGTGGCCCTGTTTCCGGATCCTTTCAGTGGGCTAATTTTGAAGAGGCCTTAAAGGAGAGGGTAAAGGGGCTTTATGATTCAGGAAGGGAGAAGGTTTCGTGGGCGGATATCAAGGAAAATGGATACTGGTCCATCCCTGCCCACTCCTTTGAAGGAGGGTCAGATATCTTTCAAACGCCAAGCAAAAGATTTGAATTTTTCTCCACTGAAATAGAGCTGGCCATTAAGGCCTATTCAAAGGGGAAATCCTTCGACGATGCACTCTTGGATTTGGGCATAAGCTCAAAGGGAGATGAGGTGTATATGCCCCATTATGAGGAGATAAAATCAGGGGCAGATAAGAAGGAATATCCCTTGCTTCTTTTCCCTATGGAGTTAATCAACCTGGCAAGTGGATGGATAGGAAATCCGCCATACTTGAATAAAACACTTTTCGATCATCAGCTTAAAAGAGATGATCTCTTTGTGGAGGTTAATCCAAAAACAGCATCTCAATATCGTTTAAAGGAAGGCTCAAAGGCGATTATAAGATCCCCTAAGGGCGAATTACGGGTAAGGATTCATCTTTTTCACGGGGCTATGCCTGATGTTATCTTTATTCCTTTTGGTCTTGGACATACTGCCTATGATAAATACCTAAAGGGAAAGGGTGTCAACCCTAATGAGATAATAGACCAGGTCGAGGATCCCTTAAGCGGGCAACCTGTCTGGTGGAATACCAGGGTTAAGTTGATTAGGATATAGAGGTTCTCGGGGTAAAGGATAGGTAATGAAAAAGGAAGATACCACTAAGGGCAATAGATACGGGATGGTTATTGATTTAGATAAGTGTACTGGCTGTGGTGTATGCCTTATTGCCTGTGCGTCTGAGAATAATATTCCTGTAATGTATGATGAATCGGATAAGACCAGGAATATCACCTGGCTTCAGATTTACATGGTAACGAATGGAAAAGAGTTCCCAGAAACTGAGGTCATTTATATCCCCAGGCCATGTATGCAGTGTGATAATCCCCCCTGTGTACCTGTTTGCCCGGCAACAGCAACCGACAAAGATCCAACCAGTGGAATAATAAGCCAGATCTATACAAGGTGTATAGGTTGTAGATACTGTATGGCTGCATGTCCATATCATGCAAGGGTTTTTAACTGGTTTGATCCCTGGTTCCCTGAAGGTATGGATAGATACCTCTCTCCAGAGGTTTCCCCGAGGATGAGGGGTGTAGTAGAGAAGTGTAGCTTTTGCCACCACAGGCTCATGAGGGCTAAGGCAAAGGCAAATGTTGAAGGCAGGAGAGATCTAAAAGAGGATGAATACATTCCTGCCTGTGTAGAGGCCTGTCCCACAAAGGCCATAACCTTTGGTGACCTTAATAACCCTAAGCATAAGATTTCCGAGCTTATCAAGAGCCCCCATGCCTTCAGATTGCTGGAGAGGCTAAATACGGAGCCCAAGGTATATTATATAAGCACTAAAAACTGGGTGAGGCGTATGGCAGATAACTATCTGTCAGGAGAATTTAAAGACAGGTCTTAACTAGGCATCTATATAAGCTAAGATGTTGAAATTAATATGATTTTTTGCGTTATAAACTTTGCTGCTTTGAAATTCGAAAACCGAAATTCGAAATTCGAAACAATATCTAAACTCAAATGCTCAAAATTCCAAACTTCCCAAGGCTCAGTTAATCTTGGCAAATGGTTCTTCGTTTAGAACATTGGGATTTTGGTCATTAAGATTTGTTTCGGATTTAGGATTTTTTACTGACATTGTGGCTCGTCTGTTTTAGGCGGAGCTTCCATAACTGGAGGAGAAAAATGGATTTGCCCTTGATTCCCAAGGGTGTTGAAAGATGCTCGTTAAAGACATTTGCACCATGGATGTTTCTATGGCTCCTTATTATGGCCTGGGGCTTGGTGTCAGCCTTTTTATGTCTCTATAAAGGGCTGAACCAGACAAACATGAATCACTATTTTGCCTTTGGCCTGTGGATCGTGTTTGATCTCTCCGTAATTGCCCTTGGTGCAGGTGCATTCTTTACAGGATTCCTGACCCATATCATTGGTAAAGATGAGCTAAAGGCCATTATCAATCCAGCCGTTGTTATAGGTTTCATCTGTTATTCAGCCGCTATTGCAACACTGGGAATAGATATCGGACAGCCTATAAGGGGCTGGTTCATTTTCTGGCATGCAAATATTCATTCCATGTTAACAGAGGTCTCCTTTTGTATTACCGCCTATCTTGGTGTATTAACTATTGAATATCTACCTTTGATACTTTCCAATAGAAAACTAAACGAGGTTCCGGAATTTAACATCTTTGGTAATAATCTTCACCATATAGTGGCCCTCTTTGCTGCTGCAGGAACATTTCTGTCCTTCTTTCATCAAGGATCATTGGGAGGAATGTATGGAGTACTTTTTGCCCGTCCTTTTGCCTTCAGGGAGGGTTTCCTTATATGGCCATGGACCTTCTTTTTATTTATCTTATCCTCTATTGCGGCAGGCCCATCTTTTACCCTGCTCTGTGTATGGATAACCCAGAAAGTCACAGGAAAAGAGCTGGTTAAAAGGAGTGTTTTTAACACACTGGCCAAGATTTCAGGCTGGCTACTTGCCAGTTATATTATTCTAAAGATTATCGACACGATTAGCTGGGCCTATGGGGTTGTCCCAAGGGCGGGATTGTCCTTTATGGATTTTTATAAGGGATCTTATGGAATCTGGCTCATAATTGCTGAGATCGGGATTTTTGGCATTATTCCGGCAATTATCTTGATAACTCCCAAATACAGGGAGAGAAATCATCTTCTTATTATAGGTGCCTTGATGAACATTACTGGTATAGTGCTTAACAGGTTTGTTTTTACTGTTCAGACCCTGGCTATACCAGTCATGCCATTTGATAAGTTTATGGGTTATCTTCCAACATGGCAGGAGTGGGGTATTATGATGGGTGCTATAGGTTATGGAATCCTTCTATTTTCGCTGTCTTATAGATATCTACCCCTTTTTCCGCAAGAACCTGAAATTAACCCTGTCAAGGTTTTTGGCCATATTATAACGGACTCCGGGGTTATTAGAAGGAGCTGACATGTTTCCTTTCTGTTTTGAATGGCATTGGGAGGCTGGTCGTCTTATCTTTATGGGGCTTCTTTATCTTGTGCTTGCTGCCATATCTTTGGGCCTGATCTATGCATTTATTAAGACATGGTTGAAGCTGAGGGGTCAGGATAGGGAATAGAAGTTATAAGTGATCTAAAGTGCCTAAAGTGCCTAAAGCATGCCCTGGCGCGAATTGTCAGGCATGTGCAGTAACGTAACAAAGCAACTCTATTTGATGTGCAAGTTTCGCAAGCTATCAAATCCAGGTCTGGGCCAGGGTTAATGTGTCACTTCGCTCCACATAAAATTAAAATGATTTTGCTTCCTTAATTTTAGGCACTTGAAATTTTAGGCATTTATAACTTTTTTACTAAATCACCGTATCATGTCGCCAGTTCTTATCATCCCTTTCCGGGTAGTCCAGATTATAATGAAGCCCTCTGCTTTCCTTCCGCATATTTGCTGAGGTAATGATTAACTCGGCAACGGTTGCCACATTTCTAAGTTCCAACAAGTCCAATGTGATAATAAAATCCCAGTAATACTCCTTGATTTCCTGTTGGATGACCTCTATCCTTCTTTTTGCCCTGATCAGCCTTTTATTTGTCATGACTATGGCTACATAGTTCCACATAAGCCTTCTTACCTCATCCCAGTTATGGGAAACAACAACAGATTCATCGCTGTCAGTGGCTGATCCTGCATCCCACATAGGAACGGGTGGGGATCTGTAATCACCCCTATCAGAGATCTTCCCGGCGCTGTCTTCAAATGCAGACTTTGCAAAAACAAGGGCCTCAAGGAGAGAATTGCTGGCCAGCCTGTTTGCACCATGTAGCCCGGTACAGGCTACCTCACCTATTGCATAGAGGTTGGTTATATTGGTCTTACCCGTTTTATCTGTCAAAAGACCACCACACATATAATGAGCAGCCGGTACAACCGGAATTGGCTCTTTAGTGATGTCTATATTTAGCTCGAGACATCTCTGGTAGATATTTGGAAATCGGTTTTTGACAAAATCCTTGGGCCTGTGACTTATATCTAAATAAACGCATTTATCACCGCTTTTCTTTAATTCAGCATCAATTGATCTTGCCACAATATCCCTCAGAGCCAAATCCTTTAAGGGGTGGTAGTGTTCCATGAAATGATTGCCTCTTTTATCAATTAATCGGCCCCCTTCACCCCTGACAGACTCACTAATAAGAAAATTTTTTGCCATTGGATGGTAGAGGCATGTGGGATGGAATTGTACAAATTCCATATTTGCCACATTTGCCCCGGCCCTATAACCAATAGCCACACCATCACCAGTGGCAATATCAGGGTTGCTGGTAAAAAGATACACCTTCCCTGCTCCCCCGGTTGCAAGGACTATTATCCTGGCCAGGAAGGTCTTTACCTCGCCTGTATCTACATCTAAAACATATGCTCCCCAGCATGTCTCCTGGGTTTTGTTAGTTGAGATACCCCTTGTTATAAATTTGGAGGTAGTAATCAGGTCTATGGCCATATGGTTTTCATAGATCTTAATTTTTTTATTATTTTCCGCATTTTGGATAAGAGATCTTTCCACTTCTTGCCCTGTAAGATCTTCGGTGTGCACAATCCTCCTCTTGGAATGCCCCCCTTCCCGGGTGAGATCTAATCTTTCTGCGTGTTTTTTATTATGTGAGAAATTAACCCCGAGAGAGATAAGCTCTTTAATCCTATCAGGCCCATTTGTTACAACCATGCGAACAACTTCCTCATTACAGAGGCCGGCGCCAGACTCTAAGGTATCTGCTATGTGAAGATCGAATGAGTCTTTTGGATCCAACACCGAGGCGATACCACCCTGGGCATAATTGGTGGAGGTATCCATTGTATCTTTTTTTGTAACTATACTGACTGTCCCCACAAGGGCTGCCTTGAGAGCAAAGCTTAGTCCGGCAATGCCGGTTCCAATGATTAGATAATCTGATTTTATTTCCATTTGTCCTTCGTACCTGTGAATGGTTACTTGTTATATTTGTTGCTTGTCAAAATAAAGATTTATACGAACGGGTATCTAGTATAGCGTTTCATTAAAAAGTTGTCATTGCGAGCGTTAGCGAAGCAATCTCGTGGCGTAGTTTGTGAGCCTTGTTGAGATTGCTTCGCCGCTTCGCTACTCGCAATGACAGTGTAAAGGTTTTCATGAAACGCAATACTAGATGTCTACATAAGCTAAGATCTTAACATCTGTGTCAAGTTTTGCTGTTACGTGAATAGATCTATGTCTCACCGCCCGCTTCGCTAGAGGCACAGAGATCGCAGAGGAAAACGTTTTTTTCCCTTTTCTGCTGAGAGGGCAGAAAAGGGAAAGACCTAACGCTTCGCGTAAGTTGTTTGTACTTATCAGGCCTTGCCCAAAGGGCATGACGATTTTTCTTTGCCGGCGTCTCAGCGGCAAAGAAAAAAGATGAATCATCTCTGTGTGCTCTGCGTCTCTGCGGTGAAATACTTTCAATTCGATTTTCATCGCTCTCTAACCTTGAAACTTGAACCCTGGAACTGTGAACCTGAGTATTTACAATAAATTTACACAATATCGAACCTATTGCAAGTTATGATTGACCTTTCACCTAAACATATAGTAAATGTTACCATTCAGGTTCAAAGTTTAGGGGTTCACCGTTCACTGTTCAGGGTTGTCTTTCTTTCGTTGGCCTC
>JAUWNK010000033.1 GCA_030612685.1 Desulfobacteraceae bacterium
AAGGCATAATCATTTTGGTTCTAACAATCTTTTACTGGAAGGTTTTTCTTGACAGGCCCTTGTTGAGTCGCTATATAAGCTTGGACCTCAAAGAAGGTTTGATCAAGAAGATCATTTCTGCCATCGAAGGCTCAATTTAGAGAAATAGTCAATGACCCCGCCCTTCCGGGTAGGTCATTGAAGGGCGGCGGTAAAGTAAAAACAGAATAACAGTAAGGCAACGACCCCGCCCTTCCGGCCGGGGCTTGAAAAAAGGAAATAATTCATTAGCCGCCTCCATCCCCACCCTCCCGGGTGGGGCATTAAAGGGCGGCGGTAAAAAAGGCCACGAAGGTCTTTTACTCTGACAGGAATCAGGGCAAATTATCTTCGTGGCTTTTTTTTGGAGAAAGGAGGAGAAAAGGATAATTTTGCAACCAACCTTATGGGTGAGTATAGGGTAAGCAACTATGAAAAGGCTGCGGGAAGCAGTGCTGACGATAAGTTAAATGAGGCCTTTTTAAGGCTGGCTATAGAATTTTAAAAGGAGGAATAAAAAATGAAAAGATTGTTTATTTTAATTATAATGAGTATATTTACCATTTTTTCGGCTGGATCAGCCATGGCGCACTATGGGATGTTAATACCATCCGACTCCATGGTTATGCAAGATGACAGTCGGACTATTAATATGAAACTGTCCTTTTCCCATCCCTTTGAGGGTGAAGGAATGGAACTGGTTAAACCAGTTGTTTTTGGGGTCATGGCTAACGGAAAAAGGGCAAATCTCCTAAATACACTAAAAGAGACAAAGGTTATGGGTCATACTGCCTGGGAGACCTCTTACAAAATCAAGAGGCCTGGTGTTTATATGTTCTACATGGAGCCCAAGCCATACTGGGAACCGGCAGAGGATTGTTATATAGTACATTACACAAAAACCGTGGTTACTGCCTTTGGCGATGATGAGGGGTGGGATCAGGAAATCGGACTCAAAACCGAGATCGTTCCCCTGTCAAAACCTTATGGACTCTATGCAGGAAATGTATTTCAGGGAATTGTAAAGATGGACGGCAAACCTGTACCTTTTTGCGAGGTAGAGGTAGAGTACTATAACAAGGACAGAAAAGCCAAAGCTCCCACGGATTACATGGTCACCCAGACTATCAAGGCCGATGTCAATGGGGTCTTTACCTATGCAGCGCCCAAGGCTGGCTGGTGGGGATTTGCTGCCCTGAATACATCTGACAAGAAGATCAAGGGTAAAGACGTGGAAATCGGTGCAGTTCTATGGGTTAAATTCCACGACTGGAAATAAAATGGGAGATGGCCAGTAAATGATTTGTGAACGATGTAAAGCCGATGTAACAAAAGAAGAGATACACAAGCATCTGGGGCAAAAACTATGTGAAGACTGCTACATGGATGCCCTGTCTCCTGCCAAGGCGTGTGATCCCTGGGCGGTACATACAGCAAAGTCCTTTGTGGGAAAAGAAGGTCAAGAACATATGTTGAACAGCGTTCAAACCAGGATCATGGATATAGTGAAGCGCGAAGGCAAAATAGAACCAGGCCGTCTGGTCCAAAAACTTAAAATCAAACCTGCGGACCTGGAACGGGAACTGGCCGCGCTCAGACATATGGAAATGATCCGCGGGGGCCTCGAGCATGGGAAAAAGTTAATAAAGCCATGGTGAGTACACGAGGCGTTAAAGGAAAAGCCTCTTATGGAGGATGATATCAATGCATATATCCGAGGGAGTATTATCCGCACCCGTTCTTGTCACGGGTGCGGCCCTGGCAGCGGCTGGGATCTCAATTGGTCTAAAAAAGATGGGTTACGAAAAGATCCCACAGGTGGCGGTTCTATCTTCTGCCTTTTTTGTGGCCTCATTGATCCATGTTCCTATTGGCCCCTCAAGTGTCCATCTTGTCCTTAATGGTATAAATGGGCTTCTGCTTGGTTGGCTCTGTTTTCCTTCTATTTTAGTGGCCTTAGCCCTTCAAGCAATCCTCTTTCAATTTGGAGGAATCACCGTCCTTGGAATCAATACCGTGAATATGGCCCTACCAGGCGTGATCTGCTATTATCTTTTTAGCAAATTGGTAAATCGAGATGGAGGCCTCTTATCTTTAGTTGCTGCCTTTGCATGCGGCTTTCTTTCTGTTTGCTTTTCAGGTATTCTTGTAGCAATATCACTGGTATTTACCGAACAATCATTTATGTCAGTGGCCAAGCTTATCATATTGGCCCATCTGCCAGTAATGATTATCGAGGGCATCATTACCCTCTTTTGTGTGGCATTTTTAAAGAGGGTAAAACCCGAAGTTTTGGGAGGTATCTATGGAAAAGGGGCATAATATTCAGATATATTTAATAATTCTTTTCTTAGCCTCTATACTTGTAATCTCTAACAATCTTCCTGCCTTAGCCCACAAGGTAATAATCTTTGCCTGGGTTGAGGGAGACACAGTATTCACAGAGAGTAAGTTTAGCGGTGGAAGAGAGGCCATAGGTGCCCAGGTTCTGGTCTTTGACAGGATGGGCAAACAACTCTTGGAGGGAAAAACAAACAATAAAGGCGAATTTTCATTCAAAATTCCCGAACTAACTGATCTGAGGATTGTCCTAAATGCAGGCATGGGGCATAAAGCAGAATGGACGATAACGGAATCAGAGATCAAGGAATCAAGTGGTGTTTTGGGCAGCAAAATGGCTACTGAATCTTCCCAGCCCGTAGCTGTTGGTTTAAGTAAGGCGGAGATCAAGGAGCTTATTGAGGATTCCTTAGATAGGAAGCTCAGGCCAATTGTCAGGATGATAACTGAATCACAGTCTAAAGGGCCTTCTGTCACTGAAATAGTAGGTGGTATCGGGTATATATTTGGCCTTATGGGATTGGTGCTATATTTTAAAAATAGGGGCAAGAAAAGGAATTTAAAAAAACAAGATGATTGAAGAGCAATTTTCTACTGGGAATTCCTTTGTTCATAGCCTCGATCCAAGGGTTAAAATCATTGTGGCTATCTTTTTTTCTGTGGTTGTGGCTGTATCAAGCAACTTTGCATCACTTCTGCCCGCTCTCGCTTTGTCACTATTCCTTATAATCCTTGGCAAACTTTCATTCAAAAAAGTTCTCTACAGACTTCTATTAGTAAATAGATTGATTCTTTTCCTCTGGCTTTTTCTTCCATTTACCTATAAAGGGGAGGCCTTGTTTAAAATTGGCCCATTAGTCGGAACAGCAGAGGGTGTATTGTATGCCAGCCAGATTACAGTCAAATGCAACGCAATCCTTTTGGCCATGATAGCACTGCTTTCAACAACATCCGTCTTTACACTTGGCCATGCAATGGGCCAGCTCTGCTTTCCAGATAAGATAATACATCTTTTTTTATTTACCTATCGCTATATTCATGTCATTTCTCAGGAGTATTACAGGCTGATTAACGCTATGAAAATGCGAGGTTTTATACCTCGAACAAATTTACATACCTATAGGAGTTATGCCTATCTCGTGGGAATGCTTCTGGTCAGAAGCTATGACAGGGCGGAAAGAATCCACAAGGCCATGATTTGCAGAGGTTTTAATGGAAAATATCATACATTGAGCCGGTTTTCCGTTAAGATGGGAGATATATTGTATCTATCAGTAATGTTGGCCGCAATTTTAGGATTGGTAATTCTGCAATGGAAAGCAATAGCCTGATCATAAACCTAAAAAATATCTCATTTTCATACTCGGCAGACAAACTCATACTTGACCACCTGAGTTTTCAACTCCACAGCGGTGATCGGGTTGGTCTGGTAGGGCCAAATGGTAGTGGTAAGACCACCCTTTTTCATATCATTATGGGCCTTTTGAGGCCCTCTTCAGGCAAGATCGAATTATTCGACAAGCCAGCTAATGAGGAAAAAGACTTTAGGGAGGTTAGAAAAAAGATAGGGCTACTTTTTCAGGATGCTGATGACCAATTATTCAGCCCTACAGTGCTCGAGGATGTAGCCTTTGGGCCATTAAATTTAGGTAAATCGCCAGAAGAGGCCATAGGTATTGCCCTTGAAACCCTTGCAAGGCTTGACCTCTCTGGCTTTGAGAATAGGATAACCTATAAGCTTTCAGGTGGAGAAAAAAGACTTGTCTCTCTGGCCACGGTCCTTGCCATGGATCCAGAGGTCCTTCTCATGGACGAACCTACAAATGGGCTGGACGATGAGACAGAAGAGAAGATAACCGATATCTTAAAGGGACTGAACCTTTCATGCATCTTTATCTCACACAACCTGGATTTTCTCTTTAAAACCACAGATAGGATTTATGCCATGGCGAATGGGAAAATTTCACTTGATGAAGAGTTGGTCCCCCATCCCCACATTCATGTCCATAAATTTGGTAGGTTACCCCATGAACATAAGTCTTAACGTCTTTCGGTAATGGTTACGATGCCCGTTTCGTTTTTCGGTAACGTCTATCGTTTTTTAAATTTTGTCCATGAGTTACCTAATTTATAAAGCTGCCTTCCAGACTTATCGTATAAATCAATTAGTTCATCACATCGTTTTATATTTACATAAGTAGGATAAATATCTCTGCATTGACTTAAACTTACAACCATTTCATTGCATTCCCCCATAGCATCATCTATATATTTTTGAAAACCCGCCTTTTGATGCCTTTTAGCATAACCTTCGGCTATTAACCTCGGTATTCCTTTACATGCACGACTTAATTGATCTTTCAGATCGTATTTTTCACTGTCAGGCAACTTAGGGGCAATTTCTTTCATAACAATTAGCATAGCCCTATATGTATTCTGATATACTTCCAAATCTCTGAAACTTGTTATTCTCTTTTTTTCTTCCATTTACGTTACCTTAACCATTAACCGATACGGGCTTCGTTACCCTAACCGTTACCGAAATAATGGCAGAATGTGCCTCTTATTCATAGACCTTTTCCTCATCATCAGGTGTAATTGCATCCCCCTCCACATCCCTGGGTTCGATCTTTCTCATTCTCAATTCTTTGTAATATTCATGCTGGATGAGAAGATTCATAATCTCGTTAGTTCCGGTCCAGATCATGGCCAGGCGACAATCCCTGAGGAAACGTTCTATAGGATAGATACTGGTATAACCAATTCCGCCCATTATTTGCATGGCATTATTTATTACCTTCCAGGCAGCCTCAGTGCCTACCTTTTTAGCCTCTGATACTATCCTGCGGGAATCACCACCGGCATCGGCTGACCTGGCTGCTGCGTAAACTAAGGCCCTTGCTGCATCCAAAATGGCCACTGAATCGGCTACCATAAAGTTTACCGCCTGAAATTTATCTATTGTCCTTCCGAAGGCCTTCCGCCTTGTAGAGTAACGAGTTGCTACTTCCAGGGCAGCCCTTCCCAGACCAAGGCAACCGGCACCGCTTGTCAGCCTCTCAGGGACCATCATCCTATTAAAAACATGATAGGCATTGTGCAACTCACCTACAAGATTTTCTTTCGGGACCCTTACATCTTTAAAGACAAGACGCCCTGTACCCCCGCCCCTTGTTCCAAGGAGGGTATAAATGGTTTGATCCTTCACTCCCATGCCCCTCTCAACAATAAAGCAACTGATGGACTCATGCGGTGGTGCATCAGGAGCTGATTTGGCATATACCAAAAAATAATCGGAATCTTTGGCACCTACCACAAAGCGCTTCTCGCCATTGAGGATAAATGAATCGCCGTCTTGCACTGCCCTTGTTGTAGCGCCAAAGAAATCAGATCCCCCGCGTGGTTCGGTAAGGGCCTCTGCAGAGTAAAGTTTACCTTCGATGGTAGGCCTAAGATACCGCTCCTTTTGGTCCCTGGTTCCAAAGATATTCAGTGCCTCTCCAACAATAATGGGCATAACATAGGCACATGTTATGGAGTTACCCAGCACCCCTACTTCTTCAATTGCAGCCACCTCAGCTGTCCACTTAAGGCCGCGGCCTCCATACTCCTTGGGAAAGCGTAGGCCAAGGAGGTTCTTCTTTGCAGCCAACTCAATAAATGGCCGACCTGTCTCAATTATGCTCAGATCCATATCACGGACAAGTTTACTTGGGACATCATTCTTTACAAATTCCCTAACCTCATCCTGTATCGCCTTTTCCTCTTCAGTTAACAAAAAATCAAACATGTTCGACCTCCATTTTGGGTATTATCTGAAGAATTTGGGAAAAATCATCGATCACCCAAACCCAATAAATTACGGGGGTGAAAGCATTGAATCAAAATGAAACTCAACGGTGATGGTGCAATCTCCACCCTTATACTTAAGGCAGCGGCTCAAATCGGGTCTACGGTTATATTTTAGTCGCATGGCATCAAACCACCCCTCGATCCTTTCAAATATCCCGCACTCGTAATCGGCGATCAGCCCTGCCTGCTCCATACCCCTGTGAGCAAAACATTCTGAAATGCGAAACACCTGGATATTGTCACCGGGATAGTCGATCTCAATTTTCATAAAATTGGGGACAAATACCCCCATTACAAAGTCAAAGAGTTCCACATACTGGGCCATATTTTTCGGGAGGGCGGCATTGGACCTCTTCATGAGACGCCTACATTCAATCCTTCCGAGTTCCCTGCACACCCTGAGATTCATGGGGCTGGCCTCTGCCATCCCCAGTCTCTTGGCCACCTCACCGTACCAGAGGGCATCATGGGTCATCCAGTTCATGAGCAGGATGTCTCTGGTTTGCTCCTGATTGAGTGTTTGGAGTGTCACGCCACCCCTCCTTTCGAATCCGACTCTCAAGCACCCGACATAAAGGGAACCATTCGGTCCTGAGTTCGTAACCCCGGAGCTTTTTCACTTCTTGAGTTCAGCAAGGGACTTTAAGAGCCTTTCTTTCACGCTCAACAGATCCTCTTGCAGGAGATCAAGCTCTCTGATGCGCTCGCGAATCTCTGACAGTTTCTTTTCTCCGTAAGCCAGGCTCTTTTCGATCTGTTCCGCCTCACTCATGTTCACATCGGTCATTCCGATCATCTCGGCAATCTCATCAAGCGAATAACCGAAACGTTTGCCTCTTAAAATGAGCTTGAGTCTGGCGCGGTCACGCCTGGCGTATTTGCGCTGGTTTCCCTTTGTCCGCTTCGGGGAGATCAGACCTTTTTCTTCATAGAAACGGATGGTACGCGGGCTTATCTCAAATTCGGTGGCCAGATCGGAAATCGTGTAGGTTCGGTCGTTATTTTTCTTTTTGGATTTTGCCATCGGCAAACTTAACGTTTACGTTAAGATTATAAATACCCTTTATGCTAATTGTCAAGGAATTATTTCCTGAATTATTTCCTGAATCTTGTACGAAAAGAAAATGATTTTTTTATTTAAAACTGGGGAAACGGGAGTCTTTATAATACTCAAAGTTTGGAATTTTATTTGTTACAATCTCTTAAAATGTCTTTTGGTAAAATTCTATCAAACACTAACTTTATTATTCTTGGATTTGGAAATCCTGCCATCTTTCTTAGGGAGTTGAATATTAAGGCGCTTCATTTTACGCCACAGTGTCTGTCTGCCAATACCTAATTCCCTGGCAGCTGCCTGTCGATTCCAGTTATTGTCCCTTAGTACCTGTAAAAGAAACCCTCTCTCCAAATCAGCCCACTTCATTCTCTTTGAAGAAATGGGCTCTTGGGTGCCTGTTTCTTTAAGGGGAAGTGCTGGTTGAAGATAATCCGGCAGATGTTGGATCTCTATAAGTTCCCCACGACAAAGAACAGTAGCATGTTCAATGATATTTTCTGACTCCCTGACATTACCTGGAAAATCATATGCCATCAGGCTGACAAGTACCTCTTGTGATACACCTGTTATCTCTTTCCCGCTCAACTGGTTAAATTTCCTCAAGAAATGATCAACTAAAAGAGGTATATCCTCCCGCCTTTCTCTCAGAGGGGGCAGGGTTAGTCTAACTACATTAATACGATAATAGAGATCCTCCCTGAAAGATCCTTTTTTAACCAGGGCATTTAGATCCTTGTTTGTGGCTGCCACAATCCGGATATTTGCATGGATAGTCTTGTTTGAGCCTAATGGTTCATATGTCTTTTCCTGCAGGACCCTAAGCAACCTTACCTGAAGGTGAGGGGAGAGATCACCTATTTCATCTAAAAAAAGGGTTCCCCCTTCGGCCGCGGCAATTCTGCCAATCCTATCCACTCTTGCACCGGTAAATGCGCCTGCCTTGTGACCAAAAAGCTCTGACTCGATCAAACTATCTGGCAGGGCACCCAAATTTACAATAACAAGGGGACCTTTGCTGCGCGCACTTAAAGAATGAATAGCCTTTGCAAATAGCTCCTTTCCGGTTCCACTTTCTCCTTGTAAAAGTACAGTACTATCGCTCTGGGCAACCTGCTCCAGGATTACAAAGAGTCGATGCATTTCCTTACTTTTACTGACTATATCAAAAAATGTATGCCTGCCAGTTAGTTCTTTCCTGAGCTCTTCAACCAGGCTAAGATCCCTGAAGGTCTCAACACCACCTATTATCTGGTCATTTTCATCTTTAAGGACGGCTGTAGATATGCTGACCGGAATCCTATTTCCATCAGAGGCAACAATATAAATGGATTGGTTAACTATCCGCTTTCCTGTTTCTATGGTTTGTCTCAAGGCACATTGTTTCTCACAGATATTCGACCTGAAAACCTCCCAACAGTGTCTGCCAAGGGCTTCCTCCTTGCTTATCCCAGTGATTAGCTCAGCAGCCCGGTTGAAGGAGGTGATACGCCAGTCGAGATCAACTGTAAAGACACCGTCTGCAATGCTGTCCAGAATAATAGATGTTTGATCCTTTGCCATTCGGGTTTATTGAGTTTGTTGTGTTTTTTGAGTTTTTTGAGTTTTTTGAGTTTAAATCCCTAAATCCGCAATTCCTCAATTCTTTATGGTTTGCGACGTGCAGCAATAATTTTAGTTCACTTTAGGCACTTATAACTTTAGGCACTTTAGCCTCATATATACCTGGCAGCATATTGCCTAACTGGATGGCCATCTAATACATGGAATTGCCTGATCTTTTTAAGGGTAATAGGTGAAAACATGCCAATGGGAAGATATATTATCTTTTTCCCCATCCTGGAGGCAAATGATTTACATAGGGAAGACGGGGGCGAGGAAGCCACATATACAACATGCCTTTCAAGGGAATAATCAAGGGCGGCAAGAAGAATCCTCTCTGGCTTGTTTCTTGCGATATCAAAAAATGGATCCTTCCAGATGTCATACACCCTCAGGGGAGGAAACGTAAGCATGAATCCACCATACTGACACCTGGATATTCCAGGCCCAACAACCACCTCACCTGCCGGGGTACTGTAAAATGCCATATCTGATTCCTGGTTGTTTTCACCCAGCCATGTAAGGCGCCAGGGAAACATCTCTTTGCCTTCTGTATCAGGGAGATCAGGGTCAAAAATAAACACCACAGATCCCACCTTTCCTTTTGGGGGAATATTTTCCCGTACATATATAGTCCACTCTTTCCAATTCCTGAGTGTCTCCCTGATATCAATTCCGTCCATCATCGAGCTAACAAAGGGAGCAACCCTGCTATTTTCCTCTGACTTCTCCTTAAGACCCCTTTTTTTAAGATAATTCCCAAATCCCTCAATTACGATATCCTCTGGCTGGTATGAACAGATGAAATTGCCTTTGAAGGACTTTTTCCACTCTCCAGGAAACCGTTCTTTTTGCCTCTTCTTTATAGGTACCGGCACAAGCCTTCTACGTAAGTTTTTGAAATGCCTATGAAACCTAATTCTCTTCTGATCAAGGAATAAATCACTCCCCTTTAGGTAAAGAACCGGCAATCCAGGCGATTCTGACTGCCAGGGATACTCTGTTGCCAGCTCCCAGACCTCGTATGCAAAGTTATCATCCAAGGCCCCTCTGGCAGCTACAATGATCTGGTATAAATCGGGCGTTAAAAAACCACTTAAGAGTGCATAATTCCTAACAAATTTGTTAAAAATCCTGAGCTGGCTTACAGTAACCTCCTCTTTATTTTTCTTCAGATGATTTTTACCTGCCATGTCAATCAACTGATCAATGGCCTTCAATCTATCTGGTTTGCCCAAATTAGGATTACCCCTAAATCTCTCATAGAGAGCTGCAAGAAAGGGGATCTCTGTCATGATTTCCCTGCTCGACTCGCTGTGTAAATGGGCCAGCATAACACCATCTCGACTCCTTGAGCCTATTACCTGTACCTGGGGCTTATCAAGATAGTTTAAGAGACCTGGAAGATGGGCCAGTCCTCCTACAAAAAGGACCCTCTTTCCCTCATCATTTAGTTGCTGCAAATGAAAGGCCATGGTCCTCTCCCTCAATTGATCCTGAGGGGTGGTGAGACATTCTGTGCGTATCTTGAGATAGCTATAACAATACTGCCAGTATCCTATCCTTTTTATTGAATATGGATCTGGCATAGGTGTCCGGTCAATAGGGTATCCCTCTGTATCCCTGTCAATAAAATGGATAGGAAGGTTTTTTGAAAGGGCTAATCGAGCCGCCTCTACTTGTCCATCTGTTGGCTCTAAGGGGAGGTAGATAAAGGTGTGATCATCTTCCTCGTAGTAAACAACGGAAAGTAAGGGCAGCCTTTTAATGCCTTCTAAGACCTTTTTGCCAATGGTTGGGGGATATTCAATCGCCACAATCTCTGGCTTAAAGGAGGAAAACTGATCTCTTACCTCAAGGGCAAACTCAACTCTGTTGTGGAGAACAGGAACAAGCCTGACATTTCCCCATTCAAATAGTTTTTTTGTCTCCATAATAATCCGAGGGGTCAGGGCTTGACATTTGACACAATGAAAATATAGCAGCATCTTTTCCGATTTATAACAATTGTGTCAAATGTCAAGCCCTGACCCCTTCATGGCAAAATACCCGGCGGCACCCTCATCCAGAATCATAGATGCCGCTTCTTTAAGTGCTAATATAATCCTCTCTTTTGCTTTTCCCTTACCTTCCTTAGCCATATTCAGTCTTTTCAAGGCGTATCTGGCAATATTAATTCCATCCCTTACCGTATATCTCTCCTGCGCCTCATGGGCTACCTGAAGAAAATTCAATACATAGTCCAGGATCTGGTCATCGGCAAAGGGAAGATTGGCAGACAGGATCAATCTCTCTTCTTCCCTGTCAGGAAAATCAATGAAAATCTGGGGCTGCAGCCTCGAATGTATATATTCTGGAAGATCAAAGGTGCTTGCGTCATCGTTCATAGTGGTACAGAGTCTAAAGGCAGGATGGGCCTTTATCTTTATACCGGCAACAATAGATTCTACATAACGCCGGTTGTCCATTAAGGGTGCCAAGGATGCCCAGCTCTTCTCACTCATCCTGTTTCCCTCATCAATAACTGCTACCCCTCCCTTGATCATGGCAGTAGCAATGGAGCTGGCCATATATTTTATCTTTCCCTGGTCACTAATAACTGGGGTGACGATCAAATCCTCTGGTCTCGTATCTATTGTGGCCTGAAAGAAATAGACAGGCTGATTTAGCTGCCTGGCCGCATGATAGGCAAGCGTAGTTTTTCCCACTCCAGGCTTTCCTATCAAGCGTGGATTAAGGGGGAAATCACCAGCACCCATTACCAACCATGCTGCCATGATCTGGGTTACTAACTCATCCTGTCCAACCCAATGCATTGGCAACTCATCTGGCTGACTTAGGTTTAATTGTACACCATCTATAGTTACAGTCTCCATGATGAAAAAATCCCTTCCAGTTAATTCTTCGTGCCTGGATGACGAAGATGTTTCTTTAAGGGCCTTACCTTTCCGGCATGACCTTTTACAAAACCAGGCCTTCCTTGGCTGCAAGATAAAGCTCTCCTGCTTTTCCGCAGCCTCTCAAATCTTTTTGTCTCACCATATTTTCCGTATCTTCCACCCATATTGATTATTATTAAATCTCATGTAGTGAATGTCAACTACCTCTTCTTCTAATCCAGGGCAACGTCATAGTGAAACATATCCTATTCACTTTTAAGCTTCTTGGTGGGCATGGGTGTCTTTTTTCAAACAACGAACTGGGAAGCCTCTTCTGCCTTCTCATTGCCGCTGCTCCAGGCGGGCGGCCATCGCAGTCTTAGACTCCCGAGGGAGAGGTGACGGGTAATAACCTCTGGGCCTTCCCGCCCGCCTTAGCTTTCACCTCTGGCTGGCCATAAAGCATCCGCTCTTTCGTGTTTGAAAAAAGATACCCATGTCCTCCTGAACTTTGAAGTTACCTCGTCCTCTAATCCTCAAATGCGAGCTCTACCAATCTATCCAATAGCTTAGAAAAAGGTAATCCGGCTGTCCTTGCGGCCAATGGAAAGATAGAGTTTTCTGTCATCCCTGGTATTGTATTTGTCTCCAGGATATAAACATCTTTATCAGTTACTATCATATCCGATCTTGAAAAATTCCGACAACCGAGTAAGCAGTGGGCCTTTATGGCAAAGCCTTGAACATTCTTTGAGACATCGCTGGAAAGAGGTGCCGGACATATCTCCTTGGATGCTCCTGGCAAATATTTGGCCTTATAACTAAAAAAACTATATTCTCTCCGTGGGATAATCTCAACAACCGGCAGGGCCTCTGGTTCTCTATTGCCCAGAACAGCGCAACTTACCTCCCTGCCCCTAATGTATTCCTCAACAATTACCTCTGAACTGATAGCAAAGGTATCTGTTACTGCTTTAACAATCTTTTCTCTTGTATGACATATGTTTAACCCAATGCTCGATCCCTCTGCTACTGGTTTAATTACCACTGGTTTCCCCAAAACAGACAATATCTCGACTGGATCAATCTCCTGATTCCTAAAAAGCAACATCTCCTTTGGGACATTTAGTCCGGCACACCTGAACAATTCCTTGCTTACCGCTTTGTTCATAGCCAAAGCGCTTGCCAGGACACCTGAGCCGACATAGGGAAGATTTAAAAGATTAAGAAGCCCCTGTATAGAACCATCCTCTCCTATCTTTCCATGGAGAAATATTAACGCAAGATCAATATTTTTAGACTCCTTTATTAATTTGAGAAGATCCTTGCTTGGATCATATCTCTCCACTTCATATTTATCCTTATCGAGACC
Organism: Desulfobacteraceae bacterium; assembly: GCA_030612685.1. Classification (GTDB taxonomy): domain Bacteria; phylum Desulfobacterota; class DSM-4660; order Desulfatiglandales; family B25-G16; genus JAUWNK01. The sequence continues at coordinate 13,118 of JAUWNK010000033.1, forward strand.
ATTATAAACGTATTCTCCACTTTTCAGGGATATCTCTCTTTCTCTTGACCACCCTCCAGCAATAAGTCCAACTTTCAGTTTACCCATTACTTACCCTCACTTAATGTATTTATAATAGTTTTTTAAAAAAATATCATAAAAAATAAAATAAAATAAAATAAAATAAGTTACTTAAAAAAAATATTCTCATCCCTTCTCTGAATAAAAAAGGATTTCTCATGCTAGCTCAGCTTTTTCCAGTGTAATTATCCAAAGATAAGCAATATTCTTGCCCTATTTTAAGCCATTGATCTTTGCCTTTATGAAAGGAAAAAATGCAATGAAAAAAAACGTAAGGATTTAAAAAAGAACGTATTTTGAAGTAAATGCAAGTTTGAAAATTTGGACAAATTTGCGCATGCTGTTGAATAAAAATAAAAGTAGCTGAATTCAATGACGATTTTCCTATGATCTTTATTTCATTGCTCAGTAAGGATTTGAGGGAACTACATCCCATTATTTCCATTTAATCAATAGATTACCTCTGTTGAAAACTCAGAGCAGAGCTAAGATAATTTCTCATATAATCGCCTTTGACAGTCATGTTTATTTCTTTTAGAAAACTTTAGAACTCTTTACCGGTAATTAAAAAGCAGACTTGATACGTTACAAATAAATTGAATATTCCTATGCGAGATTTTTCACTTAGATAACCATGCTGTTTATAGTCACTCCTTTGGATAACTCAAGAATCCCTTAAATCCATTGATGTAAGTTTTTAGAGGTAAATTTTTTAATCGATTTTCAAATACCTACATCCACAAAATATCAAAGAGTGGCAGATTAAAATATAAACCTGCCTAAATCGAGGGTCCGATATGCAAACTGATTGGAATCATGTGAAAGAATTCCTCAAAGAAGTAATGGATGAAAAGAGCTATTCTTTATGGGTAAAACCATTACAATTTATCGATTCAGGCGAAGGTACAATTTGTGTTGGATGTCCAAATAAATTCTCTCGAAACTGGGTTCAGGAAAATTATTCTTCCCTCTTTCATAGCCAACTCTCTAAAGCTGGCCTCAGTGACCATAAATTAATTCTCAAGGTTTTACCGAACAGAGAATTAAATAAGCTCTTGCCTTATGGGGGGAATGGTAATGGAAAACAATTAACCATCCCAAATATGCCAAAAAAAATAAGGGTAGGTGAGAAATATTTAAAGGCACGGTTTACCTTTGATAAATTTGTTGTAGGGGAATGCAATGAATTTGCATACTTAGTTTCCCAGGCATTGGCCGATGACTCTAATTTCTCTTACAGTTCTCTCTTTTTGCTGGCCAAAACCGGACTGGGGAAAAGCCATTTAATCCAGGCTATCGGTAACTCAATTCTCCAGAAAAAACCTACAGCAAAAGTTCTTTATATCACTACGGAAGATTTTACCAACGAGATGATATATGCATTAAAGAATAACCAAATCGAACAATTTAAAAATAAATACCGCAAGGTGTGTGATGTACTTCTTTTGGAAGAACTACATTTCCTCGGCGGTAAAGAAAAAACCCAGATCGAACTTGGCTATACACTTGATTCTTTGTTTAATGATGAAAAAAGGGTTATATTTACCAGCCCCCTAAAACCAGAAGAAATGCCAGGCATGAAAAAGATGCTTATCTCCAGGCTTGCCTCTGGTGTCATGACAAGCATTGAGAAACCTGAGTTTCATACACGGCTTAAGATCTTAAAACAAAAGGCTATTGAGCGAAAAATTTCTCTTCCAGAAGATGTTGCTCACTTCTTGGCTGAAAATGTAACTCAAGATATTCGGCAACTTGAAGGGAGTCTTGATTCCCTTAATGCCAGCTCCTTTTTCCTAAAAAAGAAAATGAATATAGATTTGGCAACAGAGATAGTTAAACAATTAATACCTGCCAAACATCTTGCAAGAGTCGAGGATATTCAGAAAATAGTTTGCAAATATTTTAAGATTGATATAGAGGCGCTTAAATCAAAGAGTAGAAAAAAGATTATTTCCTACCCAAGAAAGATAGCAATCTATCTAAGCCGTAAATACACGGATAAATCTCTGGAATTTATTGGTCGTTCTTTCAACCGAAACCATTCAACAGTATTGTATGATGAGGAAAAAATCAAAAAGAATATAAAAATTGACTCGAGCATCAGAAGGGAGGTAGAATTTCTCTGTCTACAGATCGAAGATAGGATTGCATGATAAAAAAACTTGTCCTTTTATTTCTCCTATTTTTCCTTTCTTCTCTCACCCTATATCTAATCTTTCTATCAGTTATATCCATCTCTATCGGCTTGGCCAATACAGGCAGACCAGGATTTTGGATGCCTGTGATGTGTGGACTTTTGATATTTTGTTTAACTATTTTTACAATAAGGTTGGTATTATATATTTTCAAACAAACTAAATCTAAAGATGAATATCCATATATCTAAGTTTGCTCATTGCTTGTGAATCTATAGTACAGGAAATCCCATTTTTTAGACAGGATAGACAGGATGTTCAGGATATAAAGAAAATAAGAAAATCTTGTTAATCTTGTTCATCCTGTCGAAAAACATTCCGCCGCAGGCGGCTAAGTTTAGTCCCTATCCCTTCTTGACTACTAAAAATTATACTTGCACTTAATATAGAAAAAGTCGCTATCTTTGAACTTAGCTAAGGTATCTTTCTCTTTCCCTTCAAAAATGCCTATGGATAGGTCGACCCAGAGGTTTTCTAACAGATTGACACTAAGCGTTCCCTTTAGAAATATGCTATTACTCATTGTATTGTAAATGGAAAATAGTTTTATCACCCTTGTCTCGTATGAAAACTTTCTTTCTATGTTTACAAGAAGGGTTATTTCTTCCTTCCTTTCCTCTATATCATCTACAAATATTTTCCTATATAGCGCACTGAGATTCAGGTAATTATCCCCAAAACTTCTGTCTATGCCAAATCCCCCTATGAAAGAATTTCCCCTGGTATAATCCAATATCCCCTTTTTCTGAAAACCCTGGTCAGTAAAAAAAGCCCCCTCCCCTCTTATGCCCCATTTTCCTTTCACCAGTTCAAAATCATATCCAAACATGTTATTCTTGAGGTATTCAGCTTTAATTTTATCTGGGATGAATCTATTCAAAATCGGATTGAAACGATAATTGAGTTTATACATTGGCAGGTCGCAGAACCCTCTAAAATAATAGACAGACCAGTCAATCTCTCTAAAAGTGCTTGAAAATCTTCCACCATATTCCATGTTCTTAAGATTTTTCGAAGGCAATTCCTCTTCCACAGGTAGTTTTTCTAATGGTGGAGGAAATTGTACTATATTAAATGGAGAACTTTTTTCATTTAGCTCATCATAAGTGCCTTCTTCGAAGAAAGGCACCAGGATCAAATCAAGGCGGCTTTGCTTGCCAAAATAGGGAGATACCATTAAAAGAGGGACGGCTAATTTTGCTTCTTTTCTTTCTGCCTCCAAAAAGAGTTTGGAGATATCCAATGGATTTACAATATCAGTCGGTGCTAATTGATCGAGTTTCCCCCAGAAGACCTTAGAATAACCAATCTTCACCTCTACCCTTGGAAAGTAAAAATTAAGATAGGCATCATCTATCTTCGCTAAAATATCATGCTTTTCCTCCTCTCTATTAGACAGAAGTCCATCTATGCGGCCACTAAGATAAAGAGTAATCCAATCTTTTGAATCTTCCTTCTCCTCTATTAAAAGCCTGTTTCGTGATTCAAATATATCTTCTTTATGAGGGAAATATATAGCATTAGTCTCTATGTATCCACTAATAGAGTATGCAGGTTCACAGGGTAAGAGTGCAAAAGAGAAAAAGAGCACCAACAATATAATTCTCAGGATCTTCATGATTTAGTTTTTCCTGTCAAAAACCTTCTTGTTGCTATTATAACTGAAGGAAGGACCAGTATATCCCCAATAATGGCAAAGAATAAGGTCAGAGCAATCAACATCCCGAATTCTCGTGTAGGCTGAAAACCGGATATTAAAAGGATTAAAAATCCAGCTATATTTATCACTGAAGTAAAAATAATTGCCTTCCCAACAGAAACAGTGGTTTCCCTTAAGGCATCCTGTACGGGAAATTTGTTAGACTTAAGTTCTTTTCTGAATCTGGAGATAAAGTGAATGGTATCATCTACGACAATACCCAGGGCTACTGAGGCGACCATTACAGTTCCCGTGTTAAGAGTAATACCAGACCACCCCATAATCCCTATGATGAAGATTATTGGCAGTAAGTTGGGTATTATGCTTAATCCTCCATATTTTACTGACCAGAAGGCAACAAACAAAACTCCTATTACAGATAAAAATGCTAAAGAGAAACCTCTGATCTGGCTTTCCAGAAGATATTTAGTCATTAAATTATATAGATAGGTAGTTCCAGTCAGGGTAACACCTATTCCTGTTCCCGAAAAACCCTCTTTTGCCATTTTTTCCAGCAAACTGCCCAGGATTACACTTGCCTGCGATGGCATGGATTCAGTCTTTACAGCTATTCTCCCCTGCGAATAATCAGGGGTAACTATATTATCCAATTCTTCTCTACCATCGTCAGACAGGGTGAATAAAAAAAGCTCCTGCGCTATTAGAGATTTAGACTCAGGTATCTTGTAATATTCAGGGTTATCTTCCTTTAATGCCTTGTTTATCATTTTGACATAATCCGTCAGGGAAATTACCTTTTTGACACGAGGAAGTTTTTCAATCTCCGAAGAAAGGTAATCCATTTTTTTTAATATATCCGGCTCCTTTAACGCATCCTCCTCACCTTTAATGACTATCTCCAAATCCCCAATTCCCGAAAGATTTTTATCCAACAGCATTGCGGATTTATAACAATCTTCTTTCTTAGGGAACCATTCTATTTGATTTGTTTCTATCTTCACCTTTGTGATGCCCCAGCCAAAGAAGATGAATCCAAGGATTGACCCGACTAAAATATATTTGAATCTCCTTTCGTTAAATTTTGAAATCCCATTTAGGAAATGTTCCCGGGCCCGAGCCTTCTTTATATTTTGGTTGGAAGGTAATAAGGTTAAAAATAGAGGCACTATCACAATAGAAATAAAGAAGGCAAACATAATACCTGCTGCCGAACCAATACCAAAGTGCTTCACTGCATCAATATTACTGATAGATAAAGATAATAGCCCAAAGGCAGTGGTTATGCTGGTAATAAAACAGGGGATAGTGATATATGTCATAGTGCTTATAAAAGCCTCTTTTTTGCTATACTTCCTCCTTGCCTCACCGAAATATTCTATTATATGGATAGAGGTGGCTACAGATAAGATTATGACCAGGGGAATAAGCATCCCTGTTACTACATTAGATGTAAATCCCAAAACTGAATAAAACCCTAACGCCCAGCAGAGACTCATTCCTATAACTAAAAGGATGATAAGGACCTTGGATAAAGACCGGAATAAAACGAAAATAAATATGCAGATTATAGGAATTACCAGAAACGGAAATATCACCTGGTTCTGTTTGGTGAATCTGTTAAATTCAAAGTAAATTCTCATATCACCAGAAAAAAAGACCTCTAAATCTTCCGGTTTTCCTTTATAGGCCATCTCTTCAGCCTGGAGAAAAGATTTATCTATTTCCCCGGAAGGAATATCTTCAAAGGTAATTACAATTGCTGTAAATTTCCCATCATGTGAGACCAGATAGTCCCTGAATAGTTCATCTTCGAGGGCATGTTTTCTTATTTTCTGTAAGTTATCTTCTTCTAATCCGGAGAGAAGGGGATTAATCTCAATGCCTTCTTTAGTTCCGATTACCTTGTTGGCATTTGCCAGACTATGCACACGTTTCACATGGGGCAGGTCTTCAAATTCTTCTGTCTTTTGCTTGATATAGCTTAAGACATCTAAGGAAAATATATCTTCAGAGCGCAGGGCAACGATTAAGACCCTCCCGCCTTCAAATGTATCTCGATAATCCTCATAAAGGATGTAATCTGGATCAGTAGCCGAAAACCAGGCCTTGAGTGAATTATCCATCTCAATTTTAATTAAAGAACCAAAAATAATTGTGATGGCAATAATCAGGCCAAGCCATATAAATCTGAACCTGTATAAAGTGTTAGCCAGTTTTGCCATTATCTTTTTAGCTCCCTTCTTTCAAATCGCCTGCTCGGTATACCTATGTTATACTGAACCTCTTTTACCTTGATGAATGTCTTATGGCTGGTCTTGTGGTTTTCCATTGAAAGCCCTAAGGCGGTCCAGATTCCATCGATTTTTCCCAGTTTTAAAACTCTGTAGGTCTTCTCAACCTCCCCCTTCTTGTTATAATAATGTGCCTTAATCGTAACGAAACTGTCCTTCCTGATCCAGGAAAGGATCTTCGGATACCTGGAGTCCTTTTCCTTTGGATATGAGGCCAAAAGGTAACAATTCTTCTCCTCACAGATTATCTCCTCTTCTATCAACTTGTACGTATAATCCTCTAATTTCCTGCCTGATATATCCTCATAGGAGAAGTCAGTGCCAGCGAAGTTTTCATCTTTCTCTCGAGTAGCGATCCTTCTTATCCTGCCAAGGGCAGGTAGATAGAGAAATCTTTCGTTGTCTCTCCCTTTCTGCTCCCATACCAAAAAAGAGGTTCCGTTTATATCCTTAGGATAAGTAAACCTGAGAAGTAGTTTATCTTTCCCTTTAAAATCTTTTCGGATGATAAAAAGTTTTCTTTGCCTTTCTCTACCCTTTTTGTCAATGAGGGCCATATCCATCTTTAAACTTGTATCATTGCCTTTTTCTCTCTCCTCTATCTTCTGTGCAACCCATAGACCTGTAGGCTGTGAGAATCCGATCTCTAAACTCGTTAGCAGGAAGATCAAACTCAGGAAACATAACAAATAATGCCTCATCTTTTTCTTACCTCCTTATGCCTTCCAATAATGCCTTAGAAAATTGAATCCAGATCTTTTCATAATCTATCTCTTTCCCACTTATCCAGTATTGATTCATCAGACCTTCGATAAGTGCGATTAAACTGGAGGATAAACTCTCGCTATCAAAATCCTTCATCTTTCCTTCCTGCATAGCACGGTCAAATGCCTCTCTTACCATCTCTCGCCACTCTCTATGAAGCTCATCAATTTTTTCCCTGATCTCTTTTTCCCTATATGATTCCGCCACAAACTCTGCGTAAAAAGGACTTAACCACCTATCTTCAATGTGGCGTTTTAGATATAAAAGCCCTACTCTTATCAAAAAATCTGGCCCGAGTTCATATTCCTCCAAAAATTCTTTCCACAGGGTCTTGTCTTCCTTTAAATGTTGCTCAATTAATGCAATAAAGAGCTCTCTTTTGCCCTTGAAATACCAGTATATTGCCCCCTTGGTTAATCCAGACTCCTTAACGATGTCATCAATCCTCGTCTCATGATATCCCTTATTTGAAAAACATCGTAAGGCAGCATCGAGAATCTCTTTCCTTCTAACCTCTTCAGGTTTTCTTTTTGTCATAAAAGCCTCCGTTTATAAACCGACCAGTCGGTATAAAATATATTATAAAATAAGACGGAGTCAAGTGAATTTTTAACCTCTTATTATTGATGAACCCGTAAAAAGTCTCAACAACATATCATTTCGAGCAAAGCGAGAAATCCGATGCAAAGCATCGTCCCGAGTGTAACGAGGGATCTCAGCAGCAGGAACGAGATCCTTCGCTCTGCTCAGGATGACTTGCTATCGCAAGTCGAATTTATCCCGGAGCCTGCCATGAACGTAAACGCTAAGATTCCTCACTTCGTTCGGAATTACAGAAGCGAAGGGGTCGAAATGACAGACCCGCCTGCCAGACTAGCCCGACTGACGGCTAGCGGGCGACGGGCAGGTTCACCGAATCCGACTTTCAAGTAACTTAAATCTGCAAATTCGCTATAAGTGGTTAATATTGCGAAATATTTGCCAGAAATAACGGATTTGTTAAAAACATAAGTTGCTTCCAATTATAATGCCGACGTGTCGGCATAGCAGAGCTTTTTACGAGGTTATTTTTTTTAAACTCACTGTTTATT
>JAUWNK010000090.1 GCA_030612685.1 Desulfobacteraceae bacterium
TCTGTCATTTCGACCACAGGGAGAAATCTTGTGTTTTCAGCATGTTACATTGGTAAGATTTCTCGCTTCGCTCGAAATGACATGTTGGTGAGACTTTTTACGAAACCATCAAAGTTTTATTTTTCAAATAAACGGCGGACAACGGACAATTATTAACGGACAATGACTAAAACAGCACATCCAAGAGTTCCATAACCGATGAGACACCGATTAGTTCTATATCTGTCTTACGTTTCAATGTCTTTATGCTTTTTTTTGAAAGCAAACATCTTGAAAAACCTAATTTTACTGCCTCTTTCAGTCTAAGCTCGGTCTGGCTTACACCCCTGACCTCCCCGGAGAGGCCCACCTCACCAAAGGTAACGGTGTTTCGCGCTATAGACTTGTTAAGAAAGCTTGAGGCAGTGGTAGAGATGATTCCAAGATCAATAGCAGGCTCAACAATCTTTATCCCGCCAGCCACATTTATGAATATATCCTTGTCAGAGAGATTAACTCCTCCTCTTTTAGCTAAAACTGCAGCAAGCAGGCTAACCCTGTTTGGGTCAACACCAATGGTGGTCCTCCGTGGCATGGCAAGAGAACTGCTACAAACAAGAGCCTGTATTTCTACCAGTATTGGTCTGGATCCTTCCATACAGGAAATAACTATAGAGCCACTAACATCCTCAGCCCTTTCCTCTAAAAATATCTTTGATGGATTGCCAACCTCATGCAGGCCATTATCCATCATCTCAAATACCCCTATCTCGTTAGTGGGGCCATATCTGTTTTTTACAGCCCTCAAGATCCTATAAATATGGGACCCATCTCCTTCGAAATAAAGCACGGTATCTACTGAATGCTCCAAAACCTTTGGGCCTGCTATTGCTCCATCTTTTGTTACATGTCCGATTAAAAATATTGCTCTTCCAGAACTTTTTGCCAGGTTCATGAGCATACTCGTAACTTCTCTTACCTGCCCGATAGAGCCCGGAGAAGAACTGAGAGATTCAGTAAAGATTGTCTGGATCGAGTCAATAACAATAATCTGTGGGGCAAGTTCATCAACTCTGGCAATAACATCTTCCAGACATGTTCCACTTAATAGATAAAGCTCAGAGGAGTCGGCTGAGATCCTCTGTGCCCTCATCTTTATTTGTTGAACCGATTCCTCACCCGAGATATAGAGCACTCTATGGCCTTGCTGGGCTAGTCTTTGGACAACCTGCAAAATCAAAGTGGATTTACCAATACCAGGGTCTCCTCCGATTAGAACAAGAGAGCCCGGAACAACTCCTCCCCCAAGAGTCCTGTCAAACTCACTCAGCCCTGTTTTTTTTCTGACCTCTTTATTCAGGGTAACTTTATCAATCCTTTGAGGCTTATCTAAAAGAGGTTGCCTTCTTGGTTTATCCTGCTGGCCTATTTCAGTCAATTCCTCTACAAATGAGTTCCATGTACTACAATCAGGGCACCTGCCCAACCATTTTGGGGCCTTATAACCACAATTTTGACACACAAATATAGTTTTTTGCCTGGCCAATTACATTCCTTCTATTTATTTACAGAGTTAGTCAAGTCGTTGACTTGTATATTCTTTAAGTTGCTACAATTACTAAAATATCGTCCATGCCTTGCAAAATTGGAAACCCCACCTATCATTCTGTTCAATGACAAAGTCGAGCTGCTGTGTGATGCTCTAAACATTATCCAGTCTTAATTTTGAGAGGCAGGGATTCAGCCTCAAGGGTTGTGAGGTCAAGAATATTCTTAGCATGATCAATATCAATTCCCACCGGCTTTCCATCAGCGTCAAAATCCACCACAATCCCTGGAGCGACTTCACGTGCCTCTATCCCGGGACGCTCCACAAGATGAATGTAAAGCGAATCAGTGTCAGCATGATAACTAAGTCTCATTTCAGATCACCTCCTTAAAATTTCGATCGAAAAAGGCGTTGTGAATAATCTTCTGGTCTGGCAGTGTCACAACGCGAAGATACTTGTTTCCGTAATTGGGGATCCGACCCCAAAAACGAAACCTCCCATCGGGCTGCTCTTCTATATACTTTCTTAAAGAAACGACTCTTTCACACCATTCCTTTTTTATGTATGGCCGTTTTTTCAACACATCTTTTTCAAAATAGCTGGTATATTCGAACATGTTTAAATTATACCATGGTGTTGCCTGATGAATTTGTATTATAGTGAACGACTTAAATAAGTTGATATTTGAGGGCCTGTCATTGCGAGCGAAGCGAAGCAATCTCATGGGATTGCTTCGTCACTATCGTTCCTCGCAATGACTACTTTCTTTTGTCGTTAACTATAGATTTTGGCACAATTCAACGATTTACGAATTGACGAATTTTGATTTAGAAATAATTTATTTTCGTTCATTGATTATCATTAGTCAATTTAAAACAGCTTCTGCCTTTCCAGTTCTTTAAATCCTGGGAAGGTAAAATTAAAAACTTCCATGTTGACAAAGTGGGCTGTTGATATTAGGTTCATAGCTAAATTTAAGAGATAAGGAGGAATGAAGGTGAGTGAATTGTTACAGGTAAATGACAGTAATTTTGAGGATGAAATCATAAAATCAGACGTACCTGCCATGGTTGATTTGTGGGCTCCATGGTGTCAGCCATGCCTTACTACCGGTCCCTGGATAGAAGAACTTGCCAAGGAATATAATGGAAAATTTAAGGTAGCCAAGATGAATGTTGATGAAAATGCCTTGACCCCTAATCGCTTTGGTATCAGGGCAATTCCAACAATACTACTTTTCAAGGATGGGGAATTGGCAGATACCATTGTGGGGGCTGTAGGAAAGGCGAATATTGAAAAGGCCATGCTCAAGCTGATGTAAAAAACGGTGGCATATAAAATACCACCCTACATTTAGATGTAGGGTCAGGTTTTACACCCGACCGTAAGCTATAGCAATATAGGATGAAGTAAAGAATGGTTTATATAGTCAAAAGATTTATTCTTTTTTACCTTTTGATTTTTTTATTTGGTGCTTGTTCTCTTTTCGGCCTTGGAGGAAAGGATCCTGAGAAGACCCCAGGGGAGCTGATGAGTGAAGGCATGTCAGAGTTTGGAGATGGCGATTACAAAAAGGCAGTCGAGTACTTTCAACAACTAAAAGACAGGTACCCTTACAGTAAATTTGCTATTCATGCTGAATTAAAATTAGCAGATGCCCTTTTTAAAAGAAAAGGGTTTGAGGAGGCCTTGGAGGCTTACATAGAATTTGAAAGGCTTCATCCAAAGAATAAATTTATACCCTATGTTATCTTTCAGCAAGGTATGTGTAACTTTGTCAGGATGAATAGCATTGACCGGGATCAAACCAGTGCAAAAAAGGCTCTAAAAGAGTTTGAAAAACTTAGGAGAGAATTCCCGACCGATCCATTTTCCTTAAAGGCCCAGAGAAATATAAGGACATGTCTTATTAACCTTGCCGAGTATGAATTTTATGTAGGTCATTTCTATTTCAAGGGTGGTCATTACCTGGCAGCACTTAGACGCTTCGAGTACCTTATCACACATTACCCTGATCTTGGCCAGTATAAGAAAACACTTGTCTGTATAGCCAAATGTAAAGAAAAACTGGCTGAAGAAAAGTCAATTCAATAAACCTCGTTATTCCTTTTTTATCTTCCTAAAAATTCTTATTGATTAATCATGTCAATTATGACATATTTCGGCCATGCGTTCATTCTTTAAGGTAAAGACAGCCGAGGATATCTTTGAATCCCTTAAGGATATTAAACCATTGGGGACTGAATCTGTCCATATAACAGATGCCCTCAACAGGATTCTGGCAAGAGATATTATATGTACTGAAGATCTACCAGGATTTCAAAGATCCACTATGGATGGATATGCCCTCTCCGCTAAGGATACCTTTGGTGCCAGCGAGAATCTGCCATCCCCTTTCAATATTGTTGGAGAAGTGAGGATGGGTCAGATACCAGATTTTAGCATCAGGAGAGGTGAGTGTGCCCTGATATCAACAGGAGGCATGCTCCCAGAAGGCGCTGATGCAGTGGTCATGATAGAATATTCTCAGATGGCAGAGGATAGAGTTGTGGAAATAAGCAGGCCTGTTTCCCCATTAGAAAATGTGATCCAATCGGATGATGATGTTAAAAGAGGGCAGGTAATTTTGCATAAGGGAACCCCATTAAGGCCACAGGATCTTGGTATTTTGGCCTCCTTGGGCATCAGCCAGGTAGATGTATTTACTAAACCCAGGGCAGCTATCATATCTACTGGCGAAGAGATAGTGGATATTAACCAGAAACCCGAATCAGGGCAGGTAAGGGACATAAATAGCTACACCATTGGGGGCCTCTGCATTAAATCAGGGGTTGAGCCTATCTATCTGGGTATAGTTAGGGATAGATTTGAGGATATGAAGTCACTTATTGGGAAGGGAATATCTCAGGCAGATGTTGTCCTGCTTTCCGGGGGGAGCTCAGTTGGTGTAAAAGATTTTACATTAGATGCATTTCTCTCATTGGATGGTGTAGAGATATTGGCCCATGGGGTATCTATCAGTCCTGGTAAGCCGACGATCATTGCAAGAAGGGGAGACAAGACATTATGGGGCCTGCCAGGCCATCCGACATCTGCCATGATTATCTTTGATATTTTTCTCAGATATCTTTTTGGAAGGCTCTCCGGCCTTTCAAGGCCTGCTAAATATAGTAGTTATACTATTGAGGCAGAGCTTGATAGGAATATAGAGTCAGCAAGTGGGAGAGAGGATTATATAAGGGTAAAACTTACCGATATAGAAGGTAGATGGCTGGCAACACCTATCCTGGGGAAAAGTGGGCTTATATCCACCATGGTGGAGGCAGATGGCATTATCAGGATTGATTTGAATACAGAAGGACTTTATAGGGGAGAAAAGGTAAAAGTGAGGTTGTTTTGACAATAAGGCAAAGGCAAAAGATATATCTAAAAATGAAGGACCCTAAAGAGGCACTTGAGATCTTCTTTTATAGGTTTAATCCTGAGCCAATATTAGAGGCAGAAGAGATTCCAGTGCATGAGTCTCCTGGAAGGGTGACTGCAGAACCAGTATTTGCCAAGATTTCATCACCTTCTTATCATTCTGCAGCAATGGATGGGATAGCGGTCCTGGCTGAAGACACATATGGGACTACAGAAAGAAATCCTAAGAGATTAAAAATAGGGCAAGAGGCTGTCTGGATAAATACCGGACAGGTAATGCCAGAGGGAAAAAATGCTGTTATTATGGCTGAAAAGCTCAACCAGATTGATGATGAAACGATTGAAATTTTTTCTTCCTCCTTTCCCTGGCAGAATGTCAGGAAGGTAGGAGAGGATTTTGTCGCCACAGAATTACTATTTCCCCAAAACCACAGGATACGGCCATTTGACCTTGGAGCCCTGATTGGGGGCGGGGTTTTTCATCTCAAGGTTAGAAGAAAACCCAGGGTGATTATAATTCCAACAGGTAGCGAGCTGGTAAATTTCACCACCCTTTCAGATCCATCGGATCTAAAAAAAGGTACGATAATAGAGTCTAATTCCTCTGTTCTTTCCAGTCTTATCAGGGAATGCGGGGCCGAGCCAGCAGTAGAGGATATTGTTGAAGATAGAAGCGAAAAGATTAAAGAGGCCCTTCTTAATGCATTAGATTCTGGCCCTGATCTGGTGATAATAATTGCAGGCTCATCCGCAGGAAAAAAGGACTACACAGCTCAGGTAATTGAGGATATCGGAGAGCTACTTGTTCACGGTGTAACAATAATGCCTGGTAAGCCCACCATTCTTGGTAGCGTAAAGGGGAAGCCTGTAATCGGTATTCCAGGGTATCCGGTTTCTGCATACATCTCTTTTAATGAATTTGTCAGACCTTTACTTTACAGCCTCAATGGCTCAATAGCACCAAAAAGAGAGTTAGTAAAAGTAGCTGTATCCAGGGATATCCCTTCAAAACTTGGAGTAGAAGAATTTATCAGGGTTAATATCGGCAAGGTAGGGGAAAGGCTGGTGGCCATACCTCTTCCCAGGGGGGCTGGATCAATAACAACCCTGAGTAAGGCAGAAGGGATTGTCAGGGTTCCTTCTTTTATAGAAGGTATCATGGCCGGTGAGGAGACAGATGCTGAACTCTTAGTAGACCCTAAAGATATTGTCAATACCATCGTTATTATTGGAAGCCACGATATCACCCTGGATATCCTGTCTGATGAGATCAGAGGAAAAAGTGATGGCATAAGGATAGTATCTGGAAATGTGGGAAGTCTTGGAGGATTATTGGCCCTGAAAAAAGGAACAGCACACATGGCTGGTTCCCATCTTTTGGACACCCAGACAGGTGGATACAATATCTCCTATATCCACAAATATCTAAAAGACTTTCCGGTCCATGTATTCAATTTGGTATTAAGGGAGCAGGGAATTATTATCCAAAAAGGAAATCCCAAGGGAGTAAAAGGGATAGAAGACCTTATCAGAGACGGCATAACCTTTGTCAACAGGCAGCCAGGATCAGGCACCAGGATCCTTTTTGACTATAAGTTGAAGGAAATGGGGATAGATACCTCCCATATAAATGGTTATGAAAACGAAGAGTACACCCATATGAATGTGGCGGTTGCTATTTTAAATGGGATGGCAGATACAGGGCTGGGAATTATGGCAGCAGCTAGGGCTCTGGATCTAGATTTTATTCCTGTTGTCAAAGAGCAATACGACCTAATAATCCCATCCTCTTTTGTGGAAGATCCAAGGATAAAATTACTTATAAGTGTTACCAGCTCAAAGGAGTTCAGAGACAGGGTTAAAGGATTAGGTGGCTACGACCCGGCAAAGAGTGGCGATTTGTGGAAGATAATCTGAATTCTTCTCACCGCAGAGACGCAGAGAACGCAGAGAAGATAATTTTTTTCATCGGGCGGGAGGTACCGTCCGATGAAAACAGGCCTCTGCCTTAGGCAAAGAAGAAGTTGATATCTTTGCTCTCTGTTTCTTTGTGGTGAATCAAATTGGGGTTAAAAGGATAGAAAAAAATATTAAAGGATATTAAAAATTCGGGGATACTCTTGTCATGGAAAAGGTGAGACTGAAATCAAGACAATGGCTGGAAGACAGTAATGGTAATATGATTATGGGAGAAGGTCGGCAAAGGATTTTTGAGTTAATTGAAGAAACAGGCTCAATAAATCAGACAGCTAAACTGATGAAAATGTCCTATAGGGGAGTATGGGGAAAGATTAAGGCTACAGAAGAGCACCTAAATAAAAAGATCGTTCTATCCGAAAAGAGACATGGGTCTCGTTTAACAGAGGATGGGAAAAGACTTTTAAAGAACTATGCTCGGCTAAAAAAGGAGTGCCAGAAGGCTGATGAGGAGATCTTTAAAGATATATTTAAGTAGAAAGGAATTTTGATATTGCTGAATTGTGAATTGTCATGCGTGATTTGCGATTGAGGGATTGAGGGATCAGGGAATTGTCAAATGACTAATGACAAAAAATTGGAGGGTTTTAAGGTGAAAGCAGTGGGCATAGTTGGTTATAAAAGAAGTGGAAAGACCACGTTAATTATTAGATTATCTCAGGAACTGTCAAGAATGGGTCACAGGGTTGCTATTCTTAAACATGTCTCTGGGGCTATTGGTTTTCCTGATAGTGACACATCAAAATTTAGATCATATGTCCCCTTTGTTTCTGCTATTTCCTCTTTAGAAACAGAAATAATCTTGAAAGGAAAGAAAAGGATAGAAGATATCCTGACATATGTTGACTGTGATATTGTATTAATAGAGGGGTTTAAAAAGGAAAAGACATTTCCAAAGATTGCCTGCATAAAAAATGCAGGTGAAGAAAAAAAATTATTTGATGGATTAAAGCTCTTTACCGCAAGTCTTGAGAAAGATATTTCCGATTATAATATAGTAGATGATGGTCATATAAAAGAGATGGCCGCAATTGTAATTGAACGGTCTTTCAAGTTGCCTGATCTAAATTGTGGGCATTGCGGATATGAGAGCTGTTATGAGCTTGCCATAGAAATTGTAAAAGGAAAGGAGACCATCGATAAATGTGTTTCCTTAAATCCTCCAATCTCTATTAAGATTGACGGGACCATGTTTCCATTAAACCCGTTTACATCCAATCTGTATAAAAATACTATTTTGGCAATGCTTTCTTCTTTAAAGGGTTTTAAAAAAGGGACAGTCGAAATAGAGATTCCATGATCAAAGTGCCTAAAGTGAGCTAAAGTGTCTAAAGTGCCTAAAGTAAATCAAAGTTGTAATAATCCCTAAATTCGCAATTTATAATCAATGACAATAACTCAAACACGTGACTTAATATAATAACACTGCCTTTGGGGATGCTGTAGCTTGTGAATAAACGGATTATTTAAACCGCTAATTTTTAAGTTCGCTTTCAAGTCCTTTGGCGAATTTTACGATCTATAATAATACTTTCCAAAACTTTAGGCATTTTAGATCACTTTAGGCATTTTAGACACTTGTTTAACAGGAGATAATTTAGTGTTAGTCGATAGATTCAATAGAAGTATAAATTACCTGAGGGTATCCATTACTGACAGGTGCAATCTTCGCTGTGTTTACTGTACGCCACCTGATGGTGAAAGAAGACTCAGACATAGAGACATTTTGCGTTATGAGGAACTCCTCAGGATTGTTAGGATTGCGCTAAAATTAGGTATAAAGAAGATCAGGCTGACAGGGGGAGAACCCTTTGTCAGGAAAGGGATACAGGAGTTTATCCCAATGCTTATGGCCCTAAAGGGTCTTGATGATATATCTTTAACTACGAATGGGGTCTATCTTAAAGACAATCTGGAGATGTTAAAGGCGGCAGGTATAAAAAGGATTAATGTAAGCATTGACAGCCTTAACAGAGTAAAATTTAAGAGGATTACCCGGTTTGATTATTTTAGCGAGGTTTGGGAGGGGATAGAAAAGGCCAGGGATATGGGCTTCTATCCCATAAAGTTAAATGTTGTTATCATGAAAGGCATAAATGATAATGAAGTTCTGGATTTTGGTCGTCTTGCCATTGAACATCCCTATCATATCAGGTTCATAGAATGTATGCCTGTTGGTTTTGAGTCTAATAGCCTGGCATTCATTCCTAACTCGGAGATAGAAAAGACCCTTGTTCATAAATTTGGGCCATTGATACCTGTTTCCCCAGGGCAAAATGATGGCCCGGCAGAGAGATATAGATTTGATGGGGGTAAGGGGGAGATAGGTCTTATAAGTCCAATCAGTAATTCCTTTTGTCAGCATTGTAACAGGCTCAGGCTGACCGCCAATGGAATGCTTTTACCATGTCTACTTTCAAATATAGAGGTAGATATTAAGGATCCGCTAAGAAGAGGTTGCCTGGATGAGGAATTAATTGAGGTTTTTTTAAAGGCAGTTGACGTAAAACCAAAATGCCATCCCCTGAACCTTGATAATAACCAAAAGGTTCATCGAAAGATGTGTTCTATTGGTGGATAAGAAATTCTGGATTCGTTTTTTACATTTTTGTAGGGTGGCATTTTATATGCCACCTTAAAGGTGGGGATTTACTCCCCACCCTACATCTCCGCCTGTAAAGCCGCAGCCTCTTTTTGTGCAAGGGACAATCTTTGCGCCGCTTCCTTTTTCTTGAACACGCTGACCCGATCTGCATCAACATACTCCAGGGCCTCTACCTCACAGAACCGAACACACTGGGGCTCACCATCACAGAGATCGCACTTGATCACTTTTTTAGCTATGACATCAAAACTCATAGCGCCGAAGGGACAGGCAGAAACACAGGCGCGACAGCCGATACACACATCGTAATCAACCTTCACGAAATCTAAGGTTTCATCACGAGATATGGCCTTCACCGGACAGACAACAATGCAAGGGGCATCCTGGCATTGCTGACAGGACATTGGAATGTAGAGGCCCTCCGACTCCCACTTCATTACCTTTATACGACTTCGAGAGGGGTTGGATACACCTTCATGCATTACCGAACACACGAGTTCGCACAGCCGGCAGCCTGTGCACTTTTCGTAATTTATCATCAGGACTTTGCCCATTGGTTCCATTGATTTACTCCTTTCAAGTATGTTAGAGCAGGTGGGAAGGCTCTTTATCCAGGCCGAGCCTCTTCAGCGTTTCTGGTATAGGGATGCCATTTTCGTCCCAGCCATGGTGCTCATAGTATTCATCGATCATCTTCTTAAACTTTTTCCGATCTATCTTGGAGCCGATAACATCAGGCGCCCCACGCCTGCACGGCTCATCAAAATAGCGGTGATTGAGGGTGTCACCTTTTTTTGGATCATCCCTTGTTAATCCTTCCCTGAGATTAAACAACCTCTCTATATTGTAGCATCTCTCTGCTACGGTCCAGATATCCGTTGGGGTTATCTCCAGCCCAGTATTGTAATAAATGACCTTGGCCCAATCCTCAAAATTAGGCAGGGTTGCCCCAAGGAATGTAGTGTGATACTTGCATATGCCAAGGCAATCCACCCCCATGTAGCACAACTCTTGCCAGAAGACCTGCCATGGCTTGCCCACATATGAGGTATGTTCTGAGCTCAATGGCCCATCGTAAGGAACTGGGTTACTATATATCTTCCTGAGAACCTCCTCCGGTAAATGGTAAAGATCAATGGCGGGCCGACTCCTCAGGTGGTCGGAACCTCTGGAGCCCGTGGCTATACCAAGGGCCAGTGCCGGAGTTGCCCTCTCGTCCGAGTGCAAATTGCTCATGCCTTTGACCTGGATGAGATAACTAAACGAATCCTTACCTATCTTCTCAGAGGCTCTGATTCCTCCCTCAGCCAATGTATCACCCAGCGAGCCTTCTCTAAATGCTATACGGCGAATCATTTCGAGGAGTGCTTCATCATTTCCAAACCTTAAATCCAGGCCATCGGTATCTTTACCGGTGAGGATTCCCTCTTCATAAAGCTCCATTGCCCAGGAGATAAGGCTGCCCGTCTCCAGATTATCCATACCCCACTGATCTACTAAGTGATTACCTGTTAAAATGGTAACTGCATTTTTGCAGTCTGGTTCTCCACCAAAGGCACCCTGGGAAGTGTATTCCGGCCCTTCATCATATTTCCCGGCATAGGGGCCTGAAGGGATTCTATATTGTGCCCTGCAGTGAACCTGGCAGCCAAAGCAACCAGTCATGTGATAAGGCCCCATAGTCTCAGTACAGATTTCATCAATCCTCTCTGGTTCGATATCATCAGCATACTCACACTGGTTATACTGGAAATTTCTGGTCCTTATTCCACCCCAGGAATTGGTTGCTCCCCAGATGAAAGGAGTCCCGAGTGTTCCTTGGGTTTGATTTACCTTGGCACTTACGATTTGATCAATGAACCTTTTATTATACTCTAAGGCTTCCAATGGATATGCTATCTTGATATCCATAGTGCCTCTAACAGCTATCGCCTTGAGGTTTTTACTACCCATGACAGCACCCATCCCACTTCTTCCAGCAGCATTTTTGATGCCTGTCATAACATTGGCAATCCTCACCAGATTCTCACCGGCCGGGCCAATAACTGCACTTTTAATATCCTCATCACCAAGCTCTTCTCGAATAGCCCACTGTGTTTCAGTGGTAGTTTTACCCCATAGTTGGCCGGCATCCCGCAATTCTATTTCACCATTGTGAATCCATAAATAAACCGGCTTCTCTGCCTTGCCCTTTATGACCAGATGATGAAAGCCGGCCCAGGCAAGCTCAGGGGCAAAGAACCCCCCCATGTTAGCACTGCCCAGCAAATCAGTAAGTGGGGACTTGGCCATAATATGGGTTCTGGCGGTTGCTGAAGCACATGTTGCAGTCAGGATACCAGCGCTGACCATGAGCGTATTTTTCGGGCCCAGTGGGTCAATGCCTTTCTCTGTATGGTTAAAAAGTAAATAAGCATCCAGTCCTCTTCCGCCCAAAAATTTCTTCCGTACCTCAAGCGGGATAGGCTTTGTTTCAACCTTACCTGTGGAAAGATCAATATATGCTATCTTTCTATCTAATGCCATCTTACTTTCCCTCCTTCTTTGCTGCCTTTTTGGCTAAGACCTCTTGAGCTAAT
>JAUWNK010000101.1 GCA_030612685.1 Desulfobacteraceae bacterium
GACTCCCTTTTAGTCCTTACCCATCCCATAAGAGTCACTTCTGATCCAAAATCACTTGACTCTATTAGCTCTGCTATTTTTTTTCTTCTTATCATCTTCTTAGATATATTTTTCGTAGGTGTTCACCGCAGAGACGCAGAGATCGCTGAGTTTTAGTTATTTTTTACTTTCCGCTGACCCCAGTTAAATAAACTTAGTATTTAACGGGGCAAAGACAGCGAAAAGTAAAAAGAACCAGCCCTGCGGGGCTACTCCTTTAATTCGTTTACAATTTGTACTATGCTTTCTCGCCATGGGTATTCGATCTAACTGCTCAACTTATTAATATCCATTATCAATCCAATTTCACAAAAGGATGCAAAGCTTTTCCCTTGCCGGCGTTCCTGCCCCGTTAAATCTGAAAGCCATTTAACCGGGGTCAACGGCAAGGGAAAAATCTTTCCTCTCTGCGTCCTTTGCGGCTCTACGGTGAACCATTAAGTCTTCATAATACCGGAAACTGTCATTGTGGTTCTGATAGTAGTAGGGTTTCTTGTATTTGTAACTCTTATCTCAACTTCAGGGATAAAAAAATATTTTCGATGGTTCTTGAGGGCAAAAACGATATGATTAAAGGCTGTGATGCTCCCTTGAAATATTACCTGTATACTGATTTTTTTATAACTCCCTATCTTTTCAAACTTAAGGACCCTGCTCCGCTGGACCTTGATTCCATTTTTCATACAGATTTGTTCAATATCTTGCTGGATCCGGGCTGCTATTACAGACTCTTTCCCCGAAGGGAAAAAACGGGATTCTGCCTTTCTCAGCTCATTTCTTATACTGGTCAGACTTTTCTGAATAGAGCTATCCTGAGCAGCCACTGCCCTATGAGAACGATATTTAGTTTCAAGGGTATCTATCCCTATCTGATTATATCTATAGGATTGAACAAGCGACAGGTAAACAAATTTGTAGCACAAAAAAATCGAGACACAAATAATGCAAAATAAAACAAAATACCTCTCTCTTTTGCTCAATTTTTTCATCTGAAAATAGCCTCCATGTGTCATTCCAAATACATGTTTAGGCGAAATGTCTCTGTTCCTTCCTTCCTTTTCACAACCGGAGAAGAAAAGGAAACATCCCTGAAAAGTGGCGATGATTCGAGAATGGAGATCAAAGAGGTAGCAGATTCTGAAATGCCTCCTACCTCAATTTCCTCCCCCTTTTGCCGAAAATAGCTCAACCAGGTATGCTCTGGTAAAATCATTGTCAGCTCCCTCAATGCATCAAGGGGACTTCTATCGTGGATTTTCTCTACTTCATTCAACCTGGAGAGGTGGGTTTCGATCTCTGCTTTCTTGTTAAATATCTCATCCACATTGACAGACAGGGAATTAAGGTTCTTTTCAAGGTGGTCAATAGTGGCAGCCTGTTTGAGAAAAGGGATTACAGATAAAAAAGCCAGAGATAAAAAAATCAAAACAATCAATACCCAAAAGGTATAGGAAATAAGCTTTCCTTTTCGAGGCCTATCTTTTTTGGGTATCAAATTGAGAGCATCAGGTGCCTTTTCTATAACTTCACTGGCACAAAAGGCAGGAATAAACTCATTATTATAAATTTCAGCATTACTATATGTGAAGTGTTCATAAAATTGAGAAGGAAGAATCGTGAAGCTTTTTATTCCTTTTTCTTTTAGCACGCTCTCATACTCTTCAAGCCCTTCTCCCCATAAAAACACCGGCGATAAACCATTTTCCCCTCTGCATAGTTCTGCAACCTCTTCTGGCAAATGCGCCGGCTTTTCATATAAGACAGAATCTCTCAGTCCCTTTGACGAATATCTGTTTACAATGAGATCTCCTCCCTCTTTCACGATGAGAAATGTATCAAGGGGGCCTTTTTTACTGAAAAGCCAATCAGCTCCCTCCCATATCGCAGGAGAGCCAATGATTGCCATTGGCTTTAGAGCAAATTTCCCGAAAACATCTACTAAATCCTCGTAGTATTTTCTCT
This sequence comes from Desulfobacteraceae bacterium, assembly GCA_030612685.1. GTDB lineage: Bacteria > Desulfobacterota > DSM-4660 > Desulfatiglandales > B25-G16 > JAUWNK01. Next base: position 2,002 of record JAUWNK010000101.1, read on the forward strand.
TTACAAAGTTAAATAGCACACATATTCTGGATCTATCCGGAGCCTCTTCCACTACTTTATAGTCATAGAGAATAGCTTCCTTTTTAAGGGGAGAAAATTTTTCTATCTCAAATTCAATAGCTGTGCTTAAATTCTCTTTTACAGTCGAGGGAAACAAAACCTGCCCGTATAAGACAGATTTTCTGGAAAGCATAACTATAATTTCATCCCAGTTTGTGCCATTCCGCTCAAAAAAATCTTCCAATCCCGAAATCAGTCCCTCTCTTCTTGCCTTTTCACTGGCAGGAGAACCCTTCATAGGATAGCTACGAGCATCCATTATTGTTGAGTGCCTAAAATGTCTCCTAACTGCTGTAATAGAAAACGATCCATGCCTGATATCCATAGACATAATGTTTTTAAATGTAAAATTCACTTATCATTCCTCACCCAAACAATAACTAACACGGGGGTAAAAATTATATAACCATACAAGACACAGAGGACTCAGAGTAAATAGTAACAAACCTGCAAACAAGGTTAAATCTTACAATCCTCCCATCTGATGAAACTAAAAGGCGTGTCCTTCTTGTTCCTTCTCGGCATTCTTGGCATTCTTGGCATTCTTGGTAATATATCAACCACTGTCATAATAGAGTGAGACACCCTCTCTCCCCCTGAAAAGGCGGTTGATGTGATGGTGTAATACCTGTGGATTCCATCCCTAAGGGTAATGTATTTTTCAATACCTTTATAAAGGGGCAATCCAATAAGATTGACCAGATCTGCTATTGTTGTTATAGGTTCTTGCTTTCGGGCATCGATAATAGCTTGAGCCGCCTCCTCATCCATCAGGGGAAGACTCATAAGAACAGCCCGGGGAGCAGAATTTAAACCGATCTTTGATCGTCTATTACCATACACGCTAAAGATGGTAAAAATAGAAGATAATCCTTCCCTGATATGAAACTCTGTTTCTTCATCCTCTTTTTCGGAAATAAAATCAGCTAAAGTAGGCAGAGCCTTATCCCCGTAAAAAAGCCTTTTATCTATTCCCTTTATCATTAGCAGCTCCTCCAGCACCTCAATATTACTATTAGCTGGTTGATAAGGGGGATCCAGTTTCTGATAATAGTCCTTTTCCGCACCCATCATTCGATGAAGATTGTCTCCGTCCTGCCAGTCGAAAAAACAATCTATAACGCTATTAGCCCTCTCTTCTGTCAATCCCACGCCCAATAATATCTCCTTTAATGACTCTTTAGATAAACTATTAATATTTATCCTGGCATTCTCCGGTTCTATTGTGACGGTGATCTCTGTGTCATCCATGGTAAAATGATTGGGTTTTCCCATTAAATGCCAGAGCGGTTCCTTTTCTGTGTCTTTCAATACCGTCACTGCTCTTTGTGAACGTAATATCTCTTTCACAGCCCTTTCTATTCCAGCCCTGGCACCAAAGTAAGCCTTCTGTCCATTAATAAAATTTCCAGTCAGATCTGTCTCGATCCTCATAGAATAGCTAAATTCAAGGGCTATTGCCGAAAGGATAACCACAATCCACAGCACAATAATAAGTGCCACACCCTTTGATGAGCCAGTCTTAGCGAGAAAAACCATATCCTTTTGACCGAAAAGCAAAAGATAATTCTTCCATATCGTGGTACTTTTCTTTAAATGCAAACCTGACCTTTACGGGCAATCTTTCCCTTTCTTTGCCCTTCCAGGTAGAAAACCATTGAACAGGTCCATCTGTTTTATTCTGATCAGCGTACTCGAATATAAAAGAAGGAAGCCCACTTACCAGGATCCTGAATCTTTCATCTGCTATATCTAATTCGCCAAGATCAGCGTTTAACACTTTGGTCTCAGATATTTTCAGAGAAAATCCTTTCCCTTTTTCATCCTCCTCGATTTTGTATCGGCAGTATCTCAACCCACCCTTATCCTGAAGGTAGCAACTGAATAGGGAAACAAATTCTATTTGATCCTTTTCTCCCTTAAATAAAAGTAGCTTTTTGGTTCCCATCCTGACCCAGTATGGATAAATTGAGCCAAGCTGATGTTTCAAAGAACTCCAGACCATTCTTTGCTCCTGTGCCTTGAAAGATACCTCCTCACCCCTATCCCAGAAACGAAAACTAAGCCTTAAGGCGCCAAGCACAATTATCAAGATCAGTGTGAGAATGCTAAAGGAGATGATGAGCTCAAGGAAGGTAAAGCCATTTTTGTTAAACAACGTCTTGAAATTTCTACAACTCATCGCATAAGCCATTTAATAACAATAGTTTTCTGCCATCCACTGGCTTAACCGTGAAATCATTCTTTATAACTGTTTAGGTAGCCACCAAGTCACCAAGACACAAAGGATATTAAATGCTAATAAAAAATTATCAATTTTAAATTGTCTAAACTTGGTGACTTAGTGCCTTAGTGGCCGAATAGTTATCATTCTTTAATCAATTTCAGAGATGATAGTTTTATCTTTTTTCCTCCCAACCATACAACAGCTATTACCTTAACAAGCTTCATCGGGGTTTCTGTTTTTTGAGAAAATTCAGGCAATAGGTACTCGAGGGCCCTTACTTCCCATCTATGTTCTTCATCAATGTAGCCATTTTTTTTGTAATTGACATCAAGATCATCATCATTAAGCGCATTTTCTAAGATATTGCCTGCAAGCCAAACGGCCTCATTATAATCTTTTGAGATAGAGGCTGATTTCAATGCTCCGCCAAACAACTGTATCAATAAAGTAACAGCAGTAGCCATTATGGCCAAAGAAACGATAATTTCAAGCAGGGTAAAACCTTTACTATTAAAACCTTTCATAACCCGAATTTTTTCGTTGGGCATGGGTGTCTTTTTTCAGGCAACGAACTGGGAAGCCAGGGTAGGAGCATGGGTGTCTTTTTTCAAACAACAAACTGGGAACTATCTGCTGCTCGCTCATTACCGCTGCTCCAGGCGGGCGGCCATCGAAATCTGATACTTCCGAGGATGAAGGCATCGGCAACTCCTCTTAGCCTTCCCGCCCGCCTCAATCCGTATCGTAAGCTGGCCATTAAGCATCTGCTTCTTTGTGTTTGAAAAAAGACACCCATGCTCCTCAAAAGACATCCTCATACCGCTTACCTTCATTCGCATCATCTGCTTCTTAGTGCCTGAAAAAAGATACCCATGCCCTATTATAAATAGTCATCATATTATTTAATACTGAGTTATGCAAAGGTCTAAAAACCTTTATTTTTATGTCCTTTCTTCATTAAGAATAACTGCTCCTGTAATAGGCTTTAGAGTCATATCAAAGGCAGATCTTTTTGGCCCATAAAACCTTAATTCGCCACCACCACTACTGCCAAAAGAGTAAAATGCAAACCAGACCTTTCCATTAAAATATTCTTTGCCTTCAGCAAAGTAACTGATCCTTTTTATAGACCCGGGCAGCTCATAGCTACTGCCCAATCCATTTTTCCTCAATAAGGCCCTGTCATAAGGTCCATATTTTAAAATCCGCTTATCAAGGTCGATCTGAATGCAAAAGATCTTCTTCTCGATTATGGCCTTATTCCTGACCTGCCTGAAAATTGCTGAAATCCCTCTTACCTCAGCCTTAAACCGGGTCTTTTCGTACAAACCCGATAAATTAGGAAGCACAAGAGATGTAGCACCTGCAAGGATTACCAGGACCAACAACATCTCTATGAGGGTAAAACCTCTCTTGAACAAATCGCACCTTCGGTGATACCTTGTAATGCAGAGCTTTAGCTCTACCATCATAAGACAGGGCTGAAGCCCTGCACTACGTTTGAAAAAAGGAATTTCATAAGCAATTAAATTTATTCAAAATATTTCCAACTTACTATATCCAAATCGTTACCCTCTCCCCCTGGGACCCCATCCATGCCATAGGACATCAGATCATAAGGACCATGCTCCCCTGGATTTTTATAGACATAATCATTTCCCCAGGGGTCTTTGGGAATCTCTTTAGAAAGATAGGGACCATCCCACTTTTCTAAACCCGTGGGTCTTTCCATCAAGATCTTCAAACCTTCCTGCTCATTTGGGAATCTTCCCACATCCAAACGAAAGGATGCTAAGGCCGTAGATAGAAGTTCAATTTGAGCCTGAGTGGCTTGTTGCCTGGCCTTATCAACCTTGCCAAACAGCCGAGGGCCAACCAGGGCAGCCAGTAGGCCTATAATTATCATCACCACCAGTAATTCAATTAGGGTAAAGCCTTCAGGGCCTCTCAATCTTATTTCTATCGTCTCTTTATCTTTCATTTCATACATTCCATCAAGTTAAGTGCCTAAAGTTTAAAGCGCCTAAAGTGCCTAAAGTTATTAAGGAATAAAAATAGCCGTCTTCACATGTTTTGGACCGGTTTTTACCCCTAGCTTAACTTTTTGGCAGGATTAATCCGCCAGAAGTATGGCGGATTAACACGCCTGCCCTCCCCGTCCCGAAACCGGTACGGGATCGGGAGGTGCGACTTACTTGGAATTCAATGATGTCGTTGCGATATCTCCAACGATGAGGCAATGTAACCAATCCACTGCAATCCAGGTCTGGGCCAGGGATCAACAAGATTTTTTTATTTTTCCCTGAACACTCAAGTGAAACGCTCCTCAAACGAAGTGCTCCTTAAATCCCGAAGGGTTGCTCCTCCAATACAGCCTAAAATGAAATTTGGTTAATACTGAATATGGCCATCAGCATTGAGACAACCACAAAACCTATGATAACCCCCATAAATAAAATAAGTGCTGGTTCTAAAAGTGAGATCAATCTCTTTATTTGCACCCTGACATCCCGATCAAAGGCCTTTGCTATCTGAAAAAGCATGTCCTCCATCCTTCCTGTTTCCTCCCCCACCTCTATCAGGTGAACTGCCAGGGAAGGAAAAATTCCTGTACTTTTTAAGGGAGATGCAATCCCTTCACCTTTTCTTAGCCTCTCCGCAATGTTCGCCACTGAATGGGCAATCACCTTATTCTGTATAGTATCCTTTACTATCTTCATAGAAGAAAGAATGGGGACACCACTCTTCATAAGTGTCCCTAATGTCCTGGCAAATCTTCCCACTTCCAATTTGCTGATTATGGTTCCAAACAAGGGGATTTTCAATTTCGATCTGTCCCATGCCATTCTTCCTGACTGTGTGTTGATGCAAACCCTAAAAATCAAAAAAAGTGCAACGGCTGCTCCTAGCAAAACCCACCAGTAGTTCTGAAGAAAATGACCGGCTCCGATGATAAAAGAGGCTGATAGGGGTAAGGATGCTCCCATATCTTTAAATATTACAGAAAATCTTGGGATGACAAAGATCAGAATAAATATTAATGAACAACCTCCCACCAGGGTTAATATGACAGGATATATAAGGGTGTTTATAACATCGTTTTTAAGCTCGATGGAGTCTTCTATATATTCACTCAGTCTCTGTAACACCTGGGGAAGCACTCCCCCCTCCTCCCCTGCCTTCACCATATTAATATATAATTCGGGAAACCTGTTATCACTCTGAGCGAGCGCATCGGAAAAAGAACCTCCCCCTTCGATGACCTTTAATAAATCACGGGCAATTGATGTAACATTTTCGCTGTCTGATATATCAATCACTATTTCCAGGCTTCTGTCTAATGGCAACCCAGCATTGAGTAAGGTGGAAAGCTCTTGTGTTAGAACTAAAAGCCCTTTTTGGGAAAGACCCCAAAAGGGGGACTTGAGATCGATTTTTACAAAAAGGTCCCCCTTTTTTCTCTTTTCCTTTATAGTCAAGGGGATTAATTGTCTGTCATGCAAACTGCTGATGACTTCCTCAGTTGTATTTGCTTCCATATAGGATTTTTCAAGATCCCCTGTCTGGGTTGAAGCCTTATATAAAAAGGTCTTCATTCATTCCTCCATGGTAACCCGCAAGACTTCGGGGATTGTTGTTATCCCCTGCATTACTTTGGACCACCCATCTTCTCTTAAGGTGCTCATACCTTTTTCCATTGCTGCTTTCTTTATCCTGGAGGATGACTGCCTGCTCAAAATGAGCTCCTTTATGTTGTCGGAAATCTGCATCAACTCATAAATACCTGTCCTTCCCCTGAAGCCCGTACCTCTGCACTCCTCACATCCTACAGCCCTGTATGCCTCAATTTTTTTAGCTCTCTCTTCATTCAATTTCATTTCATGGTAAAACTCAGGCTCGATTGCTGTCTTTTCTTTACAATAAGGACAAAGTATTCTGATAAGCCTCTGGGCCATAACCCCCACAAGAGAGGAAGCCAGCAAATAATCCTCCACTCCCATTTCTAAAAGTCTGGTTATGGAACCGGCAGCATCATTGGTATGCAGGGTTGAAAAGACGAGATGACCGGTTAATGAGGACTGTATTGCAATTGCTGCTGTTTCTGCATCCCTGATCTCACCTACTAAGATCACATCCGGATCCTGCCTTACAATGGAGCGGAGTCCGTTGGCGAATGTGAGACCTATTTGAGGCTTAATCTGTATCTGGTTGATTCCATTCAACTGATATTCTACCGGGTCTTCAATGGTTATTATCTTTTTTTCTGGTAGGTTAATCCTCTGAAGAGCCGAATAAAGGGTAGTGGTCTTCCCAGATCCAGTAGGCCCACTTACCAAAATCAAGCCATAAGGTATATTCAACATCTCTTTAAATGTTTCCATGGCATCGGCAGAAAATCCCAATCTTTCTAAATCGAGGAGGAGCTTGCTCTGATCAAGTATACGCATTACCAAACTTTCGCCGAACTGTGTGGGAATAGTGGATATTCTGAAGTCAATCTCATTCCCTGATACTCTCAATCTTAACCGACCATCCTGTGGCAACCTCCTTTCGGCAATATCTAATTTGGAAATTATTTTTACCCGAGAGATAATAGCCCATTGCAGCCTTTGAGGCGGAGACTCAACATCTTGCAAAACACCGTCGATTCTATACCTGATAACAAATTTGTTTTCAAAGGGCTCAAAATGTATATCAGTAGCACCAATCTCAATTGCCCTGGAGATAATAAGGTTTACTAATCGTATAACCGGGGCCTCTGATGCCTGGTCTTTTAATTGTTCTATATTGTGTTCTTCAGCGCCTGAACTCTCCGCAAGATCTTCAATCTGATTAACAATCCTATCCATTGAAGACGCACCTGTGCCATAAAGGCGTTCAATAGCATCAAGGATATCCTCCTCTTTTCCTTTTCTTAAAATAACCTTTTTCCCTGTGGCATAATAGATAGCCTCGCTTAAATGTGGATTGTTCAAATCAGTGGCGGCTATCTCTACAAGGCCATCGTCTGTTTTAATCGGCAAGACCTTATTATAACGCATAAAGTTAATGTTAAGAGATTCTACTGGAATTGGTTCAGAAGGATAATCTTTTGGTTTCAACTCTTCCTTGTATCTATCTTTTTTCATTTTTGTTCTTTATAAAGACTTAATCTCATGTCTATAAGCAATTTTAATGCCAAAATATCTAACGAAGCTTCGCCTCAAACCGACAAGTTGTGAGGAGCATGGGTATCTCTTTTCAGGTAATGAACTGGGCTGTAACTTCTGCTCGTCCATTACCGATGCTCCAGGCGGGCGGGCATCTGAGTCTTAGACTCCAGAGGGAGAGGTGACGGGTAAGTTCTCTAAGGCCTTCCCACCCGCCTTTACCCGTGCCATTAGCTGGCTTACACGTATCCGCTTCTTCATACCTGAAAAGAGATACCCATGCTCCTTTTAAAGCTTGACATGTCAAATGACATTATCTCAGGCGGATAAATGTTAAGATCTTAGCTTATATAGACACCTAATGACCTTCCATCATTTATCTATCCAAACCGCAATTCTCAATGAAGGGATTAGATTCTGGCTTACGCCACTGTATGTAGGTAGCATGCATTACCGGTCCATCTCCAGCGGATTGCCTGAAAAAAGACACCCATGCCAGACCAAAATTTTATGTCTCATCCGTATAACCTTAATGGAATAGGGGCAGATCTTTTTCCTGAAAGCCTATAATATGGTATTAACGGACTTTAATGTAATACCTGATGCCTGCAAATATAGCAGGTCCAATGCCTTCGACCTTTTTTATATCTTCAGCCTTCTTAAAAGGCCCATGAGTGTCTCTAAACCCATATATCTTAACTGCTGTAACAGGGCCAATGTTTGGTAGCCTGACCAAATCCTTTAAGCTGGCCTTATTAATATCTATAGGTTCTTTTATTCCCTCTTTTGTCTGTTTAAGCTTGAAACTGTAGTAGTGCTCTTCAAGGCTTCTCCTTGCAATCTCTTTGTTTTCAGGTATTAGCCATTTTTCATGGCTAAATGTACCCAGACAATATATTAACTGCTCTATATCAATATTGCCACCTATATCCCTAAATGGAAGGTGTCTGACCTTTTTCCTATCTTTGTCGATTTCTACTAAGGCAAAGGAGGAATCATGTAAGGATTTAATTTTCGTATCTGACCATCCCTGGCAGTGTGCTTGAGAAAAGGAGAAAAAGACAAAAAAGAATATGGAAATAATAAATGTCTTGCCAATATCTTTGATCATAAATACCTCTTAATTAGAAATTAATGATTATTCTACAATGATTCTGTCCTTGTTTAACTCAAAGGTCTTGGGACCTATGCCCTTAACTTTTATGATATCCTCAGGGATCTCAAATGGACCATGCTTCTCCCGATACTCCACAATTCGTTGAGCTATTTTAGGGCCTATCCGCTTCAGTTTAGTAAGCTCCACTACTGAAGCCTTGTTGATATTGATCTTTTCTGTGTCCTGAGCCCATAGTGTTGGAAGGAATATCAACAAAATTATGACAACTACACACGATATGAGAAATCTTTTCTGTTGTTTCATCTTATACCTCCTTTCATGAGGCCATCCTCATTAAGACCTCCTAAGTTATTCCGGTGAAAGTCAAGTAAAAAATTTGTGGCTATGTTATGCCTCAAATTTTGTTTAACTGTTCTTTGAAAATTCGGTAAAACCTGTACACCTCCTCTTATATCTGTTATGTTGAAAATGGAGCGGGG
>JAUWNK010000040.1 GCA_030612685.1 Desulfobacteraceae bacterium
AACAGGGTACATGAACTTCCAAGTGTAGCAATGATTAAAGAGAGTGAGTAAGTATCATAGAATGTTGCGTGTACTAAATTTATTCCATATTTCCGGATGGCCTTTCTCAAATCCCGTATGAATTGAAAGCCTCCATTTGAAAGACTTAATTTTAATACTTCTATTCCTGAAGAGTCGAACTTTTCCATGAGCCAGGGGGGTGGGTATTCTTGAAAACCTACTGCTGCGAAGTGGCCCCTTCGGATAAGTTCTGTGGATAAACTTAAAGCATATTCTTCAAGGGCGCCAAGTTTGTTGGGATTGATATAGATTAATGTGAGAACAGATAGTTTTTTCATTTTTATTTTAAACATGATTTACAGGATAAACAGGATATCTTTCTTTCTCAGTTTCATCTTGAAACTGAGAAAAGGCAATCTGCCTGCGGCGGAGTTTGGTACATTTGACATCTAAAGTATAAAGATCCAGTCAATCTTTACCCCATGGAATGCCGTTAACTATTCTATAAGGTCTGTTAATCATTTCCAGATAAAGGTTTTAGGTTGATTCACGCATTTTTACTTTCTCCCTACAAATTTGTAGGCTACAAATCTGTAGGCATAAATCTTCTTTTTACCCATTCTTTGAAAACCGGATCTATGAATTGATAAATGCCTTTCTTCTCCCTTTCAAGAACACCTTTTACGAGAAAATATTCCATATATCTGCTTATAACATTAGAAGCCTCAACACTTGATTTCTGAATTTCGGAGGGCGTTTTAAGTCCGTACCAAGCCATTCTTGAAAGGATCATCTTCTCTTTATCGCTGAATGATTTTATTTGCTCTGAAAAGAGGATGTCAGCTTCTTGTAGGAGGAATTCATCAAAGATTTTTTCTATCTTTGGTGGGTCAATTGATTTGAAATTAGATCTTCCAAGTTCCCTGCCAAGAAATTGGAGATAAAAAGGTATCCCTCCGGTAAGCTCATATATCTTGTTTATAGCTTCTGCACTTATCTTTATGCTAAGATTATTTCGAAGAACCTCCTTAGTAGCTTCGAGATTGAAAGGCTCTATATTCTTTATGAGAAACTGGCGATAGAAGGCAGATGAAGGGGAAAGGGCTGTAATTTCCATTGTTTTCCTTATCGAACCAGATATACATAGAATTGTATTTTCTAAGCTTTCGTAAATTGTTCTTATCTTTCTTATGATGCCTTCACCCAGTTTTGTCTTATCTTTTATATTCATTATTGAGGGAAACTCATCAAGCACCAAGATGAGCCTTACTCCATTTTCCTTTGCCATTTCCTCCCCGAATGAAAAGACCTTCTCGACTAAGGTATTATGATCAATTTCTCTACTTTTTCCCATTTTTAGGGCAAGTTCTATTTCATCAAGTAGGGATATCTTTATATCTAAAGAGCGTAAAACTTCAAAGAACTTCAAGGTGGGCACCCTTAGCAGTTGTTTCATCTTTAGTTTCAATGAGAGATGGGGCTTAAAGGATTCTATAATGGATAAAGTAATCCTGGTACAAAGCTCAGGAAGGGTATTTTCGACAAGGTCCCAAAGTGAAAAATAGACCGGAACAATACTTTTTTTCTTTTCAAGTTTTCTTATCACCTCCTTTAGAATAGATGTCTTACCAATTCTTCTAGGGCCAACAAGAGCAAATCCCATCCGAAGGGATTCATCTTCCAGGGTAGAGAGCATCTCCTTTAGGATGTCTTCCCGATTGACAAAATCATCTTTTACTGCTGGCTGGAGGGTAAAGGCCATTTCTTTAATTTCCTTTCACAATTTTGTTCCTGATTATTTCTTAATAGGCAACATACTTAAGATCCAATATCTATTGAATGATCATACCTTATATGCCCGCTTTTAAACAAATTATCTTACTTTTTAGGTAACTATTCAGCCACAAAGCCTGCCCTCCCCGTCCCGAGACCGGTACGGGATCGGGAGGCGCTACATACTAGAGAGACCTTTGAAAAATTATCTTACAAGTCATTGCGAGGAGCGAAGCGACGTGGCAATCTTTTATATTTTCAATGAGTTAGAGATTGCTTCACATTCGTTCGCAATGACAGAGTGGCCATTTTTCAAAGGTCTCACTAGAATCAGCCTGTTAAGTCTATAAAGGGTTACATGCTCTGATCAGTCTATTAGCTCTATAAGCCAGGTCTGGGCCAGGGTTACGATGCCCGTTTCGTTCAGCGGTCACGTCTAGCGTCTTTTTTCACGTTACCATTACCCTTACCGACACGGGCTTCGTCACCCTAACCGTTGCCGAAAAGACGGAGTCCCCTCGGGTTAGGGGGTAAAACTCATATCTATTCTTTGTGTCCCTGGCCCAGACCTGATTTACAGGGTTAACAGGTTGATCCGGGGTCGTAGCGCAATATAGAATAATCAGGTTGATTCAAGCACGTCGCTACAGGGCGGGCTTGGTGCCTTGCCCCGCCCCGTTCCGGGTCGGGACGGGGGTGGCTACCTGAACAGTTACTCTTCAACTACTTACTCACATACATTGCAGCCAAAAATCAAGCTATTGTTATCTTATGGAGTTATTTGTGAAATTAATGCTGTGATTTTTGCTATATCTTTCTCAGTAACAAAAGAATGGATGGGTAATGTGATCAAATTATGAGCTGCTTCTTTTGCCTTTGGAAAATGCCGGCCCTTAAATTCCTTTTGAAGTTCTTTGATGCCGTCGATGGAATCAGGATATGTTGGCATAATTCCAAGGCCATTATGCTCGCTTTGCCTTAGAATTTTATTTCTTAATGACTGGTCATCAACTCTGACAGGGAAGCGGATAAGATCGGGAAACTGGGTTACTTGAGTTGCTTGAGTTGCTTGTGTTAATTGAGTTACTTGGGTTGCTCGTGTTGCTTGTGTTGCTTGTGTTGCTCGTGTTGCTTGTGTTGCTTGTAACCATAGTTTTGAATATTTTGCGCGGGTTTTTTTAAATTTCTTTAGTTTATTTTGCCAATCTCTCGCAAGACCTGCCTGGAAAGGAGACATTTTTTTTATTTTGAATTCAGGATCATATATGGTCTTCCCGAGTTTGGGAAAAGGGATAGATTTGGGAATCCAAAAAAGTGCGGGGTGAAGGAAAAGGCTCAATGAGATCGCATTAAAAAACAATTTTATTACATCAATGATACTATAACCTGGAATACCCTTTATCCGGCTCATTATTTTTTCGGCGATATCTTCCCTGTCAGTTAAAATAATTCCTCCTTCTACTGTAGAAAGGGCTTTGCCTCGTCCCAAGCTAAAAAAACTCACATCTCCAATCGTTCCCAGTTTCTTGCCATCCCATTCCCCTCCCATAGTCTGAGCAGCATCCTCTATTATTGTAACATCAGGGCCATTCATTAAGGTTCTAACTCGAGTAATATTTGAATGGAGGCCGAAGAGGTGGACGGGGATAATTGCCAGGAGGCGGTTGCGGATTGCGGATTGCGGATTGCGGATTGCGGATTGCGGATTGCGGCCTGCCCTGGCGCGACTTGCTCTGGATACACCGCTGGCCATGTGATATTTCAGAAGACCAATCTGATGAACTTTGACCATGCGTGCCAGGTCTGGGCCAGGGATTGCGGATTGCAAATTTCGAGTTTCAAGGATCTCTTTCATTTGGTTGAAGTTAAAGTCCAGAGTTTCGGTGTCAATATCGCATAATTTTATCTTAAGGCCTGCACGGGCAATAGATGAAGGCACAGAATAGCATGTAAAGGCCGGTATGAGCACCTCGTCTCTATCAGGGTGAAGATCTTTCAGTGCCTGAAGGATCAGGGTAAATGCAGCTTTACCTGAGGAAACAAGGAAGCAGTGTTTAACGCCGAAATATTCTTTCAGCTCTGATCTGAAACGTTCAAGTTCTTGCTGCCTACATAGAAGTCCTTTTAGTCCTGAGATGATATCTCGTGGATAAATGGGTGAAGCAGCAGGGGGGAGGGTTCGGCCAATATGCATACAGGGTTATTTGGGTTTATTGGGTTGCTTGGGTTATTTGGGTTTGTTGAGTTGGGAGTTTAGATATTTAATAAAACCAGCGTCCATTTTAGAAACTTTTTCGGCCTGAGCATAAATCTTTTCAAAAGCATCTACATTTATATATTCTTGATCAAGGGCTACATAAAGTTGACTTTGTAGCTCTGCAGCTGAACTTTTTGATATGAATAGATATTGCATAAACTCTCTTTTGCCTTTTCGGGAAAACCCCTTTTACCCTGTTAAATAAGATTTTAGCCTCTTCCTCAAGAACATCTTTCCATAGTACGATTTTAGATATTTCTCTCGCCTCGTCGCATCAGCTTGATTAAGGCAGGCTTCATAGTATATTAGCTTGAAAGGGACCCTATCTTTTGTCGACTCAACAAGACCTTTGTTATGGTGCTCAAATCTTAGCTTGATATTCTCGGTAAAGCCTGTGTAAAAACCCCTATCCTTCATGCTCTGCAATACATATGTGTAATACATACAACCTCAAGCTATTTAACAGGGCAAGTATTACGCATAACAGATACTGCCGCATCCTGAATTTGATTCACCAAACGGTAATCTTTTTTGAACTTTTGACTTCTATTGATCGCCTCATAAACCAGGTTTACCAGCTTCCGAGCTTCTTGCCAGGCTTCTATATCTTCAAAACGAGTTATTTTCATGATAAACTCAAGTAACCCATTAAACTCAACTAACTCAATGAACCTAACTACAATCCAATGTGTTTTCTGATCATTGGGCCGAGAATTTTTGTAACAGGAACCGGTAATTTCTGCCAGTAGTGTATGGCTTTTTCAAATTTGGATTTTTCTGATGCGTCTGCATCTAATGGCTGACCGTCCAATGAAATATAGTGCCAATACAATGGCTTCGGCCTGGCACCCCACTGTTCCTTAAATTTATAGGTTCCTTCTCCAGGGGATGATCTACCAAAATCGAAATATTTCAGACCATTTTCACATGCATATTTTAGCATTGTCCAATAGAGGAGCATGTTTGGACTGAGATCGCTATATTTTCTAAGGGCTGAAGCCCAAGGATTTTCCAGGGTTTCTTTAAAACTGACGACAAAACTACAGGCCACTGGCTGATTATCCTTATATACAATAACGATTCTGGATTTATCGGGGAATTCTTCAAGAACGTGCCGGATCAACTTCTTTGAATGGACCGGGGAACCCAGATCTCGCATGTTGATACAAAACACATGATAATAATCCTCTAAAAGCTCGGAGCCGCCCACCTTTGAATACAAGCCTTCTTTCATGGGTTTATTGATCTGGCTTCTGAGTTTGGACTTGAAGGATTTCATTAATATCTCAGAGGATTGCGGGAGATGAAGGAGCATGCGGACCTTTTGCGACTTCGTCACAATGGTTAACGTGTTTATTGGGTTAATCGGGTTACTCGAGTTACTTGGGGTTGTTGGATTGCTTGAGTTGCTTGAGTTTATTTTGTTGAGCCATGAAAGGGGTTGGGTGTGGCGGAGCTCAATGCTGTTTACTTTAAGTTCTTGGGCAAGGTTTATTGCCTCGGATAATAGTGCTTTTTCTGTTTCCTCGCTATCGGCAAGGGTACCGCCGAGATCAAAGAAAGGGATTGAGATAAGGCTGTTGCCGAAAAGGAAGTGTTTGAGATGAACTAAGGGTAAAAGGCCAACGATGGAGTTACTTGGGTTCATTGAGTTATTTGAGTTCATTGGGTTACTTGAGTTGGTTGGGGGTTGCGGGGTATTTTTGATGACCATCAGGTAATAGGTTTTATGGCCGTAAGTTTTTTCGATAATGTTTTTCCAGCCGGACAAATGGTAAAGAGTGGCCTGGGGATGAGCGTGTACGTATGCATCCCATGCAGGGATATCTGTTGATTGGAGTGGTTTGATCTTAGTGCTCATTTTTTCTTTAGACATGATTTACAGGACTTACAGGATATCTTTCTTTCTCAGTTTCATCTTGAAACTGAGAAAAGGCAATCCGCCTGCGGCGGAGTCTGGGGCATTTGACATCTAAAGTATAAAGATCCAGTCAATCTTTACCCCATGGAATGACCTTAACTATTCCATAAAGGCTTTTAATCATGTCCAGATAAAGCATTTTGGCTATATCTCTTCAAGAGTCCTGTATTTCCGCTTAACCTGGACTCCGGACGGACCGAAGTTGATTAAAAGACCAATATCTTTTTTCAGACAATTGAGGTAATTAACCAATTGGACTTCATGCTCTTTAGCCAGGTTATGGACAGATTTGAGTTCCACCTGCCCGCCATCGCGAGCTCAGGCGAGGCGGGCGGGCCAATTATTTATAAACCTGATAAGCAAAGCCAATGATTTTGTGTGTTATTTCTTCGTGTTCCATTTTTTTATTAGGCAGGATTTACAGGATACTATTCTTTTCGCCTTTCTGCCTCCGACCAATTGGCTTCTGGCTCCGCTTCTCTCCGAGGGAAATAGAGGCTCTCAGACACATCAATAGTATGGTGTTAATATCCAACAATGATTGTTATGTAATAGTTAAGATTCCCTTTTCCCGCCCCTGGGCGGGATTGTATTTTCTTCCTTCCGTCCCCGCCCGCCTCGCCCGTCCGCCTCACCTGTTTGGCTAGAGGGCGGGCCTGAGCGAGAGCAATGGCGGGCAGGCGGGAAGGAAGAAAGACAAAGAAAAATCCTGAAAATCCGGTTAATCCTGTCAAATTTCTTCTTTTTTCTGGAAAATGCTAAACATCCCAAAAATTCTTAGCACTCCCAACCCGGAGAAAATACCAAGGAGATCCAGACCGATATCCATGAAGGAGGCGAATCGGCCCGGGATAAATGATTGATGAATTTCATCTGAAATAGCAAAAATAATTAATCCTATTAGAATAAGGGTAACTGCCATACGAGATTTACCTTTATTTTCTTTCCTAATAAAAGCCTTCAGCCATAAGAAAGTAAGAAGAGCAAATTCCGGAATGTGGCCAAGATTGGAGATAATCTGCTCACTCAATGATCCACTGCCCGGGAAAGAGTGGGCTGGGATGGATGATGTATAGATTATTAAAGACATCCAGAGTAGTGCAAGAGATGTGTATTTGTAGTTCATAGTTAACCGTTATTGGTTATTCGTTATTTGGTAACAACTCAATATTCATTTCTTCAAGATACTGGTGGCAGGTAATGAAAGAGTATTCGTTGAAGGTTTCAAAAAATTTAACCAATTTTGAATAGGTCTTTTTCAAATTGACATAATGTCTAAACTTATGAAATGCAGAAGCCTCGGTCACCCTTGGCTGTTCAGGGTCGACTTCCCAGGGGTGCATGTAAAAAAGATAGGCCTTTTCTTTTTTCAGGATGGTTTCCACACCAAAGCGGAAAAGAGGAAAAGGGATTAAGCGAAAATATCCACCTCCTCCCCATGGTATAGTACGATTGCCCAGCTTAATATTGCTGATCGGAAGTTCGTAAAATATTTTGGATTTTGGCCCGTCCTGGCCTCCGGCTCGTAGCCTACGCCTCGACTCCGTCCCGTAGGGGACTACGCCCCGGAGGGGAGAGCGCGACTTGCTTGGATAAAGCTGATATCGCAGTAATTTTTCGGAAGCGACGTCCGCTGAACTATGGCCATTTGAGTCAGGTCTGGGCCAGGGATTTTGGATTTTGGAAATTTGAATTGCTATACCTTTTCTATCATTTTGTGAGAAATTTACCTGGCCATATCTTCCATGTATACTAAAAGAATTGTAGCTCGAATCATAAAGATAGCCACAATCTTCGATGATTTTCAGCATATCAACGTTGATGGAAAAACTGGGTGCACGGTATCCATAGACCCTATCCCCAATGATATCCTCAAGGAGTTTTTTACTATCAATTAAATCTTTCCCCAAATCATCGGATGAGCTCTCATTACCGAGGTTGTGGTAATAACCATGAGATGCTACTTCATGTCCTCGGGAATATATTTCCCTGACAAGATTGGGGATGCGTTCAGCGAGCCAGCCGAGGAGGAAGAAGGTAACCTTTGGGTTATTTGGGTTGCTTGGGTTTGCTGGGTTGCTTGGGTTAATTGGGTTAATTGGGTTACTTGGGTTAGTTGGGTTGATTGGGTTAGTTGGGTTAGATAATTTTATTGAGTCGAGGAGGTTGAGGATGCGATGGGTATTTTTTTCAACGCGCAATTCATAGGAAGACCAGGATGAGAAGGGGATATGTTGCTTGAAGTTTTCAACCTGAAACCAATCTTCGACGTCAATGGTGAAAAGAATAAATGAGTTACTTGTGTTCATTGAGTTACTTGAGTTGCTTGGGTTAGTTGGATTGATCGGGTTGCTTGAGTTCACAGCTCCGCTCCTTGAGTTACATGGAGATAATTGATATAACTCATTGAAATTACATATTAATTTAAGTTTATCTCAAAAAATATTCTCTCAAACAGAAAATAAGTATAAATTATTTTAAATGTTGTATTATACTTAAATAATGGTTGATAGTAAAGATTGAAAATTTGTGACTACTCAGCCGCCGATCTACGCTGATTATCCCCTCCGGCCTGTAAGCCTACGGGCTGGAAGGCTGATATTTTTTCTTTTATTATCATATACAAACATGCCTGTGCGTTGCCTGTCTGCGTACGTACACGCGCAAGCAGGCGGGGGTTCATGGTTGCTTTTGTTTTAGCCTTCACTAACTCCGAACCTCTGAACCCTGAACCCGTGAACGGTTACGAATAATATCTGTTATTTCTTTGTGTTTAAACATATCTGTGTTCATCTGTGTTAATCTGTGGCTAAATAGTTACGAAAATTAGAATAATGATTCTTGCCATTTTTAAAAAAATGTTTTAATAAGGGAGAAAATTGGAGGAAGATAAAATGAAAAAAGTTTTATCTCAATTTATACTTCAGCTATTTCTGATTGTGTTATTCACATCAATTGCACATGCCGATTTCGGCCTTATGTTGAATTCCTTTAAGAATAAGCATGAGGCCCAGAAATATTCCAAGGGCCTGATCCAGCAGAATTACAGGGCCTATATTGAGGAAATACAAATGGTTAGTACAGGGCTCTGGTATAGGGTCTGTGTGGGACCATTTGCTACCAAGAAGGAGGCGAGAAACCAGAAAAAACTTTTGCGCTCCAATGGCTTTGATGGTGATATCTTTATTGTAAACACCGCTGGGCAGCCCATTGTCACTGCCGAGGCAATTAAAAAGAAAAAAGATGAGCCCGCTTTTCCACCCTCTAAGCCTGTTCAAGCCAACCCTAATACCCATTCGGAAAAGGTAACTGTACCTGTTCAGGCCAAGCCTGATACGCTTTCGGAAAAAGCAACTGCCCCGGGCCAGAGGCATATTACCCTTAAGTGGGATGCCAGTGAAGAGTCCGATCTTGCCGGCTATAAGGTTTATTATGACACAGACCCCGGGCCACCTTACAACCCTGATAAAGCTGATTATGCTGATGAAGGTCCTTCACCAATTATCGTTGGCAGTGCTATGACAGAAATCACACTTCATGGCTTAAACGATGCTAAAGATTATTTTTTCTCTATCACTTCTTTTAATACCAAAGGCCTTGAAAGTGATTATTCCACTGAGATATCGAGTATCCAAATGATTTCACCCAAAGAAGGTCCTTCTATTGTTAAGCGTGCCGAAACCGAAGAGGTGTTGAAAGAGACAGAGTATGAGTTGACCTATATAGCACCGGGGGACACCCTGCAGATAGATGTTCCCCGTCAGACAGAAATGAGCCATGCCTACGATGTTGATCCAAACGGGAACCTTCACTTATTGATGATCGGCAAAGTTCATGTTGAGGGATTAAATCTGACTGATTTAAATGCAAAGCTTACTGAAAAACTTAAAAAATATATTCAAAAAGGGGATAAGATATCCACCCAGATGCTGGAACGCAAACGGTACATCTATGTGCAAGGTGGGGTCCGCTATCCGGGTTGGTATCGCGTTTCTCTGCTGACAGACTTAGACGATATAATTCAAGGGGCAGGTGGCTTAGTATCAGGGGCAGATTATTCCAAGATCAGGCTCAGACGGAAAACAGCGGATGGGTTTAAGGAAACCGCGGCTAAAGGTAAAATTGCTTTTCAGGCAGACGACATTTTGGTTGTGCCCATTCCTAAAGGGTATAGAGAAAGGGTTGATAATGGAGATTTGCTGTTCGTCAGTATACCGCAAAGACAGCCACCAGGAAGAGTGCCTTCCCCAGTAGACACGGCTGATTTAACGAGAACCTTGGGACAAAACCAGGTAACAGTTGATAGGAATGGCTATATCTACATTCCCGACTATGGTCACTTTTCCGTCAATAACCTAACACCTGGTGAGATCACCAAAATGATAACAAACAGGCTTCCCAAATATCTTGCCCGGCTTTCAAAGGTTCGGGTAAACATAATTGAAAAACAGCATTTTATTCAAATATTCGGTCACGTTACAAACCCGGGTTGGTATGATATTCCGGAATCGGCGAATGCTCAGGCGGCCCTCAGCGCCGCTGGTGATGCAATCGACGGGTCCGTCATGAGTGATGTATCCATCCGCAGGGAACTGAAAGGGATTACTAAAGAAATAAAGATAAATCTGTACCAGTATACAATAACCGGTGACCCCAGGATCCTTACCCCACTTCATGAAAATGATGTCCTCTTTGTGCCGATTTCTTCCTCCTTTGGCAGTATCAAAAGGACCCTCAGATCATGGGAACCCCCCACGGAAAGGCTGGAGGAGGAGGAGCTAATCAAGAAAAAGGTTAGAATTTTTGGGGCTGTTCATAATCCGGGGATCTATGAGCCTTATGAAGATATGGACCTCCTGGACCTTTTGGTCCTGGCCAGCGGGGAAACGGAAGATGCCGACTTGAGCAAAATAGCAATCATAAGGAATAACAGGGTAGAAGTAGAATTTAATTTTATTGATTACCTGAAACACGCAGGCACTAAAAGAAAGGGTACCCTGAAGATGCCAAAGATCTTTCATGGGGATACGGTTTATGTCAGGTATTTAGAGTGGAAAACTGCTGAACCAAAGGAAGATAAGGTACTTTACGTTACAGGCAAGGTCAGAGGGCCCGGACAATTTAAATTATGGGATCAGATGACTGTTCTCCAGGCCATTGCCCTGGCCGGTGGTTTGACAGAATGGGCTGATTCAGAGCACATAACCATCGTTCGCATTGTAGCCGGAAAACAAGAAAACATTCCCTTCAATTACAAGAAAGGGATTTCAGGGAAATACCCTGAGCTGAATATATACCTTCATGCAGATGACACGATTGTTGTACCATAAGAAGCTGATAGCAGGTAATAGGGGCGCTTCGCTTGAGGAGCGCGCTGCTTGAGGGTAAAGGCCAAGGAAAAGAGGAGCGCTTCGCTGTTCACCGCAGAGTCGCCCCGATACGGTCATTCTTACCTACCCCGGTGGAATAGCGTTTCATTCCACAGGGCAAGCAGGACAGGCGGGGTAAACCCAGTTAAATCGGCTGCGCCGTTTCACATCTGTGAAAATTTAACGAGGCAGGCAGAGGACGCAGAGGGAATTTTTTGTTTGTCCCGAAATCTTTCAGGACAAACAAAAAGTCTCCAGCCCCTTCGGGGCATTTATTTTGTGCCATTCTATCCTGCCTATATACGTAACCGTTCATGGGTTCAGAGGTTCAGGGTTCAAGGGTTCAGGCTTCACTGAAAATCTCAACTGTTGACTCGTGAGTTCTTAATGGAGAAGGCATGAGAATAGAACGATTTGAGGATATTGATCCGCCTGCCGTCTGGCGGATTGAGGCACAGAAGTTGGCCCGAGAGCTAACTTGCAAGTTCTATGGCCTGACAAAGAAGGCAAAGTTCGCTCGAAATCTCAGTTTGAAGTGAATTGATGCTTAAATGCCGAAAAAATATTATTCTTTTTTACTCATTAGCAGTTATGGTGATTATGCTAATATCTTCACCTGCCATATGCGAATACCGGATTGAACTTATACCTACCTTAGTCATCGGTCAGGAATACGATGATAATATAGATTTAGAGAGTGAAAATGAGAAATCAGATTATATAACAACCGTCTCACCACAAATTAAATTAAACATAAATTCAGGCACAAATGGTCTTAATCTTGATTATTCCCCTACCTGGGTATGGTATCATGAATATACGGAAAACGATACTGTAAGGCATAACGCCAATCTCCATTTCTGGCAAGAACTTGCAGAACATTTGAGGTTTGATTTTAATGAAGCATATATGAGATCAGAAGAGCCCTCTGAAGAGGTTTTTGTAACCGGTCGGGAACCGCAGAGAGTAAGGCATACACGAGACTATACCTATGAGAGAAATAGGACCAGCGCCAGTCTGGATTACCAGTTCGGTCCGGAAAACCACCTTATTATCGGATATAGTCACGAGCTTATGGAAAATGAAGATCCTTCCCTGGATGATACAACTGAATACGGTCCATATGGCATGTTGTATTACTGGTTTAATATTAGAAACGGCATTGAGCTGGGTTACAGATTTACCAGGGATGAATTTGAGCGTGAAGAGGGACTTCCCTTAGATGACGATTTTGACAGCCACGAAGCAGATGTGCGCTATATTCACCGTTTTGGTCCCCATACAAGCGTATATATCAATTATGGCTTTACTGTAAGAAAATTCACGGAGGTGCCATTAGAAGACCGTCGAGTGCATGATGGTGCGGTAGGATTTGAACACGATTTTTCTCCCCAAACGTCCTTATCACTTGAGGCAGGCTATTACAAGCCACATGGATATTTGGAAAATGAGGGACACATCAGCTATGCTGCAACTTTGAATAAAAATATTGAACGGGGAAGCATCAGCCTGAGAGGTGAGAGTGGCTGGGATGAGGATTATTTAGAGGCAGAAAGAAGAGAATTTACAAGATTTTGGAGCCTTGGAACCAGGATAAATTACGAGCTTCTGGAGAATCTTGACTCACATGTGGGCATTTCTTACCGGAAAAACAGAGATGAATTAGGAATAGAGGACGAAACCTATCGAGGAACATGTGGCCTTAAGCTGGAATTCCTCCGTTGGTTTTCTGCAAGTCTGGACTATACATATCAAAACTGTAGAAGTGATAACCCTGATGATGAATATGTGGACAACAGGGTTATGCTGACCCTTTCTGCCTCGCGGCCATTTCGGTGGTGATAGTTGCTCACCGCAGTATTATTCACCGCAGAGACGCAAAGTACGCAGAGAAGAAATGTTTTTCCCTTGCCGTTGAGAGGCCGGCAAGGGAAAAGCTTAGCATCTTTTTAAGAAATTGTATTGATAATGGATATTAATAAATTAAGCAGTAAGATCATAGGTGCAGCCATAGAGGTACATAAAGCCCTTGGACCTGGTTTACTTGAATCAGCATATGAAGAATGCCTATGTTATGAGCTGAGTCTCCAAGGTTTATCAGTTGAAAGGCAGAAGCCCTTAGCCGTAAAGTATAAAGGAAAGAAACTGGATTGTGGTTATAGGTTGGATACCGTTGTTGAAAAGGCAATCATACTTGAATTGAAATCATGCGAGAAGATTGAACCAATCCATAAGGCACAGCTTCTGACATATCTCAAGTTATCAGGCTTTAATTTGGGATTGCTTCTGAATTTTAATGTATCTGTCATGCGCGATGGCATTGTTCGAATTGTAAATGAATTAAAGGAGTAGCCCCGCAGGGCTGGTTCTTTTTGCTTTTCGCTGTCCTTGCCCCGTGAAATTCACGATAGTGACAGCGAAGCGTATTTCACTAGGGTCAGCGGAAAGCAAAAAATAATTATACCTCAGCGATCTCTGCGTCTCTGCGGTGAATGATCAAAACGATAATGCGAAGAGCGTTCTCCCTACGATCTGGAAGCGGGGGCATAGCTTGCGTCTCTGTGGTGAAAAAGGATCAGGGCCTGAATTTTCAATGAACTGGTACGAGTTCGACCCTACGGTTCAAGGCCCTACCCTCCTCGGTTTCATTAGTGGTCTCAGGCCTTGTAAATCCGTATCCCGCAATAGAAAGCCGTTTTCCCTCGATACCTTTCATTACTAAATAATTCATCACTGACCTGGCACGATTCTCAGAAAGTTTCTGATTGTATGCCTCGGCTCCAATCTTGTCCGTATGGCCCTGTATCTCAATTTTCAAAGAGGGATTCTTTTTTAATACAGCAACGACATCATCAATAACAGGATAGTATTGGGCTTTGATATCATACTTATTAAAATCGAACAAGGTATCCATGATAACCCAACAGCCCCGATTATCAACCTTGGCGCCTTGAGGTGTGCCCAGGCATTCATCCTTGTAGTCAGGCACGCCATCACCATCTGTGTCCAATGGGCATCCCTTGCTGTCAACTTCTATACCCTCCGGGGTTCCCGGGCATTCGTCTCTGTCATCGGGCACGCCGTCGCCGTCTGAGTCCTTTAGCACCACCGGACAGGTGAGATAGCTTCGCATCCTATTATCGTCAAACATAGCTGCCACTGCCCTTGTCACAGCGCCATCACAGCTATCATAAAGATCGGTTGATTTGTTAGTTTCTTCAAAGGTTACTTTATACTCGTCACCAGTTTCTACCTGGAGATTTAATGTGCATCCAACAACATCAAATCCCCAAAACAGGTTTGCATTGGTGATGGAGAGTTTAAGTATTTTGGGAGCGTCTTCAGTAACAGTAACGCCTCTTTTTTCAAGTTCATTCTTGAGTACCCCTACTGCTGTTTCAGTCCACATGTGTAAATTACCCCACCACTGGTGCGTGTATGCTCCAATCGGTATTTTCCTTGCATCCTCTTGGGTATTCATAATAGTGACCATTTTGCAGATCTCAAACTCCGGTTTCAGAATCATGTTAGTTTTTATCGGGATCTGCTTGGGCACATAGTAGCGATTTGTATAATCAGGTTCATAAAAGATGCGATGTCCACGATCACCACAGCCAGAAGGAATGATCAATATCAATAGTATCACTACTTGACTTAGTCTCAACAATATGGATCTTGACATTTTTTCCTCACTTTTTCATTAGCTTTCTTTTCTGTATATGAGATTTTCTTTATTCTTTAGCCTTAATGGGTGAGGGTGCACGGCGCAACACATCTTCATTCATAACCCACGTTCCTCCCTTGGATTCACATGATATCTTATCCCTTGCTTTAGGACGCCATAGTCCTCCCCTGGCCTCACAAATAGATCGAGCCTCTGCCTTGGGTATCCATCTGCCATGCATAACTTCACACGTCGGTTCATCTATCGCACGAATCCATTTTCCCCCGTTTGCTTTACATTCGGCTAGATTCTTTCCTTCAGCACCTTCACAGTGGGCAGCGCCTATTGGGTTGCCTTCCGGTCCTTGACAATAATCCATATCCGGGTTGCCGTCAGGTCCTTGACAATAATCCACATCTGGGTTGCCGTCAGGAAGTTTACAATAAGCACAACAATATGCCTCACCTCTTAGCTCCATACCATTTCCCAAATTTACAAATACATGGGTTGCTCCAAGTTCAGCAGAATTGTCTAATAACTCATTGAGCGCTTTGTCATGATATGTCCAGCAGCCTATGACACCCCAACACATGCAGCACCCGCCATAAGGATATGATCCTCTCACATTCCCAAGAAATTCACATTGATCTTCAACTTCATGGGCCTGGAGGGCAGAAATTAGTCTAACGCGAGACGCCCGCGTGGAGAGGCTTGACGTTGATGCACATGAAACTGTGACGAGTGCGGAGATCAGACAAACAATCATAAGCCCTAATTTACTTTGCAATATAGCCTTTTTTTTGTCATTCATAAAAACCTCAACTCTTAATTTTTCGGAAATCGTAACTACTCAGCCACCAAGGCACAAAGGCACTAAGATTAGAGAATTATTCTTTTAATACCCCTTTATTTGCTTGCGACATTCAGAAGCAAGTTCATATACGTCGTCGAATTCACCTCGGTCGATGTAGTTGCAATCCTAGTTTTAGTTATCCGTTATTAGTTATTTGTTATTCGAATAACAATTAACCGATGAGCACATTATTTTCGCCGAACCAGGCTTCACGATGCTCGATGCTGTCCTTATGTATGTAGCGCACCGCTTTAGCGGTGCCATTAGCGGCCCTAAAGGACTGCACTACGTTTTATCAAATTCTTGGAATATGGCCCAGGATGGGAATGTGAACCGCCTTTTTGATATCGCATTCATGGCGAATGGGGCTCTTGATAAAATCCAGCAACAGTGCTATACCTATCCCAAGAATTAACCCTGCGATAATGCCATATACTATGAGCCTTTTTCTTAAGAATCTTGTTGGCGCCACAGTAGTCATTGGGGGACCCATAGATGTTACGTTTCCAATTATTCCGGCTTCCTGCACACGGGTATCAAGATAGATTTCGTCCAGAAGATGAAAACGCCTTTTGGCCATTTCTAAGGCAGCATCTATCCGTCTCATTTCCAATTGGAGCTCTACATCGCGGAGTTCTCTTATTTCAGCAGGTAGCTGAAAATGCGTTCTAAATTCGATCATTTCTTGCTCTGCCTTCTTGTAAGCTTGGTAGGCATCGTTTTTCTGTCCTGATGCAAAGTCCGCTTTAGATCTGATTTCTTTCTTGTTGTCCTCCAGATTGGTCGCCAACCAGACATCAACATAGCTCTTAAGCATGATAGGACCAACCTTTTTGTTAATGGTTCTGACATTAATCCGGATCATGGATCTATCGGTACTGGTTTTGACCCTCAACCTTTCATGCATCTCCGCCAAACGTGCCATCCTTGTCGAGGCATCAAGTGGTGATTCAGATCTTTCCCCAATCGGTTTCTTGATCCTCTCACCCTCTTCCTTTCTAAACAATCCCTTAATGCCTCCTATTAGTTGGGAGCCAAGGCCCAAACGGATCTTTAAATCCTCTTTGGCTATATCAGGCAAAATCTTTAAAACCGCAATTGCCATTGAGCTGCTTTTAACCTTTTCTGCCTCGGCCATGACATACTGAGTTTCGGCTTTTTTCGGAACCACTTCAGGTCTTTCCCGTTTATCAATCTTCTTGGAACGAGGCTCTTCGATCAGAAAGTCTGCGTATGTGATGAACTCAGGCCTGGTAAGCCAGGTCATTATCAGAGAGAGAAGAAAGCATACAAGTAAAATGGAAAGCGCTATCCGTTTCCTCTCTAAGACAGGATTGAAGTATTTTGAGACATATAAGGAAATATCAAACTGTTTGTCTTCTCTTTGGTTGTTCATAATTCTTCTACGAAGTTATCAACACCATTTCGAAATTGTTTATTATATATTATTCCATTGACTTTTCCGCCGCCATCGGTGATGGCAAAAATGGCCTTTCTCAAATCGGCCTTTGGTGTCTTTTTGTCCTGTGTGACCATAATCACCATCTCGCAAAGGAGGCTCAAAAGAATCGGGTCCACATTATTCCTGTTATGGGCTAATACAGGAGAGGTATCAAAAATTATCAGATCAAAATCTTTTTTCATATCAAGGATCAGATTTTCTATAAGGCTTGGGCTGATAAAATAGTATAAGTCACCGTTTGGCTGGCCTGCGGTCAATATCTTTAAGCCTGAAAGGTCCGTATCCTTTACAGCCTCTTTCCAGTTCAGGGATCCTGTAGCAACCTCGGTGAAACCTTTTTCCCGTTCAAGCTCAAAAGGAAGATGTAGCTGAGGTCGACGCATGTTCAGGTCCGCCAGAAGTACCCTCGTACTGCTGAAAGATGCTATATTAAAACCCAGCAAAGAGATCAGAAAGGTATTGCCGGCATCATCATGGGGACTGGTGACCATCAAGGTTTTTTGATTATGCTGCGGGAGATTATCCACTATCCTTTCCCTTATTCTGTGAAGCTCTGCATAAATGTAACCCTTGCGCACCTTGCCCTTTGAGGTAAAGCCCTCTATTGGCTGAGCTTTATGTTTGCTGGATGAAGAGGTTTTGCTAAACAAGATCTACCTCCATGCTTGATGTTTCTTTGAAATTTTGTATTAATTTAGCCACAAAGTCACGAAGACACTAAGATTCTAAAATGATTCATTAATTTAGTCACGAAGACACTAAGATTTAAAATGATTCATTAGTTCTTATGCACAGTAAAAGGCAATATAGGCCTTTATGTTTTGATAGACAAGTATAGTTTTTTATTGGGGTTTTCTCAATTCCTGTTGGATCCACAAATCCATAGATCGTATTAAGAGTCATATAATAAATCCTTCGAGTAGATTTTTCGACTCTTTTAGCATTAATATTCATATATACTTCATACTTATTCCATTTGTCAATATAAACCATCTCCCAATTGTGGGAAAAAATTTACATCCGGATCATGATATGCTACATTTTTGAAAAATGGCTTTAGTAAAATGCTCCAGATCATCGATATTATGATGAGCAATGTGGTATACTTGCTTAAGATCAACCTTGCCATATTCATGGACTATGAGATTTCGAAAACCCACTGCCGCAACCATATTTTCTGACAAACCCCGATCTATATAGCCGTTTTCTTCAAGTATAAAGAACATTTCATATGAAAGTGCCTAAAGTGCGCCCGCCCTGGTGCGACGACACAGGAACATTATCATGCTTTGTAAAGATTACGGTATCCGTAGATATAAACCCACTCTTTCAAAATCAGGTCTGGGCCAGGGCTAAAGTGCCTAAAGTGCCTTAAGTTAAGTCGTTTACTGCTAAATTACTCAACCATTTGACCACTCAATTACTTTCATCCTTCGTTGTGCTCATAGATCATGATTGTTCATTGGTGCTGCCGACCATTCCCAGTTCTTCGTCGCTTATAATGTGGGCTGCGAGATCAATGCAATTTTGAAGCGCCATCTGTAGATTGAACAATATACTCTCCTGGCAGTCCAGATCACCAAGAAATTTATCCAGACTTATTTCCCTCTTTTCCTTTATTCGGCGGAGATGGTGTTCTACCTTAGAGGCTTTCGCTAAAATGACATCCTTATCAATCACTGCTTTTCTCTGTATATTCTGCGGGTAAAACCTTTTTTCATAAGGTTCTTGTAAAAAGCAAAGTCTGCTATCATAGCATAGGTGATCATTTTAAAACGAGCAAGTAAGTCTGGGTTTTGATTAAGGATGCATTGGCCATATTTGTAAATCTGAGCAAGGATATCTTCGCCAGCAGAATTCATAATGACCAGATGTAAGTCCTTGCGGAGGATACGGCTCAAGTCTATGATATATTGTCTTCTTAGTTCATTCTGACGAGAAATATAATTTTGACTGATTAGAATGGCCAAATCAATATCGCTGCCCATTTGCTGTCGCCCCTTAGCGTAGGAGCCAAAAAGGTAAACAGCTATCACTTCGCTACGGTTGTTAAAATAAAGACGTATCTTTTCAATAAGTTTGGATTCCATCTTTTAATATTCCTTTATTATCTGCTGTCAACTGAAGATGATCTTTAAGGACTATATCAATACCTGTCAACTTTTCAATTGGAATATTTATAATTACTCAAAATATTGTGGATTTCAACCCGCCTGAGGCGGGTAAAGATGCAGATAAAGGCGGGCGATCTACCATAGAGGAAATGCCCTATTCACTGAATCTGGCAATCTCTACCTGAGATGGCCGCCCGCTCTCCCACCGGGGCGTAGGCCCCTATGGGCCGGAGGCCGAGGCGTAGGCTCTACGAGCCGGAGGCCTGGATCACCTGCCCGCCATTGCTCTCGCTCAGGCGAGGCGGGCGGGTCGGGAAAGAGCCAGCTCTAAGCGTTTGCCT
>JAUWNK010000053.1 GCA_030612685.1 Desulfobacteraceae bacterium
CCAGACTCGGTATGATCTTGAAGTGACTGAGGATTTACTTGAGGACCGGCTTGCTGAGGAGGTACACACTCTTGAGGCACATTTAACTTCAATGTAAATCTGGGGTTATAACCACCGTAAACCGGGACATTGGTTCTGAAATAATTTACTGTATTCCGGGGACACAATACTAATTTTAAAACATCAAAATAGGTATAAAGAAAAATTAGGCAATCAACTGACAGGCCTGGACTCGGTATATATTAAATACTTCGAACCTTCTTCACATCCTTATCGATTTTGGAAATATTACATTTCAGAGACGTAAAATAATACGCCTTTTATAGCTTATAATATCTATGTTATTTGTAACTACCCAGGTTGTCAGGTTCACAGTTCACAGTTCACAATTGGTTGCCATGCCTCAATAATTATCGGAAATACCAATTTTGGTAATATCGATAATCTTCTCTCCCAGGGCTGCTACATGGAATATATCGCCAGACATTACAACATGGACTTTCCCCATCTTCAAAACATTCAATTTTCATCGCTCTCTAACCTTGAACCTTTGAACCGGGAACCCCTGAACCTGAGTTACTGTTATGTCAAATAAAGGTGTTGACTATCAACCTGCTTTGCCTTACTATGAAGTAAGAAAATGATATTAAGGTAAGGAGGAATATTCCCATGACATTAGCAACACTCACAAGCAAGGGGCAGGTAACGATTCCGAAACAAGTCCGGGATTCTCTGCGGTTGCACACAGGAGACAAGGTCGAATTTGTCATCACTGAAAACAGAGAGGCGCTTCTTAGGCCGATCACCAAGAAGGTCGATGATGTATTCGGCAGGTTACATAAGCCGGGAAGGATGCCCATTTCTGTTGAGAAAATGAACGCCGGGATAAGGCAGAAGATGCGGGAGAGTTATAAATGAAGGCCTTGGATACTAATGTGGTGATTCGCTTTCTTGTGAGGGATGACGAGCAACAAGCCGAAACCATTTACAGGATATTTAAACAGGCGGAATCCGACAAGGAGGCACTGTTCGTACCTCTGTTAGTTGTCCTTGAGACTATCTGGGTGTTGGAATCTGTTTATAAGATTTCGAGACAAGAGATATTAGTTTCCATTAATGAGCTTATATTAATGCCCATTCTGGAGTTTGAAGCACAATCAGCAATTCTGAGCTTTGTCTCCTCGGCATTAGAAACCAAAATGGATCTTTCGGATCTTTTGATCGCGCATTCTGCGAGATTTTCGGGCTGTGAATGTGTGCTTACATTTGACAAAAGGGCATCAAACTTCGGGCTTTTTGAGCTACTCAGATAACGTAAACCATAAACCGGGACTTTGGTTCTGAAACAACTTAATAGATACCTGGGACACGATCCTAACTTTTCAAACATCAAAAAAAGTATTGGGATCACTCCTTTATATCTTGACTTGACCAGTTTATTTGACTATTATATCTATTGAATAAAAAGAGGGGGTGATTGAATGCAAACTATGGGTATAAGTCAATTTAAGGCACATGCCTTGAAAATACTGGATCAAGTAGCAAAATTTCAAGAAGGCATAATCATAACAAAAAGAGGCAAGCCACTTGCTCAGATAATTCCATATCGCAGTTCGGACATGAACCCCAAGCCGGGTAAACTTGCAAATTATCTTGTTTTCGAAAAAGACATCGTCTCTCCTCTTGGTGAGGAGATGTGGGATGTTTGCAAATGAAATACCTGCTCGATACTCATACCTGGATATGGTGGCACATGCATCCTCAGAATCTGTCACGTAAGGTCAAGATTTTAATCGGAAATACAAGTAAATACGATGAGCTTCTCTTGTCCGCAATTTCGCCTTGGGAATTCAGCAAGCTTCTCGAAAAAGGGAGGATAGGCATCTCCTGTAATCCTGAAGATTGGATAAATGCAGCTCTCGATTTGCCCAAACTCAGATTAGTCCATCTCTCTCCGATTTTGGCCTATCGTTCGACCATTTTACCACAGCCTTTCCACGATGATCCTGCAGATCAGATTATTGTAGCAACGGCACGAGAAGAAAATGCCACTATCCTCACTAAAGACCAAAATATCCTCGAATACAAAAATGTCAGAAGTTTTTGGTAAATTTAATACAGGCAAAGCCAGTCGCTCCAGCGGACGATGTAAGCCGATCTGCTGATTTTTATGTTAAATTTGCCTACTTAATTCCGCTGAAAAGTGTCGGAGAGAGTATGGATTTGCCAAAGACAATTGATGGATTCCGGTTACACAATCCTAACTTTTCAAACATCAAAATAGGTATTAAACAGGTAACAAAGAAAACACTTGCTTACGGCAATGGACAAAAGGCCATATTTGCTTAGTCATAAACTTTTACGTGCAGTTTTTAACTGTTTCATTTTTTTATCGATTTTGGGAATATTTCATTGCATAGACGTAAAATAATACGCCTTTTAGAACTTATAATATTTATGTTAGGTTTTAAAAATCAAAATTATTAATATTTGAGGTATCCATGCAGAAAACAAAACGTATAATTATCGCAACTTTGTCAGGAGTGCTTTTCGGGTTCGTCTGTTTTGGCCTTGCCTCAAGTGCTCCGGGAGAGCTCGCATGGCCTGTAGCTATAGAAATAATAGTAAGACGAACGCTAATAGGATTTGCTATTGGAATAAGTTGTCTATCGCTGGGTCATTGGCCTTTACATGGATTAATAATGGGTATGATATTTAGCTTCCCATTGGCATTTAGTGGGTTAATGGCTCCAGAAAACCCGGAATTTAGTAAAGTTAGTATGTTTATATAGACGATAATATTCGGAATGATCTACGGAGTACTTATTGAAGTGATTACATCACTATTTTTTAAAGCAAAGATACAAAGCTGAAACAAATCTAACAATTAGGTCAACCTGGCCGCCAACAGCTCGGCACTTTTTTGAAAGGTTCTGCCCCGCATCAAGGTCTTTATTCTGCAAGGATCACTGTTCCGCATTGTTGACGGCAGGTTACCCCAGACGACAGGGAAAAATTTGAAGACCAGATGGTATTGTGCTATATTGCCCATACTGGGATAATTGGAGGAATCCTAATGGCAAGAATCACTGTGGAAATTGAGAACTCAAAAGCCACACTTCTTAGGGAAAAAGCAGCAAAGTTTGGCCTACTGCCCGATCAGTTTGTTATAGCGTCAATTGAGGATATTATTGCCCAGCCGGAACCAGACTTCGAAGCAGCAATGCATCGAGTATTGTCTAAAAATAAAGAACTTTATGATCGTCTTGCGTAATGCGCTATCTTTCTCTCCTGGAAGTTCTTGAGCTTAATGAAACGATCATTTCTTCTTCAGGCGGTTCACGTGGTATTCGAGATAGCGAAGTACCAACAATTTTCGTATAAATGAAAAATAGGAGGATTACTATGATTGACACAAATGAACTAATGTCAATGGTTGAGTCTTTACCAATTGACATAAAGACCCAGCTGATTAGCAGGTTACTTGACAGCTTGAACCCATCTCAGAAGGAGATTGACGAATTATGGGCTAAAGAGGCTGAGAAGAGAGTTGCAGAGGTACGAAACGGCAAGGTCAGACCAGTCCCAGGAGAGAAGGTGTTCGAAGAAGTTCGGGAACGCTTATCCAAATGAGATACACTTTCCACCCTTCCGCGCAATTTGAACTCAACAAAGCGGTAGACTACTATGAGGAATGCCGTCCTGGCCTTGGGCTTGAATTTGCCAAAGAAGTCTATTCTGCGATCCAACGTATCATACAATTTCCAGAAGCATGGTCACCGTCGTCTGAAAACACAAAACGATGCTTAACGAACCGTTTTCCATATGGAGTAATCTACCAAATCCTTGATGAGGAAATTTTGATTGTAGCGGTAATGCAGCTAAACCGGAAACCAGGCTACTGGAAGAATAGGATGAAGTAGCGGCAGAATAAGCGCAGAGCAGGGCTGCGAGAAGCGTCGCTCCTCTATCGCGCTACTCCCCGTAGCCTCTCAGGGGGTACTGTCGCATTCAAAATAATCGTATTATGAGAAATCAGTTGATAAAGAACTATGAGATAAACTATGAGATACGCGTTGTCAGGTAAAGTGATTTTAATATTATAACCCCTCTTTTGATCCCACCGGAGAGCATGACCATGCATAATCAATCAGTGAATGATTTAGGCAAGCAGTTTGGGGTTTGGATGCCCCGGCTCTTTATCCTCGTAAGCTTTTCAGCACTATTGTTCGGGCTTTGGGCATTAATCCATGCTTATAATGGAAATGACTGGCCCAGGGTCCGTGGGACCATTATATATTCCCGGATGGTAGGTCCAACGGGAAAGGCCAGTGTTCAAATTCGCTACAATTATGCTGTTGGCAACCAAACTTATAAGGGGCAGCATGTATCCTTCGCTGATGCATTCCATATCCGGATGTTTGGTATAGAATCCATTGTAAGTCGTTACCCGAAAGGGACTCGCGTATGGGTTTATTTTGACCCGGAAAACCCCCAGAAAGCTGTTTTGGAGAAAGGCATCCGTCCTGAACTATACTGGACACCTATTGGTGCATTTATTATTTTGATCCTCGGAATTTTTTTCCACACTCGTTTTAAGCCCAAGCATGGCGGAAGAAGAGGCAGCCCTTGACATTGGGCATTTTATAAAAAGGAATTGATAAATAGCCTAACAATGTAAATATAGCCATCCGCTTTAAACGATGGCTGATTTGTGGCGTTAAAGGACTATGGAGAAATCATGACTGTTCCCACTAAAGGTCTTGAGTTAATCGAGCGTTTCGACCGCAACCTGGAGGCTTACAAGCAGGGCAAGTATAAAGAAACCCAGGTGCGTCTTGAATTTATCAATCCATTCTTTGAAGAACTGGGCTGGGATATCACTAACAAACAGGGCTATGCTGAGGCATATAAAGAGGTAGTAAAGCGGGACATTAATTCTGAAACAACTTACTGGATTCCGGGAGCACGATAATAATTTTTAAACATCAAAGTAGGTATCAGGCGCTTAATAAAGAAATTCTAAAAAAGGACTTCTCGATGAAAACTTACATAGACCTGACCCACCTGATTGAGGAAGGTATGCCGGTCTGGCCAGGGGAGCCGCAGCCGGAGATCAGGGAACTCATGACCCTTGGGAAAGACATTTGCACTGTCCAGTCGATCCGGTTCAACAATCACCTTGGCACCCACTTGGATGCGCCGTCACACTTTATAGAGGACGGAATTACGATAGACCAGATTCCCCTTGAAACCCTGATTGGAAAGGCAATTATCCTGGACTTTACGGACAAAGGAAAGAGCAGCCTGATTACCAGGGAAGATCTACAGCAGCACGTGGACCGTCTTGAACCGGGCGCGCGAATCCTCCTGAAAACCGGGTGGGATAAAAATTTCAATCCGGTTGCTTTTTTTGAGGGTTTTCCCTGCTTGACATTGGAGGCGGCTGAATTCCTTGTCTCCTTGAAGATCAGATTGCTTGGCATGGACACTCCTTCACCCAGCCCTATTGAAGACGCCGGCCAGGCGATCCATAAAACACTTCTTGGTGCGGGGATCGTCCTCCTTGAAGCGGTGAAAAATCTAACCTTGATCGATCATGATGAATGCGAATTGATCATACTCCCGCCGCCTTTTAAAAGTTTCAGCGGCGCCCCTTGCCGCGTGGTGGCCGTGTTAGAAGTGCAGGAGTCTGAGGGCTAGTTTCTACACATTTGACAGAAATGGGTTTCGGGGAGACAATGCTAGTTTTTAAAACATCAAAATAGTTTAAATAGGCATTACATAGGCAACTGTTTTCTGTCATTACTGAGGTTAAAAAAGGTGGATCGAAAGGCTTTGCTGACTTTTGCAGAAGACATTATAGCTGGGGCTATCCCTGATGTTAAAAATTATAAAGCCCTTGCAGCCATCCCAGATAAGGATGTTTTCACCCTTATGCCAGGGGCAGATATGATCCGAGATTTCTATTTCGGCAGGGAGATACATATATGTACTATCTGTAATGGCAAATCTGGCAGATGCACCGAGGACTGTGCCTTCTGTTCCCAATCCGTATTTTCCAAAACAGATATCCCTATTTATCCGCTTATGGCGAGAGACAAACTTCAGCAAGGTGCCCTGTATGCTGCTGAAAGTCCCATAAATAGATATTCCATTGTGACAAGCGGCAAACGCCTTTCAAAAAGAGAGGTGGAGGATATTACTGAGGCTATTGCTGAGCTGGACCACAACAAGATTAACTTCTGTGTCTCCCTCGGTATTCTCGATCAGAATGATCTTAAGGTCCTAAAAGAGGCCGGTGTAAGTATGTATCATCACAACCTGGAGACGTCGCAAAGTTATTTTAATCAAATCTGTAGCACACATACTTATCAGGAACGCCTTGATACTGTAAAGGCAGCTAAAGAAGCAGGACTTTCGGTTTGTGCCGGAGGGGTGTTCGGCATTGGTGAAAGGGACGAACAGGTGCTCGAACTGGCTTTGGCCCTCAGCGAACTGGATGTTGACTCTGTCCCAATAAATTTTCTAATCCCGATCAAGGGGACACGTCTGGAGAATTGCAGGGAACTAACACCCCTTCGATGCCTAAAGATCATAGCACTTTTCCGTTATGTTTTACCAAATAAAGATATTATTATTTGTGGTGGCAGAAAGGCCAATCTCAGAGAACTCCATCCCTTGATGTTTTATGCAGGAGCAAGCGGCATCATGACGGGTAATTACCTGACAACAAAAGGTCAGACCCTGCAACAGGATCTGGAAATGATCGAGCAGCTAAATTTAACTGTGAGAAAAAAGTAGTTGTTTCCGTCAGTTAACGGATAGTCCTCAAAAACCGCTGCCTCGCTTTGGCGGCAGTTGAGCTTGCTTATTTCTTGAGAAAGGATTGGGAGTTATGATTATCAACACCTGGAATGGAAAATCCTTTGATACAGATAAGGATCTTACTGCGCCTGAACGGCATATAATTCAAAAGTTGTTTGCCTGGTGGTCCCTGGTTACAAACTTGGAACAATTCAGAGAGAAAAAAAGGCAGGCCCTGCTCAAGGGTTGGAATAATTCGGGACCTATAGGGGAAAGTATGGCTCTGGGAACTATCATAAAGGACTTAGAAAGAAAGGTAGTTGCTCGTTTGAGAAAAGATGCCCCTTGAAAAAATTTTCAAGATATTTCCTCGATTATTTGAATTTTTGCCCACCAGCTTCCAGGTAGCTCAATTCTAAAATTCTAAAATTATTGACTGGAGGAAAGGGCTCTGATAGAAGGAAAACTTGAACTTAGGGGCTTCGCCCCAATTCCATATATGAGGCAATAGATAATAATTCCAATAAAACCATATTATTTCAGTAGGTTACAGAACTTCCAAGGTGTTTAATTAAGAAGGGAGAATCTTTTGCAATATAAAGCAATAAAAGGTTTTAAGGATATACTTCCTCATCAGGTAGGAGCCTGGAATAGGGTTGAATCAGAGGCAAAGCGGGTATTTGAACTCTTTGGATTTAAGGAGATTAGAGTTCCTGTGATGGAAAAGGCCGAACTTTTTGCCCGGGGGATAGGCGAGGACACAGATATTGTTTCCAAAGAGATGTATACCTTAAAGGATAGGAAGGGTAACAACTTAGCTATGAGACCGGAGGCAACGGCCTCAGTGCTAAGGGCCTATATTGAGCATAAAATGTATGAGAGCTATCCGATTCAAAAGTTATTCACAATAGGTCCAATGTTTAGATATGAGAGGCCTCAGAAGGGGAGAGCCAGACAATTTCACCAGATAAATGCTGAGATTATTGGAGATCCTGGCCCCAGATTGGATAGTGAACTGATATTTATGCTCCTGTACCTTTTTTCATCTATCGGGATAAATAATACTACTCTAAATATCAACTCTCTGGGTTGTCCAGGATGTCGGGAACCATTCAGGGATGAACTTAAGAATTACCTTAAGAGATATTTTACACAACTTTGTCCTGATTGCCAGAGGAGGATGGAGACAAATCCGTTAAGGGTTTTTGATTGCAAGGTGGATAGATGCAATCAGGTAATGAAAGATGCTCCATCCATGCTTGATTTTCTGTGTAATGATTGTAGGAATCATTTTAATTCTGTTAAGGCGTATCTTAAGGAGTTGGATGTAGATTTTGTTGTTAACACTCATTTAATGAGAGGCCTTGATTATTATACAAAGACTACCTTTGAGGTGCAGACTCATGAGTTGGGTGCTCAGAATGCTATAGCCGGGGGTGGCAGATATGACGGGCTGATCAAAGAGTTTGGTGGCCCAGACAGTCCCGCAATAGGATTTGCTATAGGTGTGGAAAGGGTTGTTGAACTTTTAGAGGATTATAGTGCGGATAAGAAAGAAGGTCCGGATCTCTTTCTGGCCCCTCTTGGCAAGGAGGCAGAAGATAAGGCATTTATCTGGTTACAGGAGCTAAGAAAAGGTGGCTTGAGAGGCGAGATGGAATACAGATCCTTAGGCCTAAAGGCGCAGATGAGGCATGCAGATAGGCTGAGAGCCAGGAAGGTATTGATTGTTGGGGAAGATGAACTGACTAAAGGTAAGGTCATTTTAAGGGATATGTTTACCAAGGAACAAACAGAGCTTCCATTAGATAATTTGGTGGATGAACTCATAAGATTGTTAGTTCGTTGAATAGTTAAATCGTTGACTTGTTCACCATTTAACTCCTTAACTATTTATTAAGCAGAGCATTTTATTTTTTGCATCGGACATAACCGAGAAGGATTTATGATGGTCATGAGGTCTTTTCTGCTGTTCCAAGGCTCCCGGCCTGGTCTTTTCTACGACTTATCTGCAGGGGAGTCTTGCCCCCTCCGCATTCCCCCGATAAATCAGGGGCTGCGGTTTCCCCCACTGATAAGTCATAAAAAGGACAGCGGCCTTCCACCAGTCACTTTAGAAAAGACCTAATGACCATACTCGATATTGCAAACTATTTGATGATTTCAGTAGCAACTACTCAACCAAGATGAGGGAGACAAGTTGAATATAGATACAATTGGGGATTGGAAAAGGACGAATGATTGCGGCAGCTTAAGGAGAGATGATATTGGTAGCGAAGTCGTCCTAATGGGATGGGTAAACAGGCGCAGGGATCTGGGGAAATTGATGTTTATTGATCTCAGGGATAGGTTTGGCTTGACCCAGATTGTCTTTGATGAGGAGTTTGATGAGATCAGTCATGATAAGGCAGGTATATTAAGGAACGAATGGGTTATAGCTGTGAAGGGAAAAGTCACGCCACGCTTAACCGGTCAGGAAAATCCTGATCTGCCTACCGGGGATATTGAGGTGAAGGTGAAGGAATTAAAGATATTGAATAAAACAGAGGTCCCCCCATTCCAGGTTGATGGTAAAATTGATGCATCAGAGAATTTACGCCTGAAATATAGGTACCTTGAGCTTAGAAGGCCGGCTCTTTTTCATAACCTTGCCATCAGGCACAGGATAGCCTTAAGTATAAGAAACTTCCTTAACAGAGAGGGATTCTTAGAGGTAGAGACCCCTTTTTTAACTAAAAGCACACCTGAAGGGGCAAGGGACTATCTTGTTCCAAGTCGGATTAATAAAGGGTCATTTTATGCCTTACCCCAATCCCCACAATTGTTTAAACAACTCTTAATGGTTGCTGGCTTTGATCGCTATTTTCAGATTGTTAGATGTTTCAGGGACGAAGATCTGAGGGCCGATAGACAACCAGAATTCACTCAGGTTGACCTTGAGTTATCCTTTGCAGGTGAGGATGAGGTCATGGATGTTTTTGAGGGGATGATGGTAGATATATTCTCCAAGATATTAGGTTATTCTGTTTCCAGGCCATTTCCAAGGATTGAATATAATAAAGCAATGGATTTGTATGGCTCAGACAAGCCAGATACAAGGTTTGGAATGGAGCTGATCGATGTATCTGATCTCCTTAGATCTTCAACTTTTAAGGTCTTTACAGAGATGATAGAGGGAGGAGGGGTTGTAAAGGCAATAAATGTAAAGGGAGGGGCTTCTTTTTCTCGGAAGAAGCTGGATGAATTAAACAATATTATAGTTGATTTTGGTGCCAGGGGATTGTTCTGGGCCAAACTCAAATCTGATGGCTGGCAATCAACCCTGAATAAGTTTTTGGCCCCGGAGATTAGAAGTGCTGTTGAAGAGAGGCTTGGTACAAAAGAAGGAGATCTTATTATTTTTGTGTCTGATGTGGCAAAAGTGGCTAATGAGGCATTAGGTCTATTAAGAATAGAGATAGGCAAGAGACTTGATTTGGTTAAGGATGCAGACTATTCATTTGTCTGGATAACAAGATTTCCTTTGCTGGAGTACAACAGGGATGAAAAGAGATATGTATCTGTTCATCATCCATTTACAGCCCCTCTTGAAGAAGACATGCCTTTGCTTAATGAAAGACCAGAGGCAGTAAGAGCAAGATCATATGATTTGGTTCTTAATGGTGAGGAGATAGGAGGGGGTAGCGTAAGGATACATAATATTGGCTTACAGGACCAAATATTTAATATATTGGGGTTGGAAAAAGGAGAGGTGAAAAAAAAGTTTGGTTTTTTCCTTGAGGCATTAAGCTACGGTGCACCCCCCCATGCAGGTATGGCCCTTGGTTTTGACAGACTTGTAGCTATTATAGTTGGCGCAGAATCTTTAAGGGATGTTATTGCATTTCCCAAGACCCAACGGGCAACCTGTTCCGTAACCGATGCGCCTTCGCCTGTAGATAAAGATCAGCTTGCTGAGTTAGGTCTTTCCCTACTTTATCCTTGACAAAATATCAAAATAAAATTATACAAAGCCAGCCCCTAAAAGAGAGGTGATAGCGAAGCAGGGCTTTGTGTTGAGACGTTTCTTTATCTAAAATAGAAGGAGGTATTAAAGTGAGTGAAGTAACAGCTCCCATGGCGGGAAAGGTAATCGATGTAAAGGTTAATGTTGGTGATACGGTTAGCGAAGATGATGAACTTATTATTCTTGAGGCCATGAAGATGGAGATGCCATTAGTGGCTCCAACATCAGGTACGGTTAAGGAGATAAAATGTAAGAAAGGAGATTCAGTTGGGGCCGATGATGTTTTAGTGGTGATCGAATAGACATAAGGGGGTCAGGTCAAGGCCTGATCCCGGTGTGAATTAAGAGGCCTGTCCGGTCATCGGAAAGGCAATTTTATCAAAAATTATAAGCATTCAGTGTTCAGCCTGTCATAGGCGGACCATCAGGAGGAGAAAGCAAAACTGAAGGCTGAGAGCTGAATGCTTATAATATCTTAGGGAAAAAAATCTCTATGATCGATTGGAATCTTGCATTAAAGATATTTACCTTTGGCTTAAGCGCTGTTTTTGGCTCCCTTGCAATATTGATAGGGGCAATATATGCATTTGGAAAGATCTTAAAGAATATAGAAAAAGAGGGCAATTAGAAGGTTTGGATTATGCTTGATATGGTCATGACCACAGGTGTTGTGCATCTAACTGTAGGCAACCTGATTATGTGGCTTATTGCCTTTTTCTTTATCTACTTAGCTATAACTAAAAATTACGAGCCGCTCCTTTTGGTGCCCATCGGTTTTGGTATCTTGATCGTAAATTTACCCCTGACATATCTAATGCAAGAAGGGGAAGGGCTTTTATGGAAATTTTATCATTATGGATTAGAGTGGGAGGTGATCCCACCACTTATCTTTTTAGGTCTGGGTGCTCTGACGGATTTTGGACCTATGATCGCCAATCCCAAAACCCTCATATTAGGGGCAGGGGCTCAATTCGGTGTCTATGTTGCCTTTTTTGGAGCCCTGATCCTTGGCTTTAAAATACCTGAGGCATGTTCTATAGGTATAATTGGCGGTGCTGATGGGCCAACTACTATTTTCACAACAGTCCACCTTGCCCCTCACCTGTTGGGGGCAACGGCTGTAGCTGCTTACTCTTATATGTCACTTGTTCCAATCATTCAGCCCCCTATCATGAGACTCCTTACCACCGAGAAGGAAAGAAAGATTAAAATGAGGCAGTTGAGGCCAGTTTCAAAGAAGGAGAAGATTCTTTTTCCCTTAGTGACAGTCATGGTTATCTGTCTTATTGTACCAGCCTCTGCACCACTTATGGCTATGTTTATGCTGGGGAATCTCTTCAAAGAATGTGGTGTGGTTAAAAGACTTTCAGATGCAGCCTCAAATGAGCTCATGAATATTGTCACCATACTATTAGGTATTAGTGTTGGTGCTACTATGTCTGCAGAGCATTTTTTAAAACCTGAAGTGATCCTTGTTTTTATTATGGGGCTTATAGCCTTTGCCTTTTCTACCGCGGCCGGGATACTTTTAGCAAAGTTTATGAATCTTTTTTTTAAGGAAAAGATAAATCCTCTGATTGGCTCTGCTGGTGTATCTGCTGTTCCTATGGCCGCCAGGGTAAGCCAGGTGGTGGGTTCAAAGGCTGATCCGAAAAATTATTTACTCATGCATGCCATGGGTCCCAATGTGGCAGGTGTTATAGGTACAGTCGTTGCTGCAGGTGTATTCATTGCACTTGCAGGATGATGAAAGGAGGTTAAGAAAATATGTTTGACGAAAAAGATATTGGAGAAATAAAAGAGGAATACAAGAAATGGACCGACAAGCTGGAACCTAAATTAGCGAAAAGACCCGAAAGAAAGGCTGATTTTGTGAATACATCAGGTATCCCTTTAAAGAGGGTATGTACGCCTTTAGATGTAGCTGATTCTGATTATATGAAGGAGCTTGGTTTGCCAGGGGAGTATCCATTTACAAGAGGTGTTCAACCAACTATGTACAGGGGAAGATTTTGGACTATGAGGCAATATGCAGGTTTTGCTACTGCAGAGGACACGAATAAGCGATATAGATTCCTCTTAGACCAGGGCCAGACAGGTCTATCAGTTGCCTTTGATCTTCCTACACAGATAGGATATGATTCAGATCACCCATTGGCTCAAGGGGAAGTAGGCAAGGTTGGTGTAACCATTGATTCATTAAAGGATATGGAAATACTCTTCGACCAGATTCCTTTAGGCAAGGTAAGTACATCAATGACCATAAATTCCCCGGCCGCTATACTTTTAGCCATGTATATTGCAGTGGCTGAAAAACAGGGTGTAGCCTCAAAGGGCTTAAGGGGAACTATTCAGAATGATATACTAAAAGAGTATTCTGCCAGGGGGACTTATATCTTCCCTCCTAAACCGTCAATGAGGATTATCACAGATATATTTTCATTCTGTTCTAAAGAGGTTCCACAATGGAATACAATCAGCATTAGCGGATACCATATCAGGGAAGCAGGCTCCACTGCGGTTCAGGAGGTAGCCTTTACCCTGGCCGATGGGATTGCCTATGTGGAGGCGGCAATAGATGCCGGACTGGATATAGACGAATTTGGTCCACGACTTTCCTTCTTTTTTAACGCCCACCTTGATTTTTTAGAGGAGGTTGCCAAGTTTAGGGCTGCAAGGAGGCTATGGGCAAGAATTATGCGGGAAAGATTCAAGGCAAAGGATCCAAGGTCAATGATGATAAGGTTTCATACCCAGACAGCAGGCTGCACCTTAACTGCGCAGCAACCGAAGAATAATATAGTTAGGGTTGCCTTTCAGGCTCTTTCTGCGGTTTTGGGTGGCACACAATCACTACATACAAATTCTATGGATGAGGCCTTTGCTTTGCCTGGTGAGGAGGCGGTTCAGATTGCCCTAAAAACCCAGCAGCTTATTGCATATGAGTCTGGTGTGACCGACACTGTTGACCCGTTAGGCGGCTCATATTATATTGAAGAATTGACAAAAGAGATTTACGATAGGGCTTCAGCATATATTGATAAGATTGATGAGCTTGGTGGGGCAGCCGAGGCTATTGAGAAGGGCTTTATACAAAGGGAGATCCAGGACAGCGCTTATCGCTACCAGAGAGAGATTGAGAAGAACGAGAGAATAGTTGTTGGTGTAAACAAGTTTCAGATAGAAGAAGAAGCTCCAAAGGATCTTTTAAGGGTGGACCCTTCAGTTAGGCTTTCTCAGATAGAAAAACTGAAAGAGTTAAGAAAAGAGCGAGACAATGAAAGGGTGAAGGATATACTAATTGAGTTAAAAAAGGCTGCGGAGGGGAATGATAACCTGATGCCCATCATTGTGGATGCAGTGAAGGCTTACGGCACCCTGGGAGAGATCTGTGATGCATTAAGGGAGGTTTTTGGAGAATATCAGCCAGTAAGCACTATTGGTTGATATAGATGATACATCATCTAGTAAGTGCCTAAAGTGAACTAAAGTGCCTAAAGTGAACTAAAGTTATTGATAGTGTTGTTGGAAGAGTGACTAAAGTGACTAAAATGATGGATAATATGGAATTCTCAAAAGAACTCGAAAAGCGGACCCGAAAATTCGCTGTGAGCATAATTCGGATATCATCCGCCTTTCCCAGTACACCAGAGGGCATGGCAATAAGGAATCAGATCACAAAATCTGGTACTTCTATTGGCGCAAACCCTGCCCTGTTAAATAGCTTGAGGTTAAATTGTATTACACATATGCATTGCAGAGCATGAAGGACATGGATTTTTATTTAGGCCTTACTAAGAACCTCAAGCTAAGATTTGAGCAACATAACAATGGCTTCATTGAATCGACAAGAATTAAGGGACCATTCAAACTTATATATTATGAAGCTTGTCTTGATCAAAGCGATGCATCAAAAAGAGAAAAATATCCGAAAACTTACCATGGGAATATGTTTTTGAAAAGGAGACTCAAATCTTATTTAACAGGGTAAAAAGCAAATCGAGCCAGAAGCAAAGCAGATTTCAAAAATAAGATTAAGATCTGTGAAAGTGAAGCCAGTGAAACACAATACTGGATAGAAGTAATTGTAGATGCAAAGTGGTTATCCTGGGAGAAGGCGAAATCTGAATATGATGAGTGGGACTGCTCGCCATCTTTTCATCTATCGGAAAGAAATAGCTTTAGTTACTTTAGCCACTTGTAACTTTAGTCACTTTAGATCACTTTAGCTCACTTATAAACTTTAGGCACTTTGTTCACAATTGGAGGTTATTAAGGATGGATACTAAAAGAAAAATTAGAGTCTTAGCCACTAAACCTGGTCTGGATGGCCATGATAGGGGTATAAAGGTCATTGCCAATGCATTAATGGATGCAGGAATGGAGGTAATCTATACAGGTTTAAGGCAGAGCCCGGAACAGATTGTAGAGACAGCCATCCAGGAGGATACAGATGTTATTGCATTGAGTATCCTTTCTGGCGCCCATGACTTCCTTTTTCCCAAGATAATGGAATTGTTAAAGGAAAAGGGAGTAGATGATATTCTGGTGATTGGAGGGGGTATTATTCCAGATGAGGACATACCTTCTATGAAAGAAATAGGCATAGCCGAGATCTTTGGTCCGGGCACCTACACCAATGATATTGTCAAATATATTGAG
Organism: Desulfobacteraceae bacterium; assembly: GCA_030612685.1. Taxonomy (GTDB): domain Bacteria; phylum Desulfobacterota; class DSM-4660; order Desulfatiglandales; family B25-G16; genus JAUWNK01. The sequence continues at coordinate 15,476 of JAUWNK010000053.1, forward strand.
AATAATCTGAAACGATAATTTAGGGGCTTTGCCCCAATTGGAATATTGGAATAATGAAATAATGGAATGATGGGCATAAACGCATAGTGAAAATGGCATAGAGCAAATAGTACAAATGCCATATGTCCTGCGATTAGCGCATTTTCACTCTATATGTCCGTATGCCAAGCAAGGCACTAGCGGGAAAGGCATAGGATATCACTAAAAGTACCATGATTTCAATATGTTGCAGAAATTAAGAAGCGTTAAACGAGCATCTCTTTTAAGAAGTTAATGTTGACTGTGTTCAAGGTGCGAACAATGGTATTTAGTTGAACCTCAACGGTTCCTTCATAGATTTCACATATCCTGTTATCCCTGTAGCGTCTTTCCACCTCTTGTTCTAAAAAATAGCCATAACCGCCAAATACATTAATAGTTTGGTCAATTATCTCTTTTGCATGTTCCGGAACAAGGTATTTTACTATAGCAGTAAACATTGGGATCAGGGTTTTGTGCTGTTTGCTACCTATATCACACATCCTGGCAGCGTAATAAAGGATGGCCTTAGCGGACATTAGGTCGCCAAACATTCGTGCAATCTTATGGCCAATACCTTGAAATTCAATGATAGGTTTTCCGAATTGTTCTCGCTCTCGAGCATGTGAAAGGGCCTTTAAAAATGCACCTTCGGCTGTGCCGAGAGATTGGGCGGCAATTTCAATCCGGGATTCGTCTAAAAATTCAAGCAAGTTTATAAGGCCCCTACCATCTTTTCCTAAGAGATTCTCCTTTGGTACCTCATAATCCCTAAAGCTTATTTCTCCAGAGGAAGCCATCTTGAGGCCCATCTTGCCTGGCATCTCTGTTATTTCCATTGTGCCATTTTTGCTAAATTTTCCCTCGTTTTCTATAAGTAATGTGGCCATTCCCCTGGCAGGGCGTGCTTCGAGATCTGTCTGCACCAGGACAACAAAAAAATCTGCATAGCTGGCATTGGTGGTGAAGATTTTGGTGCCATTCACTATAAAGCGGTCGCCCTTATCTACTGCTACTGTGTCGACCTTTGTTAGATCACTTCCGTGCCCAGCCTCAGTAAAGGAAACAGCAGATACATAATCACCACTGGCCACCTTTGGTAAAATTCTTTTCTTTTGGCTATCGTTGCCGAATTGTCGGACTATCTTAGCAGGGAGATAGGCCAGATGAATTGCCATGCCTATGCCTGAGTCAGCCTGACAGAATGCCTCTATGGTCAAAGTATTTTCTAAGACCCCAGCACCTCCTCCACCATATTTCTCCGGATAATCGAGGCCTATAAACCCCAATTCAGCCGCTTTTTTATATAAGTCCCTTGGAAATTCGTGTCTTTCATCTAACTCTATCGCTTTAAGGGGATCAAATTCTCTGGCTGCTTTCCTGATCTCTTTTTGCTCATTTGTTAAATCTATTATCATTTTTTATTTCTCCTTTAATATAATATATTTTCATAAAATGTTTCATATATGAATATTTTTATATTATATTTGAATTATTTATTCAATTGAAAAATATAATAAAAAATCAAATTGGTTAAATTTATCTTTTAAAAATATTACGATTAAAATTTAACTACTGAATTTAATTAATTAAATTATTCTATTAATCCCACTTAAATCTATTATCAATGTTTATTATTTTAAAATAATTATTTTTTTATTTGACAATAAAATTTCATATATAGTATAAGATTTGTTACTATTCAGGTTCAAAGTTCCGGGGTTCACCGTTCAAGGTTAGATTGATAAAAAATAAACGGTTTGAAGATATTGAGGCTTGTCAACTGGCGCGCAACTTGACTCGTAAAGTGTATCGTCTAACAAATAATTCAGGGTTTGCGAAGGACTATGGACTGAAGAGGCAGACACAAGAAACTTTTCAGGTTCACAGTTGCACGGTTCAAGATTAGAAAACGATGAACATAGACTAG
>JAUWNK010000020.1 GCA_030612685.1 Desulfobacteraceae bacterium
ATTTCTTCCGTACCTCAAGCGGGATAGGCTTTGTTTCAACCTTACCTGTGGAAAGATCAATATATGCTATCTTTCTATCTAATGCCATCTTACTTTCCCTCCTTCTTTGCTGCCTTTTTGGCTAAGACCTCTTGAGCTAATCTCCGGTTTACATCCCATACTGGACCCCGTATTCGGGGAAAATCGGGGCGAACCCAAACCAGGCGGTACTCCATCCCACAGGTGGGGCATTTCACATGATCATCCCCGGACCTGGGCTGAAGTCTTCCCATACAGCTGGGGTTGTGACATCTGACCTTGCCATAGGTCCTGGTTTTGCGCAGACTCTCGGCTCCCGACAACTTTTCTGTGTCTATTGCCATAAAACCCTCCTTTCTATTTACGAGCAGGATCGCTTCTTTCACCTTGGTTTTAGAGTTCATTATTATGAACGACAATAAATCCTCATACCACATTTCTCTTTTTTGTCAAGGGAAAAAATAATCATTTCACAACACGGTGATATAATTATCATAAGGCAAAATAATATGGACAAAGATTAATATTGACAGGCAACAGCAAAAGGCTGTAGAGTGCTGAAAATAGTTCATTATGGTGAACAATGTCTAAAATATATCAAGCTCCCTCAGTAAAAAAGGCATTTCAAATATTGGGGCTCATCTCTGACACTGACCGGGGATTGGGGATCAGTGAACTGGCAAAAAGCTTGGGAATAAGCAAGAGTACAGTGCACGGAATAACCTCTGCACTGGAAGAGATAGGGGCAGTAATCAGAAACCCTCTTACCAAGAGATATAGTATTGGTTATACCATAGTGGAGCTGGGCAAAAAAGGGTTTTCAAAAATACCCTTGAGAGAAGTATCTAAAAGGCATATGGAGGCACTAATGGTGGAGACGGGGGAGACCGTCTTTCTGGGTATCCTCAAGGATGATCACATCTTCATCTTAGATGTCGTGGAAAGCAATAAGGAATTGAAGATCACCTCTCCCAGCGGAACGAAGATCCCTTTAACTGCAGGCGCCACGGGAAAGCTATTTCTGGCTTATATGGAGGAAAGAAAAACCCTTAGATACCTCACCACTAAGGGTCTGGTTAAGTATACAGAAAATACCATTACTGATCTAAATAGATACCTAAATGAAATAAAGGAGGTCAGGAAAAAGGGATTTGCTACAGATCGTGATGAATATCTGCAAGGGGTTAAGGCTGTGGCGGCCATTATAAAGACCGAAGGCCCTATCTTGGCTGCCATTTGGGTGGTCGGATTCTCATCTTCACTCACCGAGGATAAGATGCAATATACAATAGAAAGGACACTTAAAGCCGCTGATGCCATTTCCCGAGATCTGAAGCGCAGAGAATGGGGTTAACGCTTTATTGGCCAGCTTCAGCATACCTCCGCTGCAATTCTTCTACCATTTCCCCAAAGCGCTGTTGAAACTAAAAGACAGGTCAAATTGGTTTTTTCATTTTTTTACATTATATGCTTGACATTTTTGTTAAGCAGGTTTATTATATCAACATGAATGAAAATATAAAATACATGAGTATTATTGAAAAATTTACCAGGATGATAAATAAATTTAACTATATTGAAAAAATTCCGAGAGATTTTGGAACCGATAACCTGTTATACCCCTCGGAAATACACCTGATAGAAACCATAGGGAAAACACCGGGAATTAATGTAACGGAACTGGCAAAAAAACACGGAATATCAAAAGCAGCTATCTCACAGAAATTGAAAAAGCTTGAAAAAAAAGATTTAATTGAACGATTTAAGGGCAACGAAAATGAAAAGGCAGTATTGTTAAAATTGAAAATCAAAGGAGAAATCGCCTTTAAGGGGCATGAAAGTTTTCATTCAATAATGGATTCAGGCATAATTAAAAAGATTAATGAGATGCCACCCGAAAAAGTAAAGGATTTTGAAAAAATTTTGGATGAGATAAACATATATGCTGATTCATTTATAAACTAAAGGGAAAAAATTTTACGATATATGTTAAGCAACTTAACAAAAAAGGAGGGCTAAAAATAAAACAAAAAGAAATCAAAGGTTGAATGGAATTTTTATTATTAAAGGAGGAGTAAAATGATAGCAGCAGAAAAATGGTGGGGCATAATCGGAGCATATGGCTCCAAAATCTGGCCAGTTCAGATAATCTCAATAATAATAGCAGTTACCCTGGTTTTGTATCTATTTTCTAAGACAGGAAAGAAGGCCAATCTATTGATGAAGATATACTTGTCACTCTCATTCGCCTGGGTTGGCATTATCTTCTTTATGATATTAGGCAAAGGACTAGTGGGTAATTATTTTTTCGGAGCCTTGTTTACAATTGTAGCAATTCTATTTGCTGTGGACATATACAGGGAAAAGATGGAATTTCGCCTTCCCAAAGCAGAGGGGCAGAAATATCTTACTACCTTTTTGATGCTGATTGTTATCTGCTACCCCTTGTTCGGTATGGCACTCGGGCATTATTTTCCCAGGTTAATTATAGCAGGAACATTCCCCTGCCCGACAACAGCATTGGCTCTCCTTCTACTTACAACAGCACTTCCAGGGGTTGATAGGTTTATTTATGGCATACTGTTGTTTTGGGCGATTCCATTTCCAATATTCATCCAGATACCCAAATTTGGTGTTTATGAAGACTCGATCATGCTTGTAATTGGAATCTATAGCTTGGTCATGTTGGTCAAAAACTGGAAGTTAACAGGAAAAGAGAAAACTAGAGAATAATTATGGCTAATTTGTTGGACACGACCTTTAATATTAATAAATTCAATTTATTAGCGGAGGCAGTACCATGAAAATCATCGTTTTAAACGGAAGCCCAAAGGGCGATCTAAGCGTCACAATGCAGTACGTGGCCTATATCCAGAAGAGGTTCCCACAACATGAATTGAAAATAATAAATATCTCTGAAAGGATCAAAAGAATCGAAAAAGATGAGCCCACTTTCCAGGGGATCATGGATGAAGTCAGGATGTCGGACGCAGTGCTCTGGGCCTTCCCGCTATATCTCTTGCTGGTGCCCTCTCAGTATAAGAGGTTTATTGAGCTTATCTGGGAAAGGGGGGCGACTGACGTATTTAAAGAAAAGTACGCAGCAGTCTTAACCACGTCCATTCACTTTTTCGACCATACTGCCAACGATTATATGCGTGCCATCTGCGATGACTTGGAGATGAGGTTTGTGGGGGCATTTCCCGCCCACATGCGTGACCTAATGGAAAAAGAGGGCAGGCAAAAATTGTTCCTGTTTGCCTCTACCTTCTTTGAAGATGTTGAAAAAAACGCACCCGCGCCGAAAATCTTTAAACCAATGACATACGGGAATCTGGATTATGTCTCTTCGCCAGTCGAGGATAAAATTGACGCGCAGGACAAGAAAGTGGTTATTGTCACTGACTGCGAGGATATCCAGACCAATCTGGGCCAGATGATCAAGAGATTCAAGGACTCCTTTTCCACTCCGGTTGAGGTGATAAATATCGCCGAAATGAATATCAAAGGACACTGCTTAGGCTGCCTCCATTGCGGGTTCGAATATTTATGCCGGTACGAGGGTAAAGATGACTTTAATGAAGTTTTCCGGACAAAGGTGCAAACCGCTGATGTAATCGTTTTCGCCGGCATGATTGTTGATCGGTATTTGTCTTCCACCTGGCAGATGTTCTTTTGCCGGAGTTTCTTTTACAACCACACGCCGTCTGTGGTTGGAAAGCAGGTAGGACTAATCATTTCCGGACCTTTAAGCCAAACAACCACGCTGAGGCAGGCCATAGAGGGCTGGGTCCAGTTTCAGCAGAGTAATCTGGTTGATTTTGTCTCCGATCAATATGAGGACTCTGTTACACTGAACCTGCTGCTCACTGATCTGGCCAGACGACTAATAAGTTTTTCTGAAAAAGGTTATATCAGGCCCAGGAATTTCCTTGGCGTGGGCGGGATGAAAATTTTCAGGGATGAAATCTACGGAGGTTTGCGAGGAATTTTCCAGGCTGATCATAGATATTATAAAAAACAGGGCTTTTATGATTTTCCGCAAAAGAATTATAAGAAGAGGTTCATGGCCGACATCATGACGCTTTTTACCAAGATACCCCCGATCAGAAAAGAGTTCCCCAGGCGGATAAAAAAGGGGATGATCAAACCTTATCAAAAGTATCTGAAAGGATAGAGAGTTAGATCTTTCATTTTGACAGTTTTAAATAATTCATCATCCCCCTTGCCACAAGAATTCTTTTCGGGCTTCTTGCATCCATGGTTGTGGTCCTAATTGTCATGCCCGTCCTCTACACCATTCTGGGAGACTTCGGCATCATCTCTTCCGCCAGTGGGGAGTGAAATGACAGACCCCTAAATAGACATTAGATGAGTTCCATTAACCCTCAGCCACTATTTAGCCTAAGGCTTGGTCTAAAAAGAAGAGATTGTCTGGATGAAGAATTAATTGAGGTCTTTTAAAGGCAGCAAACATATAGCTAAATTAACCTTTTACCTCTAAATGCAAGTCTCCGAGGTCCCCTTATTCCTTCTCAATTCTTTTTAGGAATTCCTTTGCCCTCCTATGGGTTGGGTCAATTTCCAGGATTTTTTGAAGTTGCACAGCGGCCTTTTGCAATTCACCCATATCCGCATAAAGCATACTCAGTATAATCTGGCATCAAGGTGGGTGGGTAAGGAGAGCGGGTAAGACACTTGTGATATTTGTAGGCTTTAGGAATAAAGCAATTGATTAAAATGTGGTTTACAACAGTAAATTTCAGATAGAAACCGTTCAGATAGAAACCGTTTGATTTTACAGGTCTTTTATGAAAATATTAAACTTCTAATTTTCAATTATAGAGATTAACCTCAATATATTTAAAATATACTAAGGGAATTTTTCAGCAAATGTAATAACAAAAGGGTAACAGGATGAGAATAGAATTTGAAAGGCAAAAAGCAAAAATTACTATAATAGCTATTCTCTTAACTGGCTCTTGCTTTCTAACGTATTATTTCCATGTGGTTCTTCAAGCTGGCACCGTTTTTACCCACTTCTTCTATATTCCAGTTATCTTGGCATCGTTGTGGTGGAAAAGAAAAGGTTTGGCTATAGCTATATTTTTGTCTCTATTCCTGATTTTCAGCCACCATTTCCTCAGAGCTTATGTGGTGACTGCCAATGATTATCTTCGAGCCCTTATGTTTGTGGCTATTGGCTTTGTAGTTGCTACCTTAAGTGAGAGGATTGCCAAGTCACAGGAAAAGACTGTCCACCTCAACGCAATCCTTCGTGCCATCCGAAACGTAAACCAACTCATCACCAAGGAAAAGAACCGCGACCTTCTGCTTACAGGCATCTGCGACAACCTCATCGAGACCCGTGGTTATTATAACGCCTGGATAGCTATATCGGATGAGTCTGGAGAGCTTGTTACTACCGTCGAAGCCGGTTTGGGCAAAGGTTTTTTGCCAATGATTGAAAGACTGAAGCGTGGTGAGTTGACCACTTGTGGCCAAAAGGCGCTGAAACAATCGGATGTTTTGGTAACCAAAGACCCACCCTCCACCTGTGCCGATTGCCCCATTTCGGCTATGTATAGTGGCAGAGGAGCGATGACCGTCCGGTTGGAACATGGGGTAAAGGTCTACGGTCTCTTGTGTGCCTCGATCCCCGCCAATTTAACCCCATACGAAGAAGAGAGAGTCTTGTTCAAAGACATTGCAAGAGACATCGGCTTCGCCCTTCACAGCATCGAACTGGAGCAGGAGCGTAAACGGGTCGAGGAAGAGCTAAAAGAACACCACGAACACCTTGAGGAACTGGTGGCAGAACGTACCGCCGAATTGAGTAAAGTTAATGAGCAACTGAAGCAGAATATCTCGGAGCGCATGCAGGTGGAGGAGGTCTTGCGGGAAAAAGAGAAGAAGTTGGAAAATCAGGCTCAACATCTTGAAAAAGTAAACTCAGCATTGAGTGTCCTTCTTGACCACCGGGAAGAAGAAAAGAAAAAATTAGAGGAAAATATACTGACTAACGTAAAAAAGTTAATCCTCCCCTACATAGAAAGGATTCATAAAGGCAGCCTTGATGGCGATAATAAGAAGTATCTGAGTATCATCAAATCAGACCTAAAAAATCTCATTTCTCCCTTTGCGAACAAATTATCTTCAAAGTATTTTAATCTTACTCCAACAGAAATTCAAATTGCAGATCTTATCAAGTTGGGAAAATCAAGCAAAGAGATTGCGTCGTTGTTGAATGTGTCTTCTAATGCGATTTCATTTCACAGGGGTAATATTAGGAATAAACTTGGCTTATTAAATAAGAAGATAAATCTCGGATCCTACCTCCAATCTCTCTCCCGTTAGAAGCTTCATCCTAAAATAATAGTATTTTGTTACTGATATACTATTATTCTTTTAGTATTTGAATTTTACTAAATCTCTGTAAAAATAAACTATTAAACATTAGGCTCGGATAAGATCAAGTAAAAGTTATGAAAAATAGAGGCAATGTACCTTGCGCCACCTAATGGAGGGAAACATTAACGAACATGCTCAATAAAGCGTGGAAAATGTAGGGTCGGGTTTTATACCCAACCTTAGATTAGGTGGCATATAAAATGCCACCCTACATTTGTATATTGGTTCGGGTTTTATAACATACAATAAGTCCATAGGATATTGAGCAATTACACATTTACTATTAAGTCTACCAATTCGATACGTAAGGCAACAGATTTGGAGCTTGGGTTTACCTCATCTTGATATTGGATTTGACAATTTAAGATGGCAAGGTGACACCCTTATCGGCAAGGATGAATGTTTCCTTTAAGTATGGGAAATAAGGTTAATAAAAAGCTGATTCTTTAAAAGGAGATTAGATATGGATCATTTAACAGGCAAACTCGATGAACTTGATTGGGTTACCAATCCAGATGAGACGAGAAAGAAGATCATAGATGCATCCAGTGTCCTCTATGCCAGAAAAGGCTTTGCAGACACATCCCTTCAAGAGATTTCCGAAAAGGCAGGTGTGACCAGGTCAGTTACGCGCCGCTATGTTAAGACAAAGTCAGAGATCATGAGAATGATTATGGAAGATATCCTTGCCTCCTTCCAGGAGAACCTCATCAAGATGATTAAGGAAATTAATGATCCGGAGGAGAAGTTAACCGCTGCACTCTACATTTATTTAACAGTAGTAGATCAGCAAAGAGAGAAGGCGCTTTTGATATATCAGAAATCCAGTTCCCTTGACAGGGCTTCCAAGACGCGGGTGATGCAGTTGGAGATTGATGTTAGTAATATTTTCGCAAAAATCATCAGTGAAGGCATTGAGCAGGGTGTATTTAAAAAAGTCGATGTGGATTTAATGGCCTTCAATATTATGATACTGGCTCACATGTGGGTTTTAAAGAGATGGCATTTCAAGAAGCGTCTCAGCCTTGATAAATACTTTAAGCTCCAACTGGAAATTATTATGGATGCTTTAAAAAAATGAAAGATCTCTGGAATCTTACAGATCCTGACACTAAAGAAATATTTTTTGATAAATCCTTTCACAGGAAAATGTGCTCTTGAAAGATTTGAGATTTTTAGTTCTCTATCAACAATCGGCAGAGAAGCCCAGGTGTGAATGCCTTAATGAGCGCGACCTTGATGTCTTTTCTTCCGTTCCAAGGCTCCCGGCCTGGTCTTTTCAACGACTTATCTGCAGGGGAGTTTTGCCCCCTCCGCATTCCCCGCAAGCGGGGCTGCGGTTTCCCCCGCTGATAAGTCGTGAAAAGGACAGCGGCCTCTCACCAGTCACTCAAAAAAAACATCAAGGCCTGCCATTGTCTCCAAGTGCCACGGGCGTAAGCCCGTGGATATCTACTAACGTAACAAGCAAGTTGAGTTGCCATGGATGACCTAATAAAAAAGATCATAGAGGTTGAGAAAGTATGTTCAGAAGATATCGAAAGTGCAGGACTGGAATATAAAAAGAAAATTGAAACCTTGAGATATGAGCTTGAAAACAAAAAGGCTCAGGCCAAGGCTGAAATTCTTGAAAGAAATAAAAAGAGATTTAAGTCAGAAGTTGAAGAGGCCAATGAATATGTTAAGAAGGAATTGAATGAAATACACAAGGAAAAGGACCTTCTGATTCAGGATAGGGAGCTCTGTAAGGCGATAAAGGAAAGAATAGTTTTAATTGTCTTAGGAACCTAAAATCCTGGTCTGAAGAATGAACCCTTATGCAGATAAAAACTACATGCATGCAAAGATTCACGCCTTGCGCGATCAGATGCTAAGGCGGGATGATTATATCAAAATAATCAACGCGCAAAAACCCCATCTTGCCTTCCCCTCCCTTATATCAGAAGATGACGCAGAAGACCATAATAAGACCAAGGAAATAATATTTCGCAATCAAATAAAGAAATTACTGCTTTTTATAGAATCAAGTGACTGTTACAGGGGCCTTTTTAAAGCCTTTTTGCGTTTTTTTGAGACAGGTAATGTTAAGCTGCTTCTGGCAAAGGCTTTTGGCAGAACAATGGTTATCGAGCAGTGGAATGATATAAGCCCGTATAATGCATTTGAGAAGGATTTGTTACAAAGAGATATATCACTGGATGAGTTTAAGTCCCTGCTTGGCAATACCTATCTTAATAATGTGATAGCAGATGATTTCCCTGCCAGGTATGAAGAGCTTGAGAGCAGGATCGATTTTTGTGCTGTCAGATATTTCTTTGATTTTTCGAAAGAGATTTTGTTTCCTCAGAGGAGCATCTTTCAAGAGGTTATGCTCAGAAAGATTGTTTTGCTTAGGATTGTCTGGAGCTTTCGCCTCAGGCAGAACTACGGGTGGGATGATGATAAGATTTCGAGCCATATTGCTTCTCTCTATGATCTTATCGATGAATTCAATGGTAAGGCTGAACTGATCATCAAAATAGAGAGACAGATGAATAAAGAACTTAACCAATCCTCTGGTGGAATACCTGATGTTTCAGATATTGAAAATAAACTGGAGAGGTATTTCTGGTCCTATATCTGGAAAACTTTTTCAAGAGACTTCCATTCCATATACTGTGTTATTTCATATCTTTGGCTGCTCTATTATCAGATACAAAATCTATTCCGGATAATTGAAGGCCTTCGATTTAATGTTTCCCCGGACATAATTTCTAAGAAAATTATCTGCGAGGTTTAACATGTTTTCCAAGGCTGACATCAGAAAGGTTAGTATAGGGATTCAAAGGAAGCTATACGATGAATTGATCTATGAGCTGGGCAACGAGGAACTGATTCATCTGATTAAACAGGATCTTGGAGAAATGCCATCTGATGCAGAAATGGAGGCCGAACTGAACAAGGAGGAGACAAAGGTAAGGGAAATAATCACGATGACCAAGTCACTCCTTTCAACACTGAACCTCGAACGTGATGGCAGAAGCGATAGTTCTGATAGGGCTGTTTTTCAGGTATCTTATAAGGGTGATATAGTTAGTGATGAGACCTATCTAAGTTCTGTTAGAAAAAAGATTCAGCAGTTTGAAAAATTACATATAGAACTTTTGAGAAAAACCGAACAGACCCAGGAGCTGATTTCAATTCTTGAAGAGTTAATCTCGATTGGTATCGATGCAGATGTGATCAAAAGAATGAAGCTGTGCAGCTTTGTTTTTGGGAAAGTACATGCTGATTTTCATGAAGAGCTGTCAGATGCACATGATTCATATATTATAAGACAACACGGCAGACATATTATCGGCATTACAATGTCTGAGAAAAGAAAAGAAATGCTGGAGTTTTTAGAAAGATACGGCTTTGAAGATGAAACCGAGAAGATTAACTCGAGTGAGCTGCGGGCTGCATCAACCAGACATCTGCGCAAGAGGATTCATATCCTGAAGAACCGCCTGAAAAGGATTGAAGACTGTTTCAACAGGATGAAGGATGGATGGATAACAAAGTTATCAGGGCTTTATGATGGTTATCTGGAACGTGAGACCATCATTAATGCAGAGAAGATGTTTCTCTTTTCCCGGGAGGCCATGTTTCTAAGCGGCTGGATAGATAAAAAAGACACTGACAGACTGGCTTCAGTTTTACGGAGGATATGTGGAGATAACTTTTTTCTTGTAGTCTCAACCAAAACAGAAAGGAATGCACCGGTAGTTCTGAGAAACAATCGCCTGTTCAAACCCTTTGAACTTCTGGTGAAAAATGCCGGGCTGCCTGGAAATACTGAACTGGACCCCACACCATTTGCAGCCATCACCTATGTCCTTATGTTTGGAGTAATGTTCGGGGACGTTGGCCAGGGACTTGTACTTGCTCTTGCGGGACTTGTTATGAAACTGATTGCCAGAAGGAGAAAAAAGGGAGATATTTTTCTTGCTGATGCAGGCAGTATCCTGCAACTTTGTGGACTTTCTGCTGTAATTTTCGGGTTTTTCTATGGAAGCCTCTTCAGCAATGAACACATACTGCCTGCGCTGTGGTTTCATCCTATGGAGAACATAATGTCTCTCTTTTTTGCTGTGATGATGATGGGAGCGGCCTTTATAACAGTAGGTATTTTGTTAAACATCATAAACGGTCTACTGATGAGAGACTATAGCGATGTCCTTTTTGGAGCACGGGGGCTGGTCGGGCTTATGATTTATGCAGGGTTAATATTTCTGTTTGTTCGTTATATTAAAACAGGGGTATACCCTGTAACGTCAGAGCTTATTGCCTTTATCATTGTTCCACTATGCATCTTTTCGATGAGAAATATACTGGGATTCTTTTTTCTGGGTAATAAGCAGCCCTTCCCCCATGGGGTGTTAGAATATGTTGTAGAAACACTTATAGAGATACTTGAGATGTTTTCAAGTTTTCTTGGGAACACCATTTCATTTATCAGGGCTGGTGCTTTTGCACTCAGTCATGCGGGGCTCAGTATCGCAGTCTATACACTTGCACGTATTATAAATCCCGATATCACAACAATGGCTGCGTTGGCGGTAATTATAATGGGGAATATATTTATTATTTTACTTGAAGGACTTATCTGTGGGATCCAGTCAATGAGGCTGGAGTACTATGAATTTTTTGGAAAGTTCTTTAAGGGTGACGGTTATGCCTTTACCCCCTTTTCAATAATAAAAAAGTAGGCCTATAATGGAGGAGTATCATGATTAAAAAAATAGCATCATCCGGGGTATTACTTTTTATTGTGTGTCTGACTGCGGCCTTTTTCATGCTTTCACAGGCTGAGCTGCAGGCAGAAGACAGGCCTTCAACAGCAGAGAAAGAAAAGATTGCTTCTGAGGCGGTGTTAGGCGGGGATGGCCTGGCATTCGCCTTTATTGCGGCAATGGGAGCGGTTGGTTTATCCTGTTTGGCGAGTAGTTATGCGCTTGCAAAGATCGGTTCCGCAGCTCTTGGCGCTATGAGTGAAAAGCCGGAACTCGGGGGCAGGGCCCTGATCTTTCTCGGGCTGGCTGAAGGAATAGCCATTTATGGGCTGATTGTTGCAATTATGATACTGACCAAGATTTAACGTTTATGGAAAAAATATATATCCTGGGAGATATCCATACGGTTACTGCCCTTCGTCTTGCCGGGGTTGAAGGAAGGGTTGCAGATAGAGAAAGTGTAGATATACACCTTAATGAACTTCTGAAAAGAGGAGATGCAGGGGTAATAGTCATTACCCGGGAGCTGGCAGAAGAGATACCGGAAAAGATTTACAATGTCAATTTAAACTCGGTTACACCGGTAATCATTGAAATACCCGGCATTGATGACCCGAGGGGTTTTAGCACGTCAATACTCGATTATATTACTGAAGCATTGGGAATATCCATTTGAGTAACTGGGTAGTATAGGAAATCCCATTTTTGGACGCAGATGAACGCAGATTGTCAAGATTTTAAATATAAAGAACTAACGGAAAAGATTATTAAAATCTTCTATAGAGTTTACAATAAACTTGGTTATGGTTTTCTTGAAAAGGTCTATGAGAATGCAATGATGATAGAATTTAAAAAGGATGGTATTCCTGCGGTTTTTCAATATGCAATAAAGGTATTTTATGAAGGTGAAGTTATAGGTGAATACTATGCTGATATACTGGTTGATAACAAGGTAATTGTAGAGATAAAGGCAGCAAAACAATTGGTAGAAGAAAATGAAGCACAGTTATTAAATTACCTAAAAGCAACCGATATTGAAGTTGGACTTTTGCTTAATTTTGGCACTAAACCAGAATTTAAACGTAAGGCATTTGATAATTTGAGAAAATAGTTACCTGCCCGCCATGCGAGCCTGCAAGGCGAAGCGGGCGGGTCTGCGGGTATCAGCGAAAATCTGCGGCCTAATTAATTTAAAAATGGAAGACAATACTTTGAAAACAAATAGAGATGAGACAGGACTGATAAACTCACTCAAAGAGTCTTCCGCCCACAAAAAAACTGTTATTATTCAACAGGCCGACGATGAGATAAGGAAGCTGGAGAAGAGCTATATCTTAGATATAGAAGAATTAAAAAAGAAGATCAATGATGAGACCGGCAGTAAAATTGATCAAGAGCTTTCAAAGATTAGAAACAGGGCACTCATTGAGAAAAAAAAGCTACAGTTGCGCATTATAGAAGATTTTATTGCAACCATGATTGAAGAGGCGATCGGTGAACTGAGAAGTAGTGGCAAAGATAGATATAAAGAATTTTTACTGGATGCAGTGGATGAATCGCTTTCACAGATCAAGGGAGGGGAGGCTCTGGTTTACATCTCAGAGGAGGATATGGGACTGGAGGGCATAAATATTAAAGAAACTATAATGCAGAAAGCAGGACATTCACCGGATATCAGTATAGCTGTAGATAAAGGGATAACTCAAGGGGGGGCTATTGTTATTGATAAAGAAAGAGGTCTCTATTACAACAGCACCATCGAGAGAATTGTGTATAGAAAATACAATGAGATACGGAAAGAGGTTTCAAAAATTCTTTCTGAAAGGAACATTATTAATAACCAACTAACCAGGTGAAATTGAAAGCACAATAAATAAACCTCCACGCAGCAAGCTGCGGAGTATTTTTTATCGAATCTACCCTCCCTTGATGGGAGGGGACAAAGGGGAGGGTGAACGACTGAATATCACCCCCGCCTAACCTCCCCCATCAAGGGGGAGGAACTGTAAGGAAACACTGTAGCAAGCTACAGGGAATATGCAAGTTTAAGGGATAGGAAAGTGTGAACAAGATTGAACTTAGCGCACCATCGGTGTAAACCTGTAGGGGTTCGATTTATCGAACCCGCAATGACGGGCGTCATAAATGCCGCCCCTACAAGTACTAAAAAGGAAATTCCGATATATTTAACTATATACTGCGTAAGAAACTAAAGAGGCAAAGGTGGAAGAGGCAGCTATAACAGGAAGAATTATAAGTGTTAATGGTCCTATTGTTAAGGCTGAGGGTTTAGTAGAAATCAGCATGTTTGATATCGCAGAGGTTGGACCGGACAGACTTATTGGTGAGGTTATAAGGCTTGAGGAGGATCTTGCCATTATACAGGTGTATGAGGATAATACAGGTCTGAAACCTGGAGATGAGGTACGATCCTATGGCAGACCATTATCTGTTTTGTTAGGACCTGGACTGATTGCAAACATTTATGATGGTATCCAGCGCCCCCTTATAGGAATTGCAGAAAGCTGTGAAAACCACACCCTGATGGGAATTGTAGACAGATGTTATATTAAAAAAGGGATAAAGATAGCCCCCCTGGATCCTGAAAAGAAATGGGATTTTAAACCTACTGTTAAGGAGGGGGATATCGTAAGGGAGGGGTCTGTAATTGGAGAACTGCAGGAAACTGAATTAGTCCTTCATAAAACAATTGTGCCACCGGGAATCGCAGGAAAGGTTGAGTTTATTGCTGAGGCCGGAGGGTATTCAATAGAAGATTCTATATACACAGTTGTTCAAGGCAAAAAAAACTATAATGGAAAACTTGCCGATTACTGGCCTGTTCGAAAGCCGCGTCCATTTAAAAGCAAAAAAAACCCAGTGACACCTCTAATTACCGGCCAAAGGATACTTGATACCTTTTTCCCTATTGCCAGAGGCGGCACCGCTGCAATCCCAGGAGGGTTCGGAACCGGTAAAACCATGACTCAGCATGCTCTTGCAAAGTGGTGCAACGCAGATATTATTGTTTATATTGGATGCGGTGAGAGAGGCAATGAGATGACAGAGGTGTTAAATGATTTTCCGCGGCTTGTTGATGAGAGAACCGGAAGGCCGCTAATGGAAAGAACGGTCATGATTGGCAATACATCTAATATGCCTGTTCCTGCACGAGAGGTAAGTATTTATACCGGCGTTACTATTGCAGAGTATTACAGAGATATGGGCTACAATGTAGCGGTCATGGCGGATTCTACCTCACGCTGGGCTGAAGCACTTCGAGAGTTGTCAAGCAGATTGGGAGATATGCCAGCAGAAGAGGGATTCCCACCGTATCTTGCAACCAGGCTTGCAGAATTCTATGAGAGGGCCGGTCTGGTAGAGACACTATCGAATGAGGAAGGCAGTATAACAATTATCGGAGCTGTGTCTCCACCTGGTGGTGATTTCTCTGAACCTGTTACACAGCACACCACCAGATTTATACGATGTTTCTGGGCCCTTGACAAGATTCTTGCAGATGCACGGCACTATCCTTCAATAAGCTGGATAGAGAGCTATACAGAATATCTCAATGATATTCAAGAATGGTGGAAAGAACTTGACAGTGAGTGGATGACGCTGCGAAACGATGCAATGAATATATTGCTGGAGGATACCAGGCTTCAACAGATAGTTAAGCTTGTTGGTCCCGATGCATTGCCTGTGAGTCAGCGATTCATCCTTTTCTGCGCTGAGATCATTAAGAATGCATTCCTTCAGCAGAATTCTTTTGATCCCAAGGATATGTATTGCAGTCCTGACAAGCAGGTAAAGCTCCTGAAAGCAATTATATGTTTTTTTAGAAAGGGCAAGGAGCTGCTGTCATGTGGGCTTGAGCTAAGTAAACTGCAGTCCCTTGATGCTGTGTCGGAAATGGTCAGGTTAAAATCAGAGATAGGTAACGATGAAATTGAGAAGATCGATGCATTTATTCAAAGGCTTGAATCCAGCCTTAATTCACTAAAGGAAGAGGTTAATATCTCCCACACACCTGATTTTTCAAAGGGGAAATCTGTAGTGAAGGAGTAGCTGTTCAGGTAGACACAAAGGGTATTAAATGGTCAATGAAAAACTATCAATTATCAATTTTAAATTGCTAATTTTAAATTGTTAATCTTGGTGCCTTTGTGCCTTAGTGGCTGAATAGTTACAAGAAGGAAATATGAATATGAAATCCGAACTGGAATACACTAACCTGGCAGGCATCAGCGGGCCGCTCATCTTTGTGCAGGGAGTAAAGGGTGTCGGCTACGGCGATTTAGTTGAGATAAGGAACGGTTCGGGAGAGGTAAGGACCGGGCAGACCCTGGAAGTAGATGAGGAGATAGCAGTTGTACAGGTTTTTGAAGGAACCACCGGGCTTTCCATTAAGGGTACCAGGACTACCTTTATCGGAAAGCCTCTCGAAATACCTACGCATCGTGAGATGCTGGGGCGGGTTTTTGATGGGTTGGGCAGACCAATAGACGGGGCTCCGCAGGTTATATCTGATTTGATGATGAATATAAATGGTCTTCCCATAAACCCCTATATGAGGGAATACCCGAGAGATTTCATCCAGACTGGAATTTCTGCTATTGATGGTATGAATACGCTTATACGCGGACAGAAGCTTCCTATATTTTCTGGAAGCGGAATGCCGCATAATCGAATTGCTGCACAGATAGCCCGGCAGGCACGACTTCTTACTGCCCATGAGGAATTTACCGTCATTTTTGTTGCAATGGGTGTAAAGTTTGATATAGCCAGATTTTTTATAGATTCACTTGAGGAAAGTGGTGTTCTTCCTCGCTCTGCCGTTTTTCTCAGTCTTGCTGATGCACCATCCATTGAGCGCCTGATAACCCCGAGGGTCGCATTAACTCTTGCAGAATATCTTGCCTTCACTGAGGGGATGCATGTCCTGGTTATTCTGACAGATATGACCAACTATTGCGAATCTCTCAGGGAACTCTCAAGTTCGAGGGGTGAAATCCCTTCACGAAAGGGATATCCCGGATATCTCTACAGTGATCTCGCCTCCATATATGAGCGTGCCGGTCGCATTCAAGGAGCTAAGGGGTCCATCACCCAGATTCCCATTCTCACAATGCCCAGTGATGATATCTCTCATCCGGTTCCGGATCTTACCGGATATATAACCGAGGGACAGATCGTGCTGGAGCGAGAATTGTTCAACAAGGGAGTGTATCCTCCTATTGCTGGCCTGCCCTCACTTTCACGACTGATGAAGGACGGCATTGGTGAGGGCCGGACACGCAAAGACCATGCTCAGGTTGCTGCCCAGCTGTTTGCCTCGTATGCAAAGGTGAAGCGTATCAGAGCGCTTGCTGCAATAGTAGGAGAAGAAGAGCTGTCAGATCTGGATAAAATATACCTGCGGTTTGGAAATGTCTTTGAAGAAAGGTTTTTGAGCCAGGGATACAATGAGAACAGATCAATAGAGACAACCCTTGACATTGGCTGGGAGATGTTATCAGTGCTGCCCGAGGAAGAGCTTTACAGGATTTCAAAAGAGGATATTCAAAGATATTATATACCCCAAAAGGGGGATGTTTAAAAAATGCCGAAAATAGATGTTCCACTTACTAAATCAAGTTTAAGAAAAATAAAAGAGGACCTGTCCTTTGGCTATGAAGGTTTTGATCTTTTAAATCAGAAAAGAGAGATTCTTGTGATGGAAATAGTGAAAAATATAAACATCATAAGAAAGATTGAGGAGCAATTCCATGGGGCACTGGATGAACTGTACAGCGATTACAAGGTTGCTGCAATTGAGATGGGGTCAGATATGCTTTCCTTAAAGAGCTGTTCCGAAAAACGAAGCTATTTCATGTCTGTGGATTTTTCGAAACTGATGGGGCTGAGAATGCCTGTCCTCATTCTTAAGCCCAAGAAGATGAAGAAGCTGTCAGGTTTTTTAGGAACCACCAGCAGCTATGACACTGCAAAGAAAACATGCATCAAAACGCTTACACTGCTTGCCAACTATGCCACTGTTACAAAATCCATCTTTATGCTTTCACGGGAACTAAAAAAGGTACAGCGCCGGGTCAATGCCCTTGAGAAAATCTTTATACCTCAGAATGAGGAGGCCAGAAAATATATCACCGACCGATTGGAAGAAATGGAGAGAGAAGAAATTTTTGTAAAAAAGCTTATTAAGCAGAGGATGGGGTGAAGGGTTTTATAAAAGACATCCGTGAAAGGTTTACGAGGCTGAATAAAAACCAAAGGATAATCCTTCTTGCAACTGCCTTTTTGATAGTGCTGAATTTTATAATACTTATCCTGGGTATAGATATTATTTTCAGAGTATTGGAAAAGATTGGGTAGATCAGGGCCAATCATTAAATATATCGGAATTTCTATAACTTATTGATATCATAGCTCTTTTAAGCCTATACGTTTTTTGCGATGCACATGGCCTGCCCTGGTGCGACGGGATTGAGTGATCCTGTGAAGCGTATAGATCAAGTCTGGGCCAGGGAATAATGGAATGATGGAGTACTGGAATATTGGGTATAAAAAAGGGAAAAATATATCTTAATTATCAAAAATTCCTTCAAACCCATCATTCTAATATTCCACTATTCCAATTGTGAGCCAAGCGAACTAAGTTCTAATATAGACCCAGATAGTGGTGAACTATGAGACATTAAATTTATTCTAATCTTTAAATAGAAAGGAGTGGCCATGTTTATTAAAGAAATCGATCTTTTCAAGGGAATGGGCGTAGAGGTTATTGACGAAATTTTTAAAATATCGGTGGCGGAATCCTATAGTGACGGCGATATTTTGTTTAAACAGGGAGACCCTGCACATAACTTTTATCTCCTTGAGCAAGGGGAAATAAGATTGTCCATTGGAGAGGAGGGGCACATAAACTTTATTATGAGTCCAGGGGATGCTTTTGGCTGGTCCAGCTTGGCCGATCGTGATGTGTACACGGCTACCGCAGAATGCAAACTACCCAGTAAAGTGATCAAAATCGAAACAGACAAGCTGAATAAGATATTTGAGAAATATCCAGCCATCGGACTAATATTCTTCAAACGTCTGTCTGGAGTTATCGGCGATCGATTAATAAGGGCTTACAATACGATTCTTTCTGCGTATAAAGGAGAAGGGCAACCCTCCTATGGATAAACAAATTCCTTATTCCTTCTCAATTCTTTCCAGGAATTCGCTCGCCCTTCTATGAGTTGGATCAATTTCCAGGATTTTTCGAAGTTGCTCACAGGCCTTCTGAAGTTCACCCATATCAGCATAGAGCAAACTTAGGTATAATCTGGCATAAAGGTGGGGCCCAGGTGATCGAGAAGGTCGACTGATTTCTTACATGCCAGTGGTATGATTCCAAAATAATTTTACATTTTGCCCGTCATTGCGAGGATGAGCCGAAGCCGCGAGTGAAACGTGGCGGGAAGCGACGCGGCAATCTTTTATATTTTCAATGAGTTAGAGCCCGCCCTGGTGCGATGTAAATTGAAGATACTTTTATTTCTGCTGGCATAACTAACTGAGTTTCTATTGCAATAATTAGAAATTTAGGTCTGGGCCAGGGTTTTTGCCATGAAATTAAACTTTACTGCTTTTAAATTCGAAATCCTAAATCCTAAATTCGAAACAATATCAAAATTCAAAACATACAAAATCTGAGTCGCTCTAGACAAAGACCTCTTGGTTTAGAGAATTGGGATTTTGGTCATTGGGATTTGTTTCGGATTTCGATATTCGAAACTCGTATTTTTTTACTAACATCTCGTCTTGTCAGTTTGCCCGACCGAGCCGGGAAGGCGGAGCTTAGATAGTTCTAAGCAAAATTCCCTGCTTTGCCTTAGTTTTAGAGTTCATTATTATGAACTACGATAAATTCTCATACCACATTTCTCTTTTTTGTCAAGGGAAAAAATAATCTTTTTTGAAAAATAATCTTTTCACAACGCTCCGATATAATTATCATAAGCCAAAATAATATGGCTAAAGATTAATATTGACAGGCGATAAAAAAAGGTTGTAGAGTGCTGAAAAAAGTTCATTATGGTGAACAATGTCTGAAAAATATCAAGCACCTTCAGTAAAAAAAGCATTTAGAATATTGGGGCTTATCTCTGACACTGACCGGGGATTGGGAATTAGCGAACTGGCAAAAAGTCTGGGAATAAGCAAGAGTACAGTGCACGGAATAACCTCTGCACTGGAAGAGATAGGTGCAATCACCAGAAACCCTATTACCAAGAGATATAATCTTGGTTATACCATCGTGGAGCTGGGCAAAAAGGGGTTTTCCAGAATACCCCTGAGAGAAGTATCAAAAAAACATATGGAGGAACTAATGGTGGAGACGGGGGAGACCATCTTTTTGGGTATCCTCAAGGATGATCACATCTTCATCTTAGATGTCGTGGAGAGCAATAAGGCATTGAAGATTACCTCTCCCAGAGGAACGAAGATCCCTTTAACCGCAGGTGCTACGGGAAAGCTATTTCTGGCTTACATGGAGGAAAGAAAAACCCTTAGATACCTCACCACTAAGGGTTTGGTTAAGCATACAGAAAATACCATTACTGATATAGAAAGATACCTAAATGAAATAAAGGAGGTCAGGAAAAAGGGATTTGCTACAGATCGTGAGGAATATCTGCAAGGGGTTAAGGCTGTGGCAGCCATTATAAAGACCGAAGGCCCTATCTTGGCTGCCATTTGGGTGGTAGGTTTCTCTTCTTCCATCACCGAGGATAAGATGCAATATGTAATAGAGCGGTCCCTTAGCGCCGCTGATGCAATCTCCAGGGATCTTAAGTGTAGAGAATAGGATTATATTTCACTATGCATACTTCCTAACCAGGCTAATTTGTAAATACCTTTAAAAGTTTCCTTATTGGCTAAATAGTCAATGTGAAATTAAGGTTTTCATATGTCTCCAATAAAATTCAACAGAGAGCGATTGTTAGTCCTGAGAAACTGTCGTCTGAAAAAGTGACAAGACGCAATTCTCAGGCATTCTAAGGAGATCACTTCACTAAGCGAGGTTCTCCTGGAACTGGATACCCTCCCTTTGTAAGTTTTTCTATGATCTTGTCAACGCTGGTTTTCTTATCATCAAAGGTTACAGTTACCGTAAAAGATCTGGCGTTTAAATTGTACTTCAATACCCCCTCAATGCCTGTTAGGATAGACCTTATCCTATCTTGTGGTTCACATCAGTCGCCACGAGGAAGATTAGGGACAGTCAGTTTGACCGTCGTTCCAGCTGCGGCTGTCAAAGCATGATGGCATGCAAATAGAAGAAAAAGACTTACAATAGCAAAAAATAAGGCGACGTTTCTATATTTCATGGGACCCCCCTTTTAATCATAAATCATTTTTATTAATTCAAAGATAATCACAACCTTTTGTAACGCGAGAAAAAAATCTATCAAAGATCTTACTTGTCCTCCTGTAGCTCCCTTTATTTTTCTTGACGCTTACACTCTCTTTTTATATTTTATATTTGTCGACCATTTTAGTCAACAAAAAGGATTGATATTAACCCAAAATTTGCGTTTATAAATTAATAGTGTTTTAACATATTGAAAACCTTATATTTATACGATAAACAATTGGATCCAAAAAGGGCAACACAAATTTTGCCGAAGGCCGCCCTTCCAGAGAGAAGGGCGGGGTTAATCCCGCCCCATCACTTTGTTTTTTTATAACAAAATAAAGGGGTTTTTCACTTTCTTTTTAAATGATCAATTTTTCACAGTACAATAAAGATGGGGCGGCCCTATGGGCAGATTTTGCTATTGCAAAATCTGGGTTAATAAATACAAGAATGAGCTATAAGCTATATCTTAGCAATGATGCCTGAATAAGTTATCATCCTTATATAGATGCAATATATAAGGTGCCTTATTCTTGAGGAAGTGATAGCATGCAGAAACTTGAAATCTACCTTACTCAGTTACGTGAATGGGAATACTGTTATTGTAGAAATTGTGAGAGGATAAGATATAGCTTCGAGTTAGAGGTTACAGTATGTGGGATTCGATGCTCAAAGTGTGGAGCTTATGACTTGGAAGCCCCAGCTTGGGTTAGCTGTCCTCACCAGAAGTCCAGAGCAGTTAAATGTCCTCGAGCTGGTAAAGGAATTAAAAAAGAAGAATATGGGGATGATTGTAGATATCACTGCAATTTCCGAAAGCATGTGCGTGAACCTTCCAAAGACAAGGAGAATCCTACGTAAAGTTTTATGCAGTCAATATATATTGGCTGTCATAATTTTTGGAAAAAGCAAGGAAATCAAGCCATGTTGCGTCCTATCGTTACTTCATTTATAGTATTGATAATATTACTGAATTTAGGTTGTTTCAATAATTCAGACAAAGCTCCCCCAGCTTCATCTCAGATTATTGGAGAGATTGAGCTCTATACATTCACACCCGACCAACAATATCTTTTAAGTGACGCTCAGCCATTTATATTGCCTCCAAATACCTTGGTCAAAGATGCACTCGACAGTCTTGGTCGACATCTGGCCAAAGACTACTTTTCCAAAACATATACAGGCAAGGTAACAGATATTCATTTTGAAGTTGTTAGAATAGATGAGATAGCTACGCCTTCTCGTCCTCTTCGCATCGCTGTTATTAATATGGTTGATACCAATAGAGATGCAAGGAGGTATTTTTTTCAAGGTTCTGCTGGAGGACAAACAACATTCTATATGATTGCCGCAACATTTATGCAACCCCATTTGAGCCCACCTTTATTAGATGGCCTGGTTCTTCTTTATAACGGTAAAATACTTCCGGAGCTTGACCATATTAATGTAAAAGGTATCCTGACTCCAAGATTAGTTCAGCACGTTGCTAAACGCGCGATTAATGATACAAAAAGGTAAGGTGTTATTCCATATCAAGGTTGGGTTAATTTTGCGTATGTTCAAATTATGCTGTGGATATAAGGTTTGAACATTAGGACCATTATGTCAGCGTAAAACCCGCTGTACCAGACGCTTTTAGATAAAATCCACCACCAAGCCCCCTTTATTCCTTCTCAATTCTTTTTAGGAATTCGCGCGCCCTTCTATTGGTTGGATCAATTTCCAGGATTTTTTGAAGTTGCACAGCGGCCTTTTGCAGTTGTCCCATATCCGCATAGAGCAAACTCAGGTATAATCTTGCATCCACATGCGCTGGATCAATCTCAATGGCCTTCAAGAACTCCTTTTCTGCCAGTTTGTCAGCAACGCTTCTTTGATAAGCAAAGGCCAGTCCAAAGTGGTTTTCAGCACTGTCTGGATTGATATCCAAGGCCTTGTTAAAGGCACGAATAGAGTTTTTTATCTGATTCAATTCCCCGTATGCCATCCCTAAGTTAAAGAAGATATTGTCTTCTTTAAAACCGAGGGCCATGGCTTTCTCGTAATACAATACCTCTTTTCCGTGGTCTCCTGTCTGGCCGTAAGCATATCCAAGGTGGTACAAAGCAAGCCCATTCGCAGGTTCATTCTCCAGAAGGCGTTGATGAAGAAGAATAGCAGCCTCATAATCATGCCGCTTCATGGCCTCATCGGCCTCTTTATCACACGTCCATGTCTTCTCAGGAACAGGTTTTTTAGCAAAGATTCCCTTCGAACAGCCTGCTCCTGAAAACAGACAAGCCAAGCAGAATGCAAGGCTTGAAATATAAACAACCTGAAAGATTCTCTGAATATGTCCAGACATCATATTTTTAAATACCAGTAACTATTCAGCCACTAAGTCACCAAGACACAAAGGATGTTAAATGGTCAATAAAAAATTATCAATTATCAATTGTAAATTGTCTAATCTTGGTGACTTTGTGTCTTTGTGGCTTAAATGTAATGTTTCAGACAGATCAAGTCAAAAAAGACCTCTTTATTTTTCTTGACACCTAAACTGTTTTTTTATATTTTATATTTGTTGACCATTTTAGTCAACAAAAAGGATTGATATTTATGAAGCTTTCTACAAGGGCGCGATATGGAACAAAGGCGCTTTTAGAGCTATCCCTTCACTGGGGTAAGGGACCGGTGTTGCTGAAAGATATTGCCCAAAGGCAACAGATTCCGCTGCCTTATCTGGAGCATCTAATCAGGCCTCTTGTAAAGGCAGGGATAATAAAGAGCGCTCGAGGGACTCGGGGTGGTATCTCACTGCTTAAATCTCCTAAGGAGGTTATACTCAGCGAGGTAATCCAGCTCCTTGAGGGCTCTATTGCTCCAGTAGCCTGTGTGGATAATCCTGAGTTGTATCCTCGTTCAGACATTTGCGTCACCCATGACATCTGGGTTGAGGTAAAAAAGGCAATGGACAGGGTTTTGGAATCCACAACCTTTGAGGATCTGGTCCTGCGGCAAAAACAGAAGTGGAACTTAAAGCAACTCAGGGATCGTCAAAAGTAACGCGCTAATGGAAGAGATATGAAAAAGAAAAAACAGTAATAAAAATAAATAGATAGGAGATAAAGCATGCGTGATAAGGTAGAAGCAGTATTAGATGAAATAAGACCTAACTTAATGGCAGATGGTGGCAATGTTCAATTAATTGATGTCAGCAACGGTGTAGTTAAAGTAAAGCTGACCGGTGCCTGTGGGGGCTGTCCGATGGCAAGTATGACTTTGCGACATGGAATTGAGCGAGCACTTAAGGAAAAGATATCTGATATTAAAGAAGTGATCGCTGTTTAATCAGGGGCCAGGTTATAGAAAAGAGATAAAAAACAAACTTTTCTAAAAGGCCTGAATACTTAATAGGACTTCACGAAACTCGGGGAATTAGGCTTTGAAGTTGGGCAAGAAAGACTTGACGAAGCGGATCTTATTGTTGGAGTTCGATTTTGCGGCAGTTAAGGCAACGAGAAGAACCGTTATATGGGCTATGGTGACATAAT
>JAUWNK010000067.1 GCA_030612685.1 Desulfobacteraceae bacterium
TTCTATCAATAAACATCATCGTTAATTTGTGGTGGTATATGAAGGTTAATCGTAGCGATCCCATAGGTGTATTTGATTCGGGCATAGGCGGGCTTACCGTAGTCAAGGCCCTCATAGAACAGCTCCCTTTCGAGAACATCATCTATTTCGGGGACACCGCCAGGGTGCCCTATGGGGTAAAATCGGTTGAAACGATTAACCGGTATGCGATGCAGATTACAGAATTCTTGCTTGACCAAAAGGTTAAACTACTTATTATTGCATGTAATACTATGTCATCTGTAGCCTATCAGGTTATAGAGGATCTATCGCCTGTTCCGGTACTGGATGTGGTCGATGCAGGTGCCCGGAGTGCAATAGCCGAAACACATAATAAATGCGTTGGTGTGATAGGTACGCCAGCAACTATTAACAGCAATGCCTACCAAAAAGCAATCAAGAGGTTTGATCCGAATATCAGGGTCTTCTCTCAAGCGTGCCCTTTATTTGTACCACTGGTAGAAGAGGGCTGGCTGGATCATCAGGTAACCAGACTCACGGCTCAGGAATATCTTAGGCCGGTTATAGCCCAAAATATTGACACACTTGTTTTAGGGTGTACTCATTACCCTTTATTGAAACCCCTGCTTCAGGAAGTTCTGGGAGATCAAATAAGTCTTGTGGACTCTGCTGAGGCAATAACAGAACAAGCAGGTGAATCGCTCAGCAAACATAATCTCCGGAATGAACAACAGAAACCCCCTGAATACCGGTTTTATGTCACGGATGTACCCATCAGATTCACAAACATTGGGGAACGCTTTCTGGGACGAACACTTGCCAATGTTAACGTGGTTAAGTGGTAATCCATGCATAAGATTATAACTGAAATAGTACCTACTGTTGATTTTAAAGGTGTTCGCTGTATAAAAGGTTATAATAAAATATGCCAGGATTACAGTCCCTATCTATCTGACGAGTCAAAACTTGCTCACCAAGGAGCCGAATACCTTTTCTTTCCCACCAATGAAGGCGAACTCTCAGCCGTCTTTCGAGAAATGGCCAAAAAGGGTATCAAGGTAACAATATCTGGAGCCAGAACTGGCCTCGTCGGTGGGGCAGTTCCTTATGGAGGGGCAATAGTATCACTTGAAAAGTTCGATAAGATCCTGGGGCTCAGGTATGATAGTAACTTAAAAGAATGGCTTGTTAGGGCTGAGTGTGGTGTGAGCTTAAGGGATCTTAACAATTGGGCTATGAAAAAAATCTTTCCCGGTCTTTCCGAAAGTGGTTCTGCTGAAACTAAGGCCTTTCTTGAAAGGTACAAGGAAATTAAAACTACCTATTTCTATCCCCCTGATCCAACTGAGATGGGAGCAGCCCTGGGTGGAACTGCCTCTACCAATGCATCTGGTGCCAGAACCTATAAATACGGGGCCACGCGAAACTGGGTGAGATTTATAAGGGTCATGTTGGCCTCAGGGGAGGTCCTTGAAATCCCCCGGGGGAAATACTTCGCAACTCTGGCTGGTGAGTTTACTATAACCGATAGCAATGGAAATGAAACAATAGTAACGATTCCAAGCTACACCATGCCATCAACGAAAAACGCTGCTGGTATCTTCTCAGCGCCAAACATGGATCTTATTGACCTATTTATAGGCAGTGAAGGTAATTTTGGGGCAATCACTGAGGTTGAGACAGCACTCCAAAAATGGGATAAACCTGTTTCAATTGTCCAGTTTTTTCCTTCAGATGATAAGGCGATTGATTTTGTAATTTCACTGCGTAAGGAAAAAGGTATCCGGCCAGAGTTTATTGAATTTTATAGCTCTCATGCCCTTGATCTTCTCCGAAAAAAACAAAAGGAAGATCCCAAGGTAGTAGGAATGCCTCCAATACCGGATTATGCAAAGTCTGCAATCTTCTTTGATATAAGATTCGATCCTGAAACCAAAGATAATGACTATCCCAAACTGGAAAAAATAGTTTCTAAATGTGGATCAACACTTGCAAGGTCATGGGCCGGATATGAACAAAGGGATCTGGAACGATTTAAAAATTTCAGACATGTCCTTCCTGAGACCGTTAATAGTATTATAGCTGATAGAAAAAAGAGGATACCTGAACTCTATAAGCTTGGAACTGACCTTGCTGTTCCAGATCAAGCCTTAGAAGAAATCTGGGCATTTTATAAATCCACGTTGGAAGAGACAGGCCTCGAATGGGTTGCATTCGGGCATATTGGTAACAATCATATTCATATAAATATTATACCTGGAAGCCTAACAGAGATGCAAGCTGGCCTTTCCATCTATAATGAATTTGCTAAAAAGGCAGTAGCCCTTGGAGGAACAGTATCTGCTGAGCACGGTATTGGCAAGATCAAAAAGGAATTCCTTTCTATTATGTTCTCAGATAAGGAACTGGAAGAAATGAAGGCAGTGAAAATTGCCCTTGACCCAGGCCTTTTGATAAATCCAGGAAATGTTCTAGATATAGCCACAGATTTACACAGATGCCCGCAGATAGGTTGAAAAAATATCAGTGATAATCAGCGTAAACCTGCCCGCCATCTGGCAGGCGGGTCTGTGGCTGAGTAATTAAAAAAATGAAGATACTTATTTGTGTAAAACAAGTTCCAGAAATTACGGATGTAAAAATAAATCCTGAAACAGGGACTCTTATTAGAGAAGGAGTGGACTCAATCCTCAATCCATTCTGCGAATATGCTGTAGAGTGCGGCTTAGATCTTAGGAGGCATTATAGTGATATTGAGATAGTAGCTATCTCGATGGGCCCCCCACAGGCAAGGGCTGCGTTGATGAGGTGCCTTGAGATGGGAGCTGACAGGGCCATTCTTTTAGCAGATAGGAAATTTGCCGGTTCTGACACATGGGCTACTGCCTTCACCCTAGCTGAGGCTATAAGGGCCATGGAAGATGACTTTGACATTATCCTTGTTGGAAAACAGGCAATAGATGGCGACACGGCCCAGGTAGGTCCTGAGCTTGCAGAGATCCTTGGTATTCCTCAGATAATGTATGCAGTAGGAGTTGAACTCACCGGTAACAAAAAGAAGATCAGGGTAAAAAGAGAGATAGAGACAGGCAATGAAATCGTAGAGGTAAAACTCCCCGGCTTAGTCTCTTTGAGTAAAGGACCAATGATAAGGAGTGTGTCTTCTTTTAAAGAAATTCTGGATGCACGGAAAAAGGAGCTCCGGGTTATTACTGCTTCTGACCTTAATATAGATGAGAATGTATTTGGTCTGAAAGGCTCATTTACCCAGGTTGTAAAGATCTTTCCACCACGGGTTAAAAAAAAAGGGGAGGTTATCGATGGTAGTGAAGCGGGGGGTGCGGCAGAGAAACTGGTTGGGTTCCTTAGAGAAAGGAACTTCATTTAAGGGTAACTGTTCAAGTAGCCCTACGGGCCGGATGCCACCAAGGCACCAGTTCCAATTGTCAATTGTCAATTTTCAATTGTTTGTCTCTTAGTGCCTTGGTGTCTTAGTGGCTAAATAGCTATGTTTAAGGAATATAATGCTCAAGATCGATATAAAGAAATGTACCGGCTGCAAAATCTGTGAGAAAGTGTGCCCTTTTGGCGCTATTGTTATTGTTGATAAGATAGCCCAGATGCAAGACAATTGCACCCTTTGCGGGGCATGTGTAAATACCTGCCCGGAAGTGGCTCTTTCGATCGAGAGGAGAAAAGTCTCAGAAAAGGAACTGATGCTATTTTCAGGCATTTTTATCTGGGGAGAATATGAGGAGAAAGATGAAGGGCTTATACCGAAAAAAGTGGTTAAGGAACTCCTTTCTCAGGGACGAAAACTTGCCGATAGACTTGACCAAGCACTGGCAGTAGTAGTCTTAGGTGATGGAAGGCTAACAGGGCTTGAGACACTGATTGCTAACGGCGCAGACAGGGTAATTAGGTGTAAACACAAGCTCCTCGGTCGCTATACAGCCGACAGCTTCACCAATGTGATATCTGCTGTTATCTCTAAGGAGAAGCCCTCTATTTTCCTCTTCGGCGCGACACCTAACGGAAGGGAGCTTGCCCCGAGGGTTGCTGCGAGACTACACCTTGGTCTTACTGCCGATTGCACCGGTCTGGACATAAATGAAAAAGGAGAAATGGTCCAGACAAGGCCTGCATTCGGGGGAAATATCATGGCATCAATAGTATCCCCTTACACAAGGCCCCAGATGGCAACTGTCAGACCAAATGTCTTCTCTTTTGGGGAGCTTGATAACTCAAGAAAGGGGGAAATCCAAGACTTTTATGTAGTACTTTCACCAGCTTCAATCAGGACAAAGGTAGTGGCTATCGAAAAGCTCCGGGATGAAAGGGAAGTTAGCATTGAGGATGCTGACATCATTGTGTCAGCAGGGAGGGGATGCAAGAAAAAGGAAAATCTAAAACTCATCAGAGAGTTGGCAGAAGAGCTTGGAGGAGTAATGGCTGGCTCAAGGTCCATTGTTGAACTCGACTGGATACCTCACACAAGGCAGGTAGGACAATCAGGGCTAACTGTGGGACCGCAACTCTACATAGCTGTCGGAATCAGCGGGGCAATTCAGCATCTCGTTGGAATGAGTTCAGCAAAGACCATCATTGCGATCAATAAAGACCCTGATGCACCCATATTCAAGGTTGCAGACCTTGGTATTGTTGGCGATGCAATAGAGATCCTGCCAGTACTCATTAAGGAGCTAAAAAAATCCCAATCACCATGCAGTAATTCATGAAAATCCTTACAGTTGGTGACAAGAAAAAATTTTACTCACCACATAACTACAATGGAAGATTCAAGACTGCAATTGAGAATATTCCATAACCTAAGTTTTCTCTTCCCTCATTGGATGATAAAATATTTAAAAAGTGGATTAGCAGAAGAAGGACGAAAAGAATTGTAAAAAAAATATAAATACTTGACATATGTTCTCTATTTTATAGTCTAGAAGTGTTTATATAGTAAAATATATAACTTTAAAGCTCTTTCTCATTATGATTTAGATACCTGTTAATGGTATTATAGAAAGGCGTGTCATGTTGCGGTAAACTTGAGATAGAAGTGTAAGAGTAATATCAATGCTATGTAGTTAGGTTCTTTTGTAATCCCTCAACTTTTTCAAAAATCCCTAAGCTGTGCACTCTGGAAATTTTTAACTTGAGATCAAACTCCCCTGCAAAGTCAATTATCTACAAATAGCTACTTTACATCTCCAGAAGCTCGAAATTGATTGTTACTAAGACCATTTGTGCTGAAACACTCTGCGGTATAATTTCTTATATCGTCAAGGGGGGAACTTTTTATACCAAAGAGCACGTTCTTCAATGCTATCACACTATTCTTTTTTGACGCAGCACTTGTACTCGAAAAACAACTTTCAGCTGATACCCCACTTGTGCCAAATCTTAAAGATATAACCAGGAGCCTCGGAAAGTACCAACTGACTCAGTTCTTAACACGACAGCGTACGATTCATCTTCGAATTTAAGGCAGATAGATGCCCTTCTTCACAGTTATATCACTGAAAGGAGAAATGGATGAACGAAAATTCAGAAAAAGAAAGGAGAGGCTTCTTGGAAGACATTGCCGGTGCCCTGGATCACAAAAAACATAATGAACGTATCAGACGCCTTAGAACATCGTCTGAGTCTAAATCGAAAAGAAAAATACTGATATTTGGCGGCATTGGAGTAGCTCTTTTGATTATTCTAATTGCTGTGTTCTCCAGAGATGATGGTGAAATACTCAAAGAGGACTTTCCCACGATTCAGGCCAGACTTAGTCAACTCGAGAGACGAATCACACACATTGAGGGGATGGAGGAGAGATTAGTCTTTCTCGAAAAGCAGGAGAAAGAATTTCAGAAATATTTTATAGGATATGGTCGATCTAAAGGGTCATTGGCACAACAAGTGGATGTACTGTCTGAAAAAGTTTACCAATTGGAAAAAGCAATAGCCATAGGTACTGCGAAGACTGAGGCTTCATTGCCTCACCAAAAGAAATTATTTCCTCTGGCCAAAGGGCGTTACCATGAGGTCAGTTCTGGCGACACCCTTTACTTGATCGCTCTAAAATATGGTACCTCGGTAGATGAGCTCTGTCGCCTCAACAATATAACCCCAAGCCAAATCATCTACCCAGGTCAGAAACTCTTGGTCGCTCCAGAGGACACTCAGTGAGTGTTTGGTCTTTTAAAAAGGAGGTAAAATCATGGAAGCTTATAAAATTGACGATCTGGTTGGGATTTATGAGGAGGACGGAAGCGTGAAATGCAGAGATTGCATGAAAGAGGAAGATTGGGAAGGCCTCAGAAAAGAGAACATTATTACTATGGGTGATATAGAGAGGCTCGATGATTGGCTCTTTTGTGATTACTGTGAGAAAAAGCTGTAACACATGGAAAGGATGCAAAAAAGAATAAAAGTTGCCGAACTCAATGTAACAGCAGATAAAAGGTCAGGAGATTGAGGCCTTCTCCCAAACTGTCTACGGTCACTTCATTTACTATAAAGTATTAGTCGCCATGCTGCTTTTTGAAGTTTTAAGGATAAAAGACCATGGGAATATTTTTAAAAATACTTAAGATATCAACAGATATGGAAATACATATCGAAGATCGATATGTATCCATGTTTCAAGAGATAGTGGGTATGTCGCCATCACAGGCCAAAAGGGCTTTCCACGATATTATTCAAGAGGCAAAAGAAGAATCTCTGAAGGAAGACTCTCCAGACTTACCCGAGAATGTTGGTGATTTTCATAAATTTATCAAATCAAATATACAAAATATTTTGATCGGTTAGCAGGCCTAGGGTATGGCAAGAAATTCGCAAAAATTGACAATAGAGGTTAACTGCAATATGTTATGGGTTAGCAAAATAATGAGGGTTGCAAGGTGAGGCAAATGGCTGAAAGGTATGTATTCCAATTTTCTTCAAGTGCTTATTTGGAAAAACTAAGCGGGAAAAAGGCCTGCAATCTTGATGAATTGCTTAAGCTTATTGAGTCCTGCACTCTTTCGTCCATTTTCTATCATACCTTTTCTGCCTTACGAAAGTTTCGAAAAGTTTATGTTCCTTATACCAATGATTTTGCTGTTTGGATCTCCAGAAATCTTCATGAGGAGGCCCTGTCAGAAAAATTAGGGAACATTAATTTGACAGAATATAACACCATAGAGAGCTTAAAGGCGCGCATCGTTGAGATGATTAAAGATTTCAGAGATCAGAATCCACCAGCATTTGAAAAAAAGGCGGATGAGCCTTTCTACCTCTGTGATGTAACCAGAATCGTTTATTTAACCGATAAATTTGCGTACAATTTACAATCATTTCGGGAAGTGCTTGATAGCATCAGCATTGACTCACTATATTTTCATTTTATTGAATCCAGACTGTATAATCAACTTCATTTAGATGATATCTCTACGTGGATAGAGCAGAGCCTGGGTCTTAACAAATTAGCCCAAGGTATAAGAAATATTGACATCAGCGTTTATACATTAAACAAAATCAGGGCAAAGATAGAAGAGTTGATCGACGAACATCTGAACAAGCTCAATACGAAGAGCACTGTATAATCAAGTAGCATAGGGCCTCGAATGTAGTTGTTTGAGGGTTTAAACTTGATTGTCTAGGAATTTCCTTTTTGGCCGCAGATTATCAAGATTTAAATATAGAAAATAGTACTCTGCGGGAATCAGCCTGCCCTGGCGTGATAGCTTCGTAGAATTCTCAGGTTCCCGAAAGCCAGGTCTGGGCCAGGGCGAAAATCTGCGTCCCATAATTTGAGGTGAGAAAAAAAGGGGTTTGAAGGCGAGAAATGAATATCCCCACGTTGTCTGATTATAAATCACTTGTGGGACGGGATGTTATCGAAGAACTCTATATCCTTGCCTCACATATAGGAAACCGATCTATCAAGATGGTCAACACCACAGCCACTGGAGGTGGGGTAGCTGAAATGCTACACCGTGTTGTTCCACTTCTCAACGAGCTGGGTGTAGAAACCAAATGGGCGGTGATTAAGGGCGGTTCTGATTTCTTTGATATTACAAAGGCTTTCCACAATGCTTTACAGGGGAACGAAGAGGTTTTACCGAAAGAAGCCTTCAATACCTACCTGGCCTATAACGAGATGAATAGCCAGGAGATGGATTTCGATGAGGATCTCATCGTGATCCATGATCCTCAGCCTGCTGCTTTGATCCAATGGTACTTCCACCGAAAGAACAAATGGGTATGGCGCTGCCACATTGACATGTCTCACCCTAACCGACAGGTTTGGGAATACTTAAGGCCATATATAGAGCAATATGACGCAGCTATCTTTTCCTCGCCGGTTTTTTCACCCGAGTTATCTATTCCCCAATACCGGTTTTATCCGGCAATTGACCCGTTGTCTGACAAGAATAGAGATCTGGATGTCACTTACATCAATAGCACTTTGGAGAAATATAAGATACCCAGGGATAAACCTATTATTTCCCAGATTTCTCGCTACGATCCATGGAAAGATCCAGTGGGGGTGATTCAGGCTTTTAAAATGGCGCGAAAAAACGTGGACTGCCGTCTCCTCCTTGTTGGAGACAAGGCTGCTGATGATCCTGAGGCGGAGGCTATTCTAACAAAGGTCAAAGAGGAGGCTAAAGATGACCCGGATATCCACATAATCTTTCTAACTAATTCCATTCCCACAGAGATAAATGCCTTTCAACGTGCCTCGGATATCATTTTGCAAAAATCCATAAGGGAAGGATTTGCATTGACTGTCTCTGAGGCCCTTTGGAAATACCGCCCAGTGATTGGGGGATCAGTTGGTGGTATCCCCGCCCAGATCATCCATGGTTTCACCGGGATGCTGGTCCATTCGGTGGAAGGAGCCAGCCTGCAGATCCGAACACTTCTCGGTCAACCAGAACTGGCAAAAAGACTTGGAGAAAACGGCCACCAACGAGTTAAAGACGAGTTTCTAATCACCAAAAGTTTGAAACGCTATTTGCTCCTGCTTTTGGCCCTTGATCATCCGGCGCAAGATAAAATATCTCTGACTTAAGCCCAGATTTTGCTACTCCAAAATCCGTAACTTCTCAATAAGTTGGGTTATCTGTCATTGAAAAGGGCGCAACAAGGCATGCAGAAAGCCAGGGAGCATGGGTATGTCTTTTTTTATCTCTGCCCTAAACACGGGGCCTCACAGGATCCCGATAATCGGGATGTAGAGCAACTTGGCCTTATCCCGATTTATCGGGACAGTGCTCAGCCTGGCACATCCCGATTATCGGGATCATGCCAATGCATTTATTATAGGGCATGAGTAAAAAAAGACATACCCATGCTCCTTTAAATGATATGCCGCATTTTTTAAACTGCTGCCCCAACTTATTGAGAAGTTACAAAAATCTGGGTTAAAAAGTAATTTTCTCGGGTAATGATGATAAATTTTATTCGTATAGTTGAAAGGGGAGGTTAAGATGGGGAAGGTCTTTACCGTAGATGGTGGAGGCGATAAGTTTGCATATGCCTCAGTAGAAAATGGGAAGGTTATCCCTTTAAGAACCTTTAGTTCGCCGACTTCTATGGACGGACTTAAAGACCAAATCCTCCAAGCAACCGCTGATGGAATAAAGAAATATGATGGCATAGGATTTGCGACTGCAGGTATAGTTCAAAATCATACAACAATCGTTCAAAGCCCTAATTTGCACTGGCTGGATACCGTAAATCTCAAGGAGTGGGCACAAAATGCCTTTGGAATCTCCTGTTGGGTTTCCAATGATATCGAGGCCGCTGGAATAGGGGAACTTAGAGAAGGTGAATTGCAAGGAGTAAGATGTGGAATTATAGATACCATTAGTACCGGCCTGGGAGGATGCACTGTCATCCAAATTCCAGGAACTAAAGAATTGGTTATCCCAGGAGAACCCGGACATATGGTGAATTTTGGGCTTCAAGGCCCTCTTTGTGGATGCGGAAAGTTTGGCTGCAATGAGGCACGTTATTCCGGAGGAGCAATAAGAAGACGTGTAAAGCAACTTTTCGGTGATCAGATTCCGTCTGACATGGATCCATGTAGATTCTTGGATCAAGAAGCAGACAAGAATAGGCCATGGGCACTTCAGTTGTATAAAGAAGTTGGAGAGGGAATTGCTCTAGGCTGGGTTAATACCCTGAATCGAAATGGATGGATTGAAAAAATTGTCTATATGGGGAAATTTGGGGTTTACGGAATGAAGCATATGCGCCCTCATATCGAGGAAGTCATTCAAATCGGTGCAATGTTTCCACACCATAAAAATATTCCTGTTGTCCAATCAAGGCTATGGCCTGATGGTGCCCATATTGGAGTTGCCGCCATTTTTGAAGAATATGAAGTCTGATTTTAGAATCTTATACGGAGATCACAGTGAAGCAGTCTAGGGTATTACACGTAGTTCCTTAAACCACGCATTATTTTAACTAGTGCCTGAACGAAA
This sequence comes from Desulfobacteraceae bacterium, assembly GCA_030612685.1. GTDB lineage: Bacteria > Desulfobacterota > DSM-4660 > Desulfatiglandales > B25-G16 > JAUWNK01. Next base: position 10,482 of record JAUWNK010000067.1, read on the forward strand.
ACCCCTCTTTATTGTCATTTTGACCAAAGGGAGAAATTTTATATTTCACAGAAATTTACAAACTGATAATTGAACGTCTGGCAAAACCGATATTTCCCCTCCCCTCGTGGGAGGGGACAACACGCTGCGCAAGCGCCTGCGCTGCGAGAGGGGAGGGGGAGGATAAGTGTTTGAAATATCAATTTTACTCACCCTCTTCCCAGCCCTCTCCCATCAAGGGAGAGGGAGTATTTTTGCAGTTTGTAAATTTCTGATTTCAATAGTAATAATATGATAGGATTTCTCGCTACGCTCGAAATGACAGCTTTGGATAGTCTTCGTTCAGGCACTAACTACCTCAAATTAATTCTTCTAATAATAAAAGAGCATCTCCCTGGGATTTCAGATTGAACTCGGCCAGAGAGGAGCTTAAGCCAACCTTAAGAGAATAAGCTCTCTCAGGAAGGACCTTAAACATATCCTCATCTGTCCGGTCATCACCTATTGCCATGATGAAGCCCCATTTTCCTTTTGTTAGCCACCGCAGTGCCGCCCGCCCTTTATTTATGCCACTATTTTTGACCTCAACTACCTTATTTCCCTCCAATATCTGAAGATTAAGATTGGCAGTTAGGTTTATGAGTTCATCTGTTAATTCTCTTATCCTTGTGTTACTCAGCTCAGAGCTGGCTTTTCGATAGTGCCATACAAGAGAAAACTCTTTTTCCTCAATAAAAGCACCAGGCGTTCTATCCATATATATCTCAAGTATTGGGCGTATCTCCGCCTTCCAATCATTTGTAAGGGGTTCTATTATTTTCCACCCCTTCTCTTTTATCCATATACCATGTTCAGCGACAAGACATAGACTTAACGTGCCAAACCATCTCTCTAAGGTGTCCTTATCTCTGCCACTGAGGAGTACCACTTCATTTTTGGGATTTAAAGAAAGTTTTTCAAGCAACTCTAAAAGGTCATCCCCAGGCCTTGCTTCTTCAGGTTTTCCAAAAAATGGAATGAGGGTTCCATCATAATCCAAGAGCAAAAGTCGTTTTTGAGCGGTATGATAGTCGCTCAATAACTTCATCTTCATATCGGGGCTTAGTATCCTTGCACGCAGCTCTTTCTGAAGTTTTTTGGCGTAAACTAATCTATCTATAAACTCTTCTTTCCATCGTACTACATTATAGCGCTGAATCCGTTTCTGCATCAGTCTATTACGTTCTATCTGTTCTTCTTCTGGCATCATTAACGCCTTTGCCAATGCCTCTACCATTTCTTCCCTGTTATTAGGGTTTACTATGATTGTCTCTCCTAATTCTTTTGCAGCTCCAGCCATCTCACTAAGGATTAAAACTCCCCTGCCATCTGTTTTAGTTGCAATGTATTCCTTTGCTATGAGATTCATTCCGTCTCTGAGAGGTGTGACAAGGCAAATATCAGCGATACTATAAAGGGCGGTAAGACTATGGAAAGGTAAAGAGCGGTATAGGTACCAGATAGGAGACCAGCCAATAGTACCGTGTTTTCCATTGATCCAACCTACAAGTTCATCTATTTGCTTTTTTAGCAACCTATAGTGGTTTACCTGGGTTCGGGAAGGAACTGCAACCAAGATAAAAATAACCTTCTCCCTATAGGCTGGGTTTCTTTCCAGGAAGGTGTTAAAGACCTTCAAGCGTTCAGGAATTCCTTTGGTATAGTCTAAACGGTCTACTGATAAAATTACTTTGTGCTCTGAAAGCTTTTTTCGGAACCTGGTTACCTCTTTTTTTACCTTTGGATCTTGAATAGCCTTTGAAAAACGGTCAAAGGCTATTCCCATTGGAAATGTATCTACCCTTATTATGCGATCATCGGCCTGTATTTGTCCCAGGGTATATTCATAACCTAATAAACGATGTACGCTAATAAGAAAATGGCGTGTATAATCATCGATGTGAAAACCAATAAGGTCTGCCCCTAATAGACCTTCTAAGATTTCCTTACGCCAAGGGAGCAAACGAAATATCTCAAAAGAAGGAAAGGGTATATGATGGAAAAAGCCTATCGTTGCATCAGGTAATCTCTCCCTTATAAGATTGGGAAGTAGCATTAGATGATAATCGTGTATCCAAATAAAATCGTCTTTTTTGTAAATCTTAAAAATTACATCACTGAAAAGCTCATTTACTCGCCTATAGGATTCCCAGAAATTTTTATCATATAAGGCGAATTGGGTGAAATAGTGGCAAAGTGGCCAGAGGGTCTTATTACTAAAGCCGTGATAGTATTTTTCAATATCATTTTGTGAGAGGAAGACAGGATAGCAGTTAAGCTTAGACATCAATTCCGTCTCAATATCTTTTCTTTCCATCTCATTCGTTTTATCCGAGGTAATCCCAGGCCATCCTATCCAAATGCTGTCGTATGATTTATAAAAGGAGCCTAAGCCTGTAGCCAAACCCCCTGTACTTTGAGTAAAATGCAGAGCATTTTTCTTTTTTTCAACGGTAATCGGCAATCTATTTGAAACAATCAATAATCTTTGCATAATATTTGCTCCTTGAATTTAAGAGTTGATCCCATTCTAACAAAAAAGATAGGTTGGAAAAAAGATTCAGTGACCTCCGGCAAAGCCGGAGGATTGATTGTGAACCGCTCAAAGCAGTCTTAAAACCATGCGCCACTTAAAGGTGGCAACTCCTAAGCATGTGTGGCGGGTCTATATTCTTGTCGAACCTTTCTTGTTTCATGGTGTATTCTCGGGCCAACTTCGTCCCGGCAGGACGTAAATACATAATTGTTTATGGCCCATAAGCGCTGACAAGCAAAGATCCTTTGTGTTTTCCTGACGGAATCTATTTCTCTGTTCCAGGAATTGTCAAACTCTGGGAGTCTCCCCGGCAAAGCCGGGGGTTTACACCGATTAATTATTCATCTATCCCATCCCCTTTATCCTGAACCATGTTCTCAAAAATAGAGCTGATTTGGACCTCTCCTAAAAACCTTCCCTGGTCGTTAACCACAGCAATAGGATAATCTGCCTCTGCTGCAATAGGAAAGAGATCCTCAAGTACCAACTCAGGATCTGTAGTCGGGGGACTCGGTTCAAGTGCCTCCTTGAGCGAGGTGCCCTGGTTTTGAATGAGGTTTTTCAGGCGTTTCATGGTTATGAGCCCTAAAAATTGTCTATTTCTGCCTACCATAAAGGCGTAATCTTCTTTTGCAGTGCTCAGAACATGAAGGGCAGCCTTTAGTCCCTGCCATTCATAGAGCAGGGCATCAGGTTCATCCATGATTCGGCCCGCGGTAAATACCTTGGCAGGCGATGCATCCTGTACAAACTCACGGACATAATCGTCAGCAGGTTCAGAGATGACATCTTCCGGGACACCGATCTGGATAATCTCCCCATCCCTCATAATTGCAATACGGTCTCCCATCTTCAGTGCTTCATGAAGATCATGGGTGACAAATACAATCGTTTTTTGTACTTTATCCTGAAGTTCAATAAGCTCATCCTGCATCTCCCGGCGGATTAAAGGATCCAACCCACTAAAAGGCTCGTCCATAAGGAGTATTTCTGGGTCTGTGGTCAGTGCCCTGGCAATGCCTACCCGTTGCTGCATCCCTCCACTCAAGGCACTGGGCATATACTGCTCCCATCCTGTCAAGCCTACAGTTTCAATAGCCTCCTGAGCCCGCTTATAGCATTCTTCCTTCGAAATGCCCTGTACCTTTAAACCATAGGCCACATTATCAAGGACGCTGCGGTGTGGAAAAAGACCGAAATATTGAAAAACCATACCGGTTGTGTGACGGCGGAAATTCATAAGCTGCCTCTTGTCGTATTGGGAAATATCTTCTCCGTTTATATAGATATTGCCACTTGTTGAATCAATAAGGCGAAGAAGCATTCGGATCAGTGTAGATTTTCCGCTCCCTGACAAACCCATAATAACGAAAAACTCACTCCCAGATAATCGCTAAAGGCCTTGGCTAAATCGTATTCAAAGCCCATGGGATTGTCCTGGTAGATGTAATAACAGTGGGCATTATTCCTCGTGATAACGGTGATTTCCCCAGATTCCTTTATCTCCTCAAGGCCACTCTTTTTTGCACATGAAAATAAAATAGAAAGGCTTAAGAGAATAAGGATTAGCAGTAAATT
>JAUWNK010000083.1 GCA_030612685.1 Desulfobacteraceae bacterium
TTTTCTCTGTGATGCCTGCTCATACTGTCATATCCAGTTTGATACAGTTCAAAGCATGATTAATAGCAAAGGAGGGAAGAATCACGCTCTCCCTCCTATCCTCTACCCCCAGCTTCTTGGATTGAGCCTGGGTATAGATGGGGAGAGCTTGGGATTGGGTGAGAATAAGATAGATATAACAGGGATAAAGGGATTTCTATCGGGATAGAGGTAAGCTTGCTGCAAAAATCTAGCAGTAATAGAAAAAACTAATTGAGTGATTTAGGAATTATGAATTAAGGGATTAAGGAATTTGAACACAATAAACACAAGAAACACAACAAACTCAAAGATTGGCTCAGTTATGGTCATAGGTGGTGGTATCGGTGGGATGCAGGCTTCCCTTGATCTGGCTGACTCTGGCTTTTATGTATATATGGTTGAAAAATCACCAGCTATTGGCGGAGTAATGTCTCAGTTGGATAAAACATTCCCCACAAATGACTGCGCTATGTGTATCATCTCACCAAAATTGGTAGAGTGCGGAAAACATCTTAATATAGAGATCATTACAAATGCAGAACTTGAGGAAATTACAGGAGAAGCTGGCAATTTCGTTGCGGCTGTAAAAAAGAGGCCCAGGTATGTTGATGAAGATAAATGTACAGGGTGCAGTCTCTGTATGGAGAACTGTCCTGTAAATAAAGCCCTCTATCCTGTGGAAGAGGAACCTCCACCGGTTTTGGAAAAAGAGGACATGCAAAAGATTCAGGCAATTATCAAGGAGCATCGTGAAGAGATGGGAAATTTAATGCCTGTATTGCAGCATATTAATAAAGAATACAACTATTTACCCCCTGATTTATTAAGACATGTATCTAAAGAATTAAATAGGCCACTATCTGATATATATAATATTGCCACTTTCTACAATGCCTTCAGTCTTATACCAAAAGGAATCCATCAAATCAGTGTGTGTATGGGAACCACTTGTTATGTAAGGGGTGGAGAGAAAATCTTAAACAGGTTAAGTGATGAGTTAGGGATAGCTCCAGAGGAGACTACTGAGGATTTAAGGTTTACCTTGAGTTCAGTCCGATGTCTCGGGTGTTGCAGCCTTGCTCCTGCATTAATGATCGATGATAAGGTATATGGTCGGTTAAAGGTGAGTGAAATACCAGATATTTTGAGGAAATACAATGAAGATCAATAACTTAGATGATCTTGAACAAGTAAAAAAGGAAGGGTTAAGGTTAATTTATCCTGATAAGCTAAAGATTTCTGTGGGTATGGCAACCTGTGGAATAGCTACCGGAGCTCAGGAAGTATACGATGAAATGAAGATTGGTATCGAAAAGGAAAAACTGGATGCGATACTCACAAAAACAGGCTGTCTCGGTTTTTGCCAGAAAGAGCCCTTAGTAGATGTCTTTATTCCTGGTTTACCTAAACTGACTTATCAGGAGATGACATCTGATAAAACAAGAGAAGTGGTGACTGCCCTTAAAGACGGCCAAATCAAAGAAGAGTATCTCTTATGCAAATCCGAGAAGGAGTTTTTACTTGATGAACTGATAAAAACATATCATGACTCCAAATCAAACGGTAATTTAAGTAGTATCCCCTCTTATCATGAGGTGCCCTTTTTCGCAAAACAGAGAAAGATCGCACTTCGGAATTGTGGATTTATTAATCCTGATTCAATAGAAGAATATATCGCGAGAGGTGGTTACTCTGCGCTAAATAAGTCTTTAACCCAATTATCCCCGGAACAAACAATTGAAGAGATTAAAAAATCAGGACTCAGAGGAAGAGGAGGAGCTGGGTTTCCTACAGGCATAAAATGGGAATTCTGTAGAAAGGCAAAAAGTGATATAAGATATATAGTTTGTAATGCTGATGAGGGTGATCCTGGCGCCTATATGGACAGATCAGTTCTTGAAGGAGACCCCCATTCTGTTTTAGAGGGAATGCTAATCGGCGCTTATTCGATTGGATCATCTAAAGGCTTTATTTATGTCCGCTCAGAGTATCCTTTAGCCATTGCAAGATTAAGGCAAGCAATTAACACGGTAAAAGAATGCGGGCTTTTGGGTGAAAATATATTTGACTCCGGATTCAATTTCGACCTTGAGATAAGAGAAGGTTCAGGCGCATTTGTTTGTGGAGAAGAGACTTCCCTGATGCATTCAATAGAAGGGGTATCGCCAGAACCAAGACAAAGACCTCCATTCCCGGCGCAATCCGGCCTTTGGGGGCATCCAACAAATATAAATAATGTTGAAACCTGGTCGAATGTTCCGGCAATAGTAGCAAAAGGGGGAGATTGGTATTCTAAAATTGGCACTGAAAAGAGTACGGGGACAAAGGTTTTTTCATTGGTTGGCAAGGTAAAAAACACTGGTTTAGTAGAAGTGCCTATGGGTATAACTTTACGGGAAATTATCTATGACATTGGAGACGGCATTCTTGAGGATAAGAGATTCAAGGCAGTGCAAACTGGTGGACCTTCCGGCGGGGTTATTCCAGCAGATTTGATTGATCTTCCTGTTGATTATGAGAAATTAGCCGAAGTTGGCTCAATAATGGGTTCAGGCGGGATGGTAGTCATGGATGAAGAAACCTGTATAGTAGACATTGCCAAATATTTTCTTACATTTACAAATGATGAATCCTGTGGAAAGTGTACTTCCTGTAGAGAGGGGAGTGAAGCCCTTCTCGAAGTTCTCACCAGAATATCAGAAGGAAAAGGAGAAGAGGGGGATATAGAATTTCTTCAAGAATTAGGAGAAGCAATAAAGGATGCCTCTCAGTGTGGATTAGGGCAAACGCTTCCAAATCCAGTCCTCTCTACTTTAATGCATTTTAGAGAAGAGTACGAAGTTCATATTAATGAGAAGCGATGTCCGGCCTTAGTATGTAAGGAATTGATTTCCTATTATATTTTGCCGGACAAATGTCAGGGCTGTATGATTTGTTTGCGAAATTGCCCTGTTGAAGCAATTTCTGGTGATAAGAAATTAGTACATATCATAGACCAAGATAAATGTACTAAGTGTGGGACATGCCTTGATGTTTGTCCAAGTCGTTTTGATGCTGTAGCTAAAGTGTCAGGTGAAAAGATTGAAGTCCCTTCACATCCTGTGCCTGTTGAGAGATCAGTTTAAAAAGGGATTTTTAGTATCTGCTCAATAATTTAAGGAAGGGCATGGGTGTCTTTTTTTGTTATGCCCTTCTTAATAGGGCGCCTTGCTATGTCGTTTCAAATTGGGTAATAGCAACTTGGCCTTAGAATCATATGCTCCGTCTATATTACCCAATTTTGAAACGACAACTAAGCTTAAGTTATATTTAAGGGCATAAGCAAAAAAAGATACCCATGCCCTAAAAAAGCGCTAAATTTCCACAGGATTTTGAGCAATTACAATTTTTATAGTGTCGATCACTCGGAATTTATATATGAAGGAATAGATAGGAATTGAGCATGACTGTTACTCAAGAGACTAAGACTATTAATTTGACTATTGATGGGCAGCAGATCAAGGTAATAGAAGGGGCATCAGTACTTGAGGCTGCACAACAACTCCGCATAAATATACCTACCCTATGTTATCATAAAGCGTTACCCTCGTATGGTGCTTGTCGGCTCTGTCTGGTAGAAGTGAGTCAAAGTGGTGGACGTCCTTCTCTTCAGGCATCGTGCACTTATCCTGCTCAAGAAGGGCTTATTGTTAAAACAGATACTGAGCAGGTGATAAAAACTCGCAGGATTATGGCTGAGTTATTATTAGCACGATGTCCGGATTCCGATGAAGTCAAACGTATTGCAAAAGAATTAGGAGTCGAGAAGATAAGGATTAAGCCAAAGCATAAAGATTGCCTCCTCTGTGGACTTTGTGTTCGCATGTGCCATGATAGAATGGGAAGAGGTGCGATTGGTTTTGCATATAGAGGAAGCAACAGGGAGGTGCAGCCGGCATTTGATATCCAGTCAGATGTGTGCCAGACCTGTGGCGCTTGTTTTTCTATCTGCCCTACCCAAGCTATAAAATTTGAAAAAATTACCAAGAATAAACCCAGACCGATTTTATCTGAATATGATAGCGGGTTAAGAGAGAGGCCTGTAGCATATATTCCTTATCCTCAAGCGGTTCCAAAATTGGCTATCATTGATGAAGAGCATTGCGTATCATTGCAAACTGGAGAATGTAAGGTTTGTCAGGAATTTTGTGAAGCAGGTGCAATAAATTTTGACCAAAAAGAGGAGATATTGAAGTTAGATGTTGGATCAGTCATCCTTGCATCTGGTTTTAAACCATATGACCCTGCTATTAACGATACTTATCAATATAGCCGTTTCTCCAATGTTGTTACCAGCCTGGAATTTGAGCGAATTCTAAGCGCCTCAGGTCCTTATCAGGGCCACCTTTTACGCCCATCTGATGAAAAGGAGCCAAAAACGATTGCCTGGATACAGTGCGTGGGTTCACGAAATACCCATGTGGCAGATAAAGGTTATTGTTCTGGTGTCTGCTGTACATATGCAATAAAACAGGCCATGGTAGCCAAAGAGCATAGTGATACCCCACTTGATACTGCAATCTTTTACATCGATATCAGGACCTATGGAAAAGATTTTGAGAAATTCTACAATAGGGCCAAGGATGATGTAGGGGTCAGGTTTGTAAAATCCAGGATAAATAATATCCTGCCAGGCGATGAGGAAGGAGACCTCAAGATCAGGTATACAAATGAGGCTGGAAGGATTGCTCAAGAAGAATTTGATATAGTTGTCTTATCTGTGGGTCTTGATATACCGCAAGAATCTATGGATCTGGCTCAAAAAATGGGTGTTGAGCTTAATAATTATAACTTTGTCAGCACCAAAACCTTTGAGCCTGTTCGGACAACCAAGGATGGAATCTATATTTGCGGAGCCTTTCAAGGACCAAAGGATATACCCGAAACGGTGATGCAGGCAAGTGCGTCGGCTGCTGCGTCCTCCAGCCTTTTGTCAAGCCAAAGGCATACACTGACTAAGGAGAGAGAATACCCAGATGAAATTGATATAGCTGGCCAGGAGCCTCGTATTGGTGTTTTTGTCTGCCATTGTGGAATAAATATCGGGGGCGTGGTCAATGTCCCGGAGGTTACCGACTATGCATCCAGATTACCCAATGTATTGGTAGCTGATAATAATCTATTTACCTGTTCCCAGGATACACAGGACAAGATAAAGGAAAGGATAGAGGAGTTCAAATTAAACAGGGTGGTTGTAGCCTCCTGCTCTGCAAGGACGCATGAGCCGTTGTTTCAGGATACTATCAGGGACGCAGGTCTAAATCCTTACCTTTTCAGTATGGCCAATATCAGAGATCAAGACTCCTGGGTACATCAATCTGATAAAGAGGGTGCAACTGAAAAGGCCAAAGACCTGGTTAGAATGGCCGTAGCCAATGCTGCAGAATCTTCCCCTCTTTACAGGACAAAACTACCTGTAATCAAAAGAGCCCTGATCATTGGCGGCGGTATTGCCGGCATGACGGCCGCATTAAATATAGCAGGACAGGGCTTCGAAGTGGTCCTGGTTGAAATAGAGAAAGAGCTGGGAGGTATGGGTAGAAAAATACATACGACCTTACAAGGCGATAACATCCAGAATTATTTAGCTGATTTAATTGAAAAGGTCACCCAGAATGAAAAGATAGAGGTCTTAACAGAGACTATCGTGGTAGATTTTTCTGGCACCAAGGGAAATTTTAAAACAGCACTTACTGTGGGACCTGCCATGTATCATAGGGAAGTGAATCATGGGGCACTCATTATAGCTACAGGTGCCCTTGAATATAAGCCCAAGGAATATCTGTATGGAGAATCCGATGCAGTTAAAACCCAGGTAGAATTAGAGGATATTTTATCAAGAGAGGAAAGCAGGATCAAAGAATGGAAAAACGTGGTTATGATCCAGTGCGTGGGTTCTCGAAATCAAGAAAATCCTAATTGCAGCCGTGTCTGTTGCCAGCAGGCTATAAAAAATGCCATTGCTATAAAGGAAATTAACCCGGATATTAATATCTTCATACTCTACAGGGATATCAGAACCTACAGTTTTTTAGAAGATTTTTATCGAAAGGCAAGAGAAATGGGGATTCACTTCTTGAGATACAGAGAGGATGAAGAACCCACAGTGGAACAAGAAGAAGCAAAGATTCAAGTCACCTTTAAAGACCTTACCCTGGGAAGAGAAATAAAAATGAGCCCAGATCAGTTAATCTTAAGTGCAGGAGTTGTTGCAGGAGACACACAGGAGCTCGCAAGCATACTCAAGGTTCCCCTAACCAGCGAGCGTTTCTTTTTAGAGGCCCATGTGAAGCTTCGACCGGTTGACACCCAGTCAGATGGTATCTTTATTTGTGGTATGGCCCATTCTCCAAGGCTGATTGATGAAACTATCTCCCAGGCCCTGGCTGCCTCTTCAAGGGCCTGTACCTTAATTTCCCAGGATGCCATAGAGGTAGGAGGTGTTGTGGCCAAAGTAGATCCCGATCTCTGTGCTGCATGTCTCATTTGCGTCAGGGCCTGCCCTTATGAGGTACCATTTATTAATGAGGATGGGGTTTCAGAGATTGATATTTCCAAATGTCATGGATGCGGTGTCTGTGCTAGTGAGTGTCCAGCCAAGGCCATTACCCTCTCGCACTTTGAGGATACTCAAATATTAGCCCAGATTGACGCCCTGTTGGAGGCAGGATAGTAAAAGTGCCTAAAGTTATAAGTGCCTAAAGTGCCTAAAGTTGGCGGTTTATCCCAGACTGATTTGTTAAAATAAAATCAAGGTATCTCGGAGATAAGATAATAAATGGAAGAGTTTAAACCGATTATTGTCGCATTCTGCTGTCACTTCTGAGGCTATGAAGCAGCGGACCTGGCAGGTACCATGCGTTTAAATTATCCTGATAGTATCAGGATTATAAGACTACCCTGTAGCGGTAAAGCGGATATAATCCATATGATGGTAGCCTTTCAAAAGGGTGCTGACGGAGTATATGTTGTAGGGTGCTTAGAGGGTGAGTGTCACTTCCTCACAGGCAATTTAAGGGCCAAAAAAAAGGTAGAATATGCAAAAAAGCTCTTAGATGAGATTGGTGTCGGAGGAGAAAGGTTAGCAATGTATAATATAGCGGCCTCTGATGGTCCTCGGTTTGCAGAGGTGGCCAGAGAGATGCATGAAAAGATCAAAGCCCAGGGACCAAACCCTATCAAGGGGGCAACATTAAATAAAAAGGCTGCTTAAACTACGGTGTCCATTTATAGTTTTGTCCGTAGTCCGTTGTTTATTTATTTTGAGGTAATTAAAGATAACTATATCTATTTATTAAGAGACGCTCAATCGTATTTTGTTGAAAAAAAGCCTATTTTTTTTCCCACTGACTACTGACAACTGACAACTGACGTCACATAGTGATAAACCTTATATGAAAGGCCTTGAGTTATGATCGTAGCAGAAAGGAAACCCATTGATGAGATTATAGGATTTGTAAAGAATTGCAAAAAGATCCTTCTTGTCGGATGCAACGAGTGCGTCACTGTATGTTATGCTGGTGGCAAAAAAGAGGTAGGCGTCCTGGCCTCAGCTTTAAAGATGGCCTTTATGAAAGAAGGAAAAGAGCTGGAGGTCGAAGAGGTCACTTTAGAGCGCCAGTGTGACCACGAATACCTTGAAGAGATAAGAAATATCATTGATCAATACGAGGCCGTGATTTCTCTGGCCTGCGGCGTGGGAGTACAATTCCTGGCCGAAAAATACCTTACTACGCCTGTATTTCCAGGCCTTAATACCTCCTTTATGGGTGTAACCGAAGAAAGCGGCGTCTGGAGCGAGCGCTGTCAGGGATGTGGTCAATGTATCTTAGGACAAACGGCTGGGATTTGTCCCATTTCGCGGTGTGCCAAAAGACTTCTTAATGGCCCTTGTGGCGGCTCCACAGATGGAAAGTGTGAAATAAACAAAGAGCTCGATTGTGCCTGGCAGCTTATCATCGATCGACTTAAAGAACTGGGTAGGCTCGAGGATTACGAGAAGCTTATTCCTATCAAGGACTGGTCCACTGAACGGGCAGGCGGGCCAAGAAAAATTGTCAGGGAGGATCTAAAATCATGAATACAAAGACACCGAGCAGATTGGAAAAGATTCTTGCAGCAGGTCATCTGGCAGTCACATCAGAGTGTGGTCCCCCCCGTGGCAGCAATGGAGATGCAATCACTAAAAAGGCAGAAATGATCAAGGATTATGTGGATGCCATTAACATTACGGACAATCAGACTTCAGTAACACGCCTTTGCAGTCTGGCTTCTGTCATCCACCTTAAGTTAATGGGCCTGGAGCCAGTTCTGCAAATGGTCACCCGGGACAGAAACAGAATTGCCCTGCAGAGCGATATCCTGGGAGCTGCATCATTCGGTATCAATAACATCCTCTGTCTTTCCGGTGATCATCAAAGCTTTGGCGATAATCCCCAGGGCCAGAATGTCTTTGATATAGATTCCATACAGTTGATACAAACTGTCAGGCTCATGAGGGATGAAGGTAAATTTTTGGGAGGAGATGATATTGACCAACCTCCTAAAATGTTCGTTGGTGCTGCGGCCAACCCTTTTGCAGATCCTTTTGAAATCCGTGTTCCCCGCCTTGCCAAGAAGATAGCGGCCGGGGTTGAATTCATTCAGACCCAGTGCATCTATAACTTAGAGAAATTCGAACTCTGGATGAAACAGGTCCGAGACCGGGGTCTCCACGAGAAGGTTTATATCCTGGCAGGGGTCACGCCATTCAAATCGGCAGGCATGGCAAAATATATGAAAAACCGAGTTCCTGGCATGGATGTTCCGGATGAAGTGGTGAAGCGAATGAGCGATGTTCCTAAAGAAAAACAGCCTGAAGAAGGAATCAATATCTGTGTAGAATCCATCCAACGTCTCAAAGAGGTGGAAGGAGTGAGGGGATTTCATGTTATGGCCATAGAATGGGAAGAGAAGGTACCGGAGATTGTGGAGCGAAGTGGCCTTTACCCAAGGCCCAAGATTGAATAAAATCATTCAATACTGATTTTTGCAGTCCCTCAAACTTAGTAAATCATATAGTCTACATTTAGCTAAAATATTAATGATTGCAATTCTGAAGCTCCGTCATCCCAGAAACTGGATGGAGCTTTTTTTACTTTGCCTGCCCTGTAAAACGTGAAGTTGTTTCACTGGGGAGACATCAGCCACGAGCTATCATTGATGGCAGGATAAATTAAAAGTTTCACTTTAAATAACTCTCTTTGATAAGAACCGAACTTCAGTCTAACTATAGGTTTTGATGTTATGTATGCTGGCGGGGTTTTGAAACAGGTTGATGGCCTAACCTACGATAGACTTTCATATTTTGTCCGTGCTAACTATATTAAACCCAAGAAAATTAAGAGAGGGAGCCTTTATTATAACGATTTTTCTGAGGAAGATATTAAGTTGATTAAACTTGCCTGGGATCTCATCTCCAAGCATGATCTGAGGACAAGGGCTGCTTTTAAAATGGCAAGAGAAGAAGCTAAAGATCCACAACTCACACTTAATTTGAGGATACCACCTAAAAATTCAGATTGATAAACCCTTATATCCACTACTACTTTTTCAAGGCCTGACCATCGGTCTCACTATTAATATGAATCAAGTCAGATGATCCTGAAAATGCCAAACGAGAGGATCGATACATGAAGGAAGACGAGCAGCTAAAAAAAGGTTGAAAAGATAATAAATGACACAAGAGGATGTGATCCCAAATTCTGTCAATAGTTATTCACCGTAGGAAACAAAGTCCCCAAGATAACTTACTTTTTGAAGGCCTTTGGGAAAGTGATAAAGGGCTGGAGTGCAAGGAGACATTTATGGACGTTGAACAGATGAAAGTCGGATTTATGGATGTATTCTGTTATCTTGTGGCATGTCCCAGGACTAAAGAAGCTTTGGTTATCGATCCGGCCGGAGATGAGGACCGGATCGTTAAAAGGATCGAACAAAAAGATCTGAATTTGAAATATATTGTCAATACCCATGGTCATCCAGATCATATCTGCGGCAATGCCAAAGTCAAGGCCCTTACAGAGGCCAAGATCATCATTCATGAACTGGACGAGCAAATGTTCAATTCAGCGCAGGGACAGGAAATGGCCCGCCAATGGGGTTTTACTCCTTCACCTCCTGCTGATTTAACCGTAAAGGATGGTGATCAGATTGTGGTGGGTGATGTTTCTCTTAAAGTCATCCACACTCCGGGGCACAGCCCTGGAGGGATATGCCTTCTCGGTGATGGCAACCTCTTTACAGGAGATACACTGTTTGTCGGTGGCATAGGTCGAACCGATCTACCAGGTGCATCTATGGGCCAGTTTATGAAGTCTATAAAGGAAAGACTTCTCATCCTTCCTGGTAAAATAATTGTTTGGCCTGGACATGACTATGGAGTTAGGCCTTGTTCAACTATTGAGGTTGAAAGAAGGACAAATCCCTGGTTATAGAATATAAGGATCAGCTCAAAACCCTTTCTTGCTTGACGCACCAGCCTCATTTCTCTACACTTTTTTGATCGGAAAGAAATGCTTATCAATATGCGACCATTACCCTCGCATGCTGAGGCCGTAATCATTGGTGGCGGAATTATCGGTGTCAGCATAGCCTATTATCTGGTCAAAAAGGGCATGCGGCATGTAGTCCTGCTGCCCGCTCCCTTCACCTGGTACCGATTCTGGAGCATGCGAGAATCACCTCAATTCTATCCTTGTCATAAAAAACCATTATCGGTGGAGACATTAAATGCCTGATAGTGATTTTAGAAAATCCTTTATCCAAAGTGATCTGTCCTCTTTTTTTGAAGCTCAGAGCGTTGCTGTCATCGGATTGCTCAAGGAGGGAATTTTCGGTGGGTATGTGGTTATCAAGTCCTTGTTGGATTCCGGCTATGCCGGGCAAATCTACCCCATCAATCCGGCCTATAAGGAAGTGCTTGGCTTAAAGGTTTACTCTGCTCTTAGGGAAGTCCGCAGGAAGATAGACCTCGTGCTCATTATGATAAATTCCCGAACTGTTCCCCAGGTGATTAAAGAATGTGCGGAAAAGGGTGTCAAGGCGGTTATCGTTATATCAGATGGTTTTGCTGAGAGAGACCAAGAAGGAGTCCGTCTGCAAAATGAGATAGTCCATATTGCAAGACAAGGGGGGATTCGCATAATCGGTCCGAACACCGCAGGCATTGCCAACACCTCAAATGGTCTTAATCTCTGTGCCTATGAATCCGGATACTACAAGCTCAGAGAGGGACCGGTGGCCATTTGTTCGCAAACTGGCATGACAAACCCGCAGGCATTTCCATATCCTGACCTCCGATTCGGAGTGAGCAAGATATGTGATTTCGGAAACAAATGTGATATAGGCGAATGCGATATGTTAGAATACTTGGAAGGGGATCCAAAGACAAGCGTAATAAGCATGCACCTTGAAAACATTCAAGACGGTCGAAGGTTTCTGGAAATCTCTAAACGGGTAGCCTCCCGGAAGCCGGTGCTGATCTTAAAATCGGGCAGGACACAGGAGGGAGCACGGGTATCAGCTTCCCATACCGGGTCCTTAGCTATTAATGATCAAATTTTTGACGCAGCATGTAACCAGGCGGGCATTCTACGTCTTGATAAATTCGGCGATCTTTTTGAATTGCCTAAAATTTTCGCCTCCCAGCCTCTGCCCAAGGGGAATCGGCTTGCTATTATCTCTTATACTGGAGGTGCGGGTGTGCTGGCCACAGACGAAGGAGCCAAATATGGCTTATTTGTCACAAAGTTAGCCCCTGAAACATCTGAAATGCTTGATGGAATTTTTCCAGGACTGGGAAAGATTCCAGTGGATATCGGTCCACCGAGCGTGGCCATCAAAGATTTTTTTGCCCTTTACCCTAAAATTCTCAACGCTGTCATGAGTGATGGAAATGTGGATTCTCTTTTTAATGTCTTATGGGTGGATGTAAAAGGGAAGATGATAAAAGCATATGTTGAGACCTATGAGCAACTTAAAGGGCATTTTCAGAAGCCGCTGGTGACCTGGATTGGCGGTCCAGATTCATCTATAATTGCTGAACTAACGCAGCGGTTGGAAGAATTGGGTTTCCCGGTATTCCGTGACCTGGAAACATCGATTAAAGCACTTTCTATGGCTCTTAGATTCACAAACATCAAGAAAAGAGTCGCTCCTTAACCTTGATTCCTTAAATGAGATCAAGTGAACTAAGGTTGACGGCTTCGCAAAAAGTCCAATATGCCCCTTAATTGTCATTCCTGCCCCTGCTTCCGCAGGGGTAAACTTGTCCCCGCGAAAGCGGGGAGCAGGAATCCAGTTATTTCAAGTTATTATGGACTCCCGCTTTCGCGGGAGTGACTCGATTTTTGACTTTCAAGTAACTTAAATCTGCAAATTCGCTATAAGTGGTTAATATTGCGAAATATTTGCCAGAAATAACGGATTTGTTAAAAACATAAGTTGCTTCCAATTA
>JAUWNK010000130.1 GCA_030612685.1 Desulfobacteraceae bacterium
TTTTCTCTGTGATGCCTGCTCATACTGTCATATCCAGTTTGATACAGTTCAAAGCATGATTAATAGCAAAGGAGGGAAGAATCACGCTCTCCCTCCTATCCTCTACCCCCAGCTTCTTGGATTGAGCCTGGGTATAGATGGAGAAACATTGGGATTGGGTGAGAATAAGATAGATATAACATCAGTGGAGAAGTTTTTATCAGAATAAAGGCATGTGATCTGGGGGCCTTGTATCTCTCACAGAGAGCACAGAGAACACAGAGTTTTGATCTGGATTGCTGAGAGGGCAATCCAGATCAAACTTCTATCCAGCTATCGCTGGAAGGTAGCCCCGGAAGGGGCTGAGTATCTGGCCTGATTTTTCGTCCTTGCCCCGTTAAATTTGCAGATTATTTAACCGGGGTCAAAAAATCAGGCCAAAAGATTATCTCTGCGATCCCTGCCCGCCATAGCTCTCGCTCCGGCGAGGCGGCCGGGTCTGTGGGCTTGAGCGACCAAAGGGAGCGGGCGAGCGAACATTAATCCTGTGGTTGTTTACGAATAAAGATCTATTTCTGGAGGAACCTTAATGGAAGAAGAAATAGCAAAAGATAAGATTGGATCAGTTATGGTCGTGGGCGGCGGTATCGGTGGGATGCAGGCCTCCCTTGACCTGGCAGATTCTGGCTTTTATGTATATTTAGTGGAAAAGAACTCTGCTATTGGCGGAGTAATGGCACAGTTGGATAAAACATTCCCCACAAATGACTGCTCCATGTGCATTATGGGGCCAAAGTTAGTGGAATGCGGCCGACATCTGAATATAGAGAAATTAACCATGACGGATATAGTGGAGGTCACTGGTGAGCCCGGGAATTTCCAAGTAAAACTCTTAGAACGGCCTCGCTATATTGATATGGCAAAGTGTACGGCCTGCGGTGAGTGTGAGAAGGCATGCCCTATTAGCATACCGTCACTCTTTGATCAGGGGTTATGCGATCGAAAAGCTGCTTATAAGCTCTATCCTCAAGCCATGCCCGGTGCCTTTGCGATTGAAAAGAGAGGCACGGCCCCATGTAAGGCTACCTGCCCTGCTCATGTGAGCGTGCAGGGCTTTATTGCACTTATAAACCAGGGCAAATATCGAGAGGCCCTGGAAGTCTTTAAAGAAGAGCATCCTTTTCCAGGCATATGCGGTCGGATCTGCCATCATCCATGCGAGGAAATCTGTACCAGGAGCGATCTGGATGAACCCCTTGCCATACAGTATCTCCACTGGTTCCTGGCCGATATGGACCTATCTAACGAGACCCCATATGTTCCGGAGGTGAAGGAAAAAAGAGAAGAGAAAGTGGCCATTATCGGTTCAGGGCCTGCCGGTTTGGCAGCAGCCTATAGTTTGGCCAAAGAGGGTTACCAGGTAACGGTATTTGAAAAACTTGCTGTTTTAGGCGGTATGATGGCCGTGGGAATTCCAGAATATCGTCTGCCAAGAGACATAATCTCTGCTGAGGTCAAGGTCATTCAGGATATGGGTGTTGAGATAAAAACAGGGGTTACCTTTGGTGAAGATATAACCCTTGACAGCCTTAAAAAGGATGGCTACAAGGCCCTGTTTTTAGCAACCGGTCTCCATCTGAGTCTGATGTTGCGTGTGGAAGGAGAAGACCTTCCTGGAGTGATCAAGGGAATTGATTTCTTGAGGGATGTGGCCCTTGGGAATCAGGTCAGAGTGGGGAAAAAGGTAATTATCATCGGTGGAGGGAATGTTGCCATCGATGTAGCCCTAACGGCTAAGCGTGTAGGAGGTCAGGAGCTCGTTCTGGTATGCCTCGAGAAAAGAGATGAGATGCCCGCCTGGGATTATGAGATTGAAGATGCCCTTGAAGAGGGGATAACAATCGTCAATAGCCTTGGACCCAAACGTTTTCTGAAAAAGGATGGAAAACTATCAGGCATAGAATTCAAGCGTTGTACCGCTGTATTCGACAAAAAAGGGGCATTCAATCCCAGTTATGACGAGACAGACTTGAGCAGTATGGATGCTGATACAGTTATTGTTGCTATCGGACAGGGCGCTGATCTGTCTTTTGCCGAAAAAGAGGGTATCGAAGTTAAAAGAGGACCGGTGGCTGACCCCATCACCTTACAGACTCCAATAGAATGGGTCTTTGCCGGTGGGGATGCCTTTTATGGGCCAAAGTCTGTGGTTGAGGCCGTGGCTTGCGGGAAAGAGGCGGCTGAGAGTATCCAACGATATCTGAATGGCATGGATCTTAAGGAGGGAAGAGAGCAGGATTGGTCCTATGAAAAGCCCGATATAGAAGGGGAACCCCATCTGCCCAGGACCTCCATGCGGAAGATATCCCTTGAGGAGCGAGATGGCAGCTTCAAGGAAATAGCTTTGGGGTTTACCGAAGCTGAGGCAAGGGCTGAGGTCCAACGCTGCCTGAAATGTGGGATCTGCTCTGAATGTTATCAGTGTGTCTCTGCCTGCCTGGCCGGCGCAATAGATCATACCATGATCCCACAGGAACACACCATAGATGTGGGATCCATTATACTTGCCCCAGGTTTTACCCCATTTGACCCAAGCCTGCATGACACATACGGCTATTCTAAACATCCAAATGTGGTCACTAGCATAGAGTTCGAGCGTCTCCTTTCAGCATCAGGTCCCTATAAAGGTCATCTGGTAAGGCCTTCCCCTGATCATAAAGAACCTGAAAAGATTGCCTGGATCCAGTGTGTGGGTTCAAGAAATGTCCAGGTGGAGGACAAGGGGTATTGTTCTGCTGTCTGTTGCACCTATGCCATAAAGCAGGCCATGATAGCTAAAGAGCATTCCACCATACCATTAGATACTGCTATCTTCTATATAGATGTGCGTACCCATGGTAAGGAGTTTGAGAGATATTATAACCGGGCCAAGGATGAAGTTGGAATTCGTTTTATAAAGTCGAAAATAAATAATGTATTGTCAGGTGATGAGCCTGGAAGTCTCAGGATTAGATATACAGATGAGGCAGGAAAACTGGTTCAAGAGGACTTTGACACAGTAGTCTTATCCATAGGGCTCAATATCTCTCAGGAATCCCTTGATCTGGCTGGGAAAATTGGCATCGAACTGGATCACTACAATTTTGTAAACACCAGTAGTTTTGAACCGGTTACAACATCAAGGCCTGGGGTCTATACATGTGGTGTTTTTGAGGCCCCCAAGGATATCCCTGATACCGTTGCCCAGGCCAGTGCCGCTGCATCCTCTGCCACCTCTGCCCTTTCAGAAGTAAGAGGTACAAGGATTAAGATAAAGGAGTATCCGCCTGAACGTGATGTTAGTGAAGAACCAATACGAATCGGTGTGTTTATCTGTCATTGTGGTATAAACATAGGCGGGGTAGCAAACGTCCCTGCGATTGTAGAATATGCCAAAACTCTTCCACATGTGGAATATGCAGAGGCTAATCTATTCACGTGTTCGGAAGATACGCAGGTAAAGATGAAAGAGGTCATCACAGAAAAGCTTCTTAATAGAATAGTGGTAGCCTCATGTACACCAAGAACACATGAGGCATTATTCAGAGAGACATGCAGGGAATCCGGCCTTAATCAGTATCTGTTTGAGATGGCAAATATCAGGGATCAATGCACATGGGTTCACATGGGTGAGCCTGAGAAGGCTACGGAAAAGGCAAAGGATCTGGTGCGTATGTCAATAGCAAGGGCAGCTACATTAGAGCAGCTTTATGAGATCCCCCAGACGATCTGTCAAGAAGCTCTGGTAGTTGGAGGGGGTGTGGCCGGGATGACAGCAGCTTTGGGATTGGCTGAACAAGGATTTAAGGCCTATTTGATAGAGAAGGAGGATAAACTGGGCGGCCAGGCCCTTAAATTACATACCACATGGAAGGATGAAAAGATACAGCCTTATGTTGAAGAATTGGTTAAAAAGGTTAATGAAAATTCCCTGATTGATGTGCATTTGCAGACAAAGATCAAGGAGGTTCATGGTACTTTAGGAAATTTTACATGCAAATTGGCCGATGCCCAGGGCAAAGAGACAGAGGTGAGTTATGGTACAGCTATCATTGCCAATGGGGGAGACAGTTACAGGCCTGAAGAGTATCTCTATGGAGAAGATCCCAATATCTTGCTATCTCTGGATCTGGATCAGGAAATTATGCAAAATGCTGATAGGCTAAAAGCAGTAAATACTGCTGTTTTTATCCAGTGTGTTGGCTCCAGGGAGCCAGACAGACCTTATTGCAGCAAGGTTTGCTGCACCCATTCCATTCACAGTGCATTAACCCTCAAGGAATTAAACCCTGACATGAATATATATATACTCTACAGGGATATAAGAACCTACGGGGAAAGGGAAGATATATATAGAGAGGCACGATTAAAGGGCGTTCGGTTTATCCCTTATGAGATGGATGACAAACCAAAGGTTGAAAAAAAGGATGGCAGACTCAGGGTGACTGTTATGGATCAGGTAATCAAGATGCCTGTGGGGATAGATACAGATATTATAACCCTGGCTTCGGCGGTTATACCACGGGATGATAACCATGTATTCTCAGAGCTCTTTAAGGTTGCTATGACTCAGGATGGCTTTTTCATGGAGGCTCATGCAAAGCTTAGGCCCGTAGATTTTTCTTCTGCAGGGATGTTTGTCTGTGGTTTGGCCCATGGTCCCAAAGCCATTGATGAGGCCATCTCCCAGGCAAAAGCAACTGTGTCCAGGGCATGCATGATTCTCTCCCACAAAGAGAGAATGGCTGGTGGAGCTGTTGCTGAGGTAGACCCTGATCTTTGTGCTATTTGTTTGACCTGTATCAGGGTATGCCCTTTTAGCGTGCCCCAGATCGATTATGAAAATTCAGTAGCAAAGATCGACCCGGGCGCCTGTCAGGGGTGTGGTATTTGCGCCTCTATGTGTCCTAATAACGCAATTCAGGTAAGTCATTATAAAGACATCCAGATGATTCCTAAATTGATGGCGGTATATTAATGTTTATTATGTTTGTTGGGTTCATTGGGTTCATAGGGTTTTAACACAAAAAACACAACAAACTCAAAAAACTCAACGAACTCAAGAAGGGGATTGAGAAATGGTGGATTATGAACCAAGAGTTGTAGCCATGCTCTGTAATTACTGCGCCTACAGCGCTGCTGATTTAGCAGGTGTTGGAAGGATTCAGTATCCCACCAATATCCGTATAGTCCATTATCTATGTACGGGAAAGGTGGAGATCATCCACATCTTAAAGGCATTTGAGGCAGGGGCAGACGCCATATTCGTAGGAGGATGAGAGCCTGGTACATGTAATTTCCTGGAGGGAAATTTGAGGGCAGCGAAAAGGATCGAATATACAAAGAAGCTGTTAGACGAGATCGGGATAGGGAGTGAACGGCTTGACTTTTTTCATATTGCAGCTTCTGAAGCACCACTTATGGCAGAAACTGCAAAGGAGATGACAGAGCGGGCTAAAAAGCTGGGGCCAAATCCATACAGGGCAAAGCTCCAGCAAGAGAGCAAACCCTAAATTGATCGATTCTAATGTTTAAACCAGTAGGACAGGCGTCTCGCCTGTCCTAAGAGGTGAAATCCAAGGACAGCCGAGACGGCTGTCCTACGGTTGTTTTGACATCTTTGTATGAAAGAATCGATCAATTTAGGTAAAAAAGATAAGGAGTAATCTATGATCACAGCAGACAGAAAACCTTTTGAAGAGATCAAGGAATCGGTAAAGGATTATAAAAAGATTATGGTTTTGGGCTGCGAGACCTGTGTTGCCATCTGCCAGGCAGGGGGTGAAAAAGAGGCAGAAATTTTGGCATCGGAGTTAAGGCTGGCCTTTGGCAATGAGGGAAATAAGGTCGAAGTCAATGACGAACTCGTAGTTCGCCAGTGCGATGATGAGTTTATGGCTGATCCTGCGTTTCTGGAAAAGGTAAAAGAGGCTGACGTTATACTATCCATTGCCTGTGGGGTAGGAGTCCAACATGCATGTAACTTTTTTAACCGCACTATCACGGATAAACCTATACGGGTAATTCCGGGGCTAAATACTACCTTTATGGGCGCCAATATAGATGTTGGCCTGTGGGAGGAACGCTGCCTTGGGTGTGGAGATTGTGTCCTGGAAAAGACAGGTGGTATATGCCCTATTGCAAGGTGCGCTAAAAGCTTACTTAATGGTCCATGCGGGGGATCTTCTAATGGGAAATGTGAGATCAACAAGGAGCTCGATTGTGCCTGGAATCTCATTATCGAGCGACTCGAGGCATTGGGAGACCTGGATAGAATTAAGCCGGTTGAGATGTATAAAGACTGGAGACCGAGTCATAGTGGTGGCCCAAGAAAGAGGGTAAGGGAGGATTTAAGGCTATGAAATCTGGAAGCAATCTCGAAAGGCTATTAGAAAAAGGTGAATTTGTTGTTACCGGCGAGTTAGGGCCTCCAAAGGGTCCGGATGTGGAGGTGGTTAAAAAGAAGGCAGCCATGCTAAAGGGCAATGTAGATGCAGTCAACATTACTGATAACCAGACGGCCATTGTCAGGATGTCCTCGATAGCCACTGCCAAGATATTGATAGAGGAAGGCCTGGAGCCAAACATGCAGATGGTGGCCAGGGATCGCAACAGGATAGCCATGATGTCTGATCTCTTTGGTGCATCCGCCTTTGGAATTAAAAATATGCTTTGCCTTTCCGGCGATCATCAATCATTTGGAAATCACCCCGAGGCCAAGAATGTTTTTGATATAGACTCCATTCAGATGATCTATATGGTTAAAACCATGAGAGACGAGCATAAAGTTATCTGTGGAGATGAGATAGAAGGCGACTTCAAGATGTTTATCGGGGCCGCATGTAACCCCTTTGCCGATCCATTTCAGTACAGGGTTCACAGGCTTGCCAAAAAGGTGGAAGCCGGGGTTGACTTCATTCAAACCCAATGTATCTATGATATGAAGCGATTTAAAGAATTTATGAAGCAGGTAGTAGACATGGGGTTGCATGAAAAATGTAAGATCTTAGCCGGTGTCACACCGCTCAAATCTGTAGGTATGGCCCGATATATGGCTGCCAATGTTAGCGGGATTATTATCCCGGAAGAAATGATAGACAGGCTTAAGGGAGCAGGAAAAGGAAATGTTGCCACTGAAGGGATCAAGATTGTCTGCGAGCAGATGCAGGAACTCAAGGAAACAGAAGGAATCGCTGGAATCCACCTGATGGCAATTGAATGGGAACACAAGGTAGCTGAGATTATGGAGGCGGCAGGGTTCCTTCCAAGACCGACATTATAGTCAGTTGTGATTGGCCAGTGATAACCAGTTACTATAGTGAACGTTAAAAGAAAGTCGTCATTGCGAGGAACGATAGTGACGACGCAATCCCATGAGATTGCTTCGCTTCGCTCGCAATGACCTTTTATATTAAAAGCGTATTTATGAAACAGTATTTTAGTAACGACTAACTGGCAATGAGTATCATTTCATCTAAAGAATACCTCTCATTAAAAAATAAGGGTGAATTATGGGCTTTCAGAAAAAGTTACTGTTAGGGGATTTTGTAGTATTGGCGGAATTTGACCCCCCTAAGGGCGTGGATGCCTCCGATTTGGTCTCAAATCTCATAAGGATCAAGGGGAGGGTTGATGGTGTTATTGTGCCTGAAATGGCGCAGGCTGTCATGAGGATGAGCGCTATGGGTGGCGCTGCCCTTATGCAGCAGCAGGGAATGGAAACCATTATGCAGATCTGCTCCCGGGACAGAAACAGGCTTGCCCTTCAGGGTGATATCTTATCAGCCTATTTCCTTGGAATTAAAAACCTCCTGGTTGTGCCTGGAGAGGAGATCGTCTATGGCGATCATATTGACACCAAACCGATCGTGGATATTGATGAATTGACCTTGCTAAGGGCTATAAAGGGGCTTCAGAACGGTGTTGATATGGCGGGAATGGAATTGAAAGGCTCCCCTAAATTTGTAACTGGTTGTTCTATAAAACCAGCTAAAAATGAGATAGCTCTGGAATCAGAATTAGAACTTGCTCAAAAGAAGGTGAGGGAAGGTGCCCAGTTCATTGTAACACCCCCGGTTTTTAACATACCAGCCTTTACCTATTTTATGGAAAAGGCCAAAGTGTTAGGTGTCCCAGTGATTGCCACTGTTTTTCTTTTAAAATCAGTTGGCGTTGCCAAATATATCGCCACCAATGTCCCCGGGCCCCCTATTCCCCCGGAGATGATAACCCGGATTAGAAAGGCCCCCGACAGAATTCATGAGTGCATAACTATAGCAGCCGAATTGGTTACCACTCTTAAAGAACTCTGCCAGGGTGTTCAACTGGTTACAATAGGATGGGAAAACCGGCTTCCAGCCATCTTAGATGCCGCAAAGATTTAGTGAAAGGATAAGCCCATGTTCTATGACATCAGCCTATATATCTGTTTAGCAATCTTTATTATCGGCCTGATCTATAAGATAGGCACCTGGCTCTCTCGTAAAACCACTTTAGAGTCAAAAGATATATCCACATCGAAAAGACTCTCATCA
>JAUWNK010000169.1 GCA_030612685.1 Desulfobacteraceae bacterium
CTGGAAATCTCCAGGGCGAGCTTTTCATCGAACATTGATGTAAAGATCTTGGCTTCATTACTGTTTCCAAGAAGACCATTTTCACCAATGGTTTTTCTCATTGATTTCAGCATATAGGTTATGAAGATAGATTCGAATTCAGCACAGGTCTTTTTAAGTCTATTATTCCATGCATCTTTATGTAATCCTGTTAAACCAGGATCGGATGCAATTCCTTTTACCATATGTTCTCCTTTATATGATTTCTAACTCCGCATGAAGGGCGCCCGCTGCTTTTATCGCTTGCAAAATAGTGATCAGATCCCTGGGAGTAACGCCAATTGCATTTAACGCCCTCACTAACTCCCCAATCGTCCTTCCCTTTGGAACCAAAAGAAGCCTATTGTCCTCTTCCTTAACTGCTACCTCGCTCACCGGTGTAACAACGGTAGCTCCGCCAGGTGTTACTATTACGCCTCCCTCCAGTTTGGTAGGTGTAGCCCCATCAGGTGGTGATGGTGCAAAGGGGAGTGGTTGCGAAACCTCTTTTGTCTCTTTTATCTGAATGCTCAGATTTCCATGGGCAACAGCAACTGTTTGGACCCTGACATTTTCTCCAATTACCACGGTGCCTGTCTTCTCACTGACTACAACCTTTGCAACTGAGTCAGGTATTACCTCAAGACCCTCAAGTTTAGCAAGTAAGTTAACCACCTTATCTTGAAAGTAATCCGGGATCTTAATTTCTAAGTTGCCTGAATCTATTGGTTTAGCAAGAATCTGTCCAAATTGTGAGTTAATCGTATTGGCAACCCTGGTGGCAGTAGTAAAATCCGGATTGCTTAACATAATGGTTAATTCCCTTTTATCTTTGAGCGATAAAGGAATCTCTCTTTCTATTGTTGCTCCTCCACTTATTCTTCCTACAGTAGGATGATTTTTTGTAACACCTCCTCCAGCAGCCCCACCCACACTAAAACCACCAACGGATAGAGGTCCCTGCGCAAGGGCATAGATTTTGCCATCAACTCCTTTTAAAGTGGTCAGAAGAAGGGTCCCTCCTTGCAGACTTTTTGCATCACCAATGGAAGATACTATTACATCAACCTTTTTCCCTGTCCTGGCGAATGGGGGAAGTTTAGCACTAACCATTACTGCAGCAACATTGCTTACCTTTACATCCGCGGCGCTTACATAGATCCCCATCTTTCCCAGCATATTTACAAGGCCCTGAATGGTAAAACTTGTTCCCCCTTTATCCCCACTACCATTAAGGCCAATGACCAGACCATAACCAAAAAGCTGGTTTGTTCTGATACCTTTAATAGAGGCAATATCCTTTATCCTTGCTCCTATAACTGTAGAGGTAAAAAAGATGTTAAAAATAAAGATTATAAGTAATAAAAACCTAAAACGGCCAGACATGATCAATTATCCTCCCTAACCAGCCTGGTTTTTGCTTGTCTGCCAATGGACCAATACCTGAATATGTTATTTTGGCATCAGCCACATAGGTAGAGGAAATCTCATTAGACTGGCTTATATCCTCTGGTCTTATTAGGCCTGAGAGGGCTATATACTGTGTTTCGTTATTTACCTTAATCTCTCTTTTTCCATTTATATAAAGATTTCCATTCGGAAGTACCTTTACAACCACAGCAGATACGTATGCCTTTATATGGCCATCCCTATCGCTTGAACCCGTTCCATCGAAGCTTAGTCCAATGCCTGCTTTTATTAGTTCGTCGTTTCCTGGATCCTGGGCCAACCTACTGTTCTTCTCGGCAAGGGCCTTCATGTAACCTAAAAACTTCAATTTTGCGTCTATGCTCGATGATCTACCTGTTTTTGTGTTTGCATTCAGTTTTGCCTCAGGATCCTCTACAATCCTTACGGTAACAATATCTCCTACCTTTCGTGCCCTCCTGTCAGGATAAAGGGTAATACCACTCACTTCTGACCATAATGAACCTTCTTCTATACGAGGAGATTTATATTCTGGAAATTGGGGCTCCTGAATCCTTTTGATCTCAGGCACATGAGATGTATTTATGGGCCATGCAGCACAACCTGTTAAGAAAATAATTATTATGCATAAAAGAAAATATTTTTTAGGGACCACTTTTTTTCTCCTCTAAAAATCTACCATTACCGTTGAGTTGTTAATTACCCTTGCATAAACCTCTTTTTTGCTCATTGAGTTTTGAACCCTTATAAGCTCACCCATGTAGCCTTTCACCAAAACTCTACCGGGAACTGTCACCCTGAGACCACCTGACTCTGCTAAGATGGTTACCATATCTCCCCTTTCTACAACTGGAGGTTTTTTCAACATCCATTCTTTGAGACAGGCGTCTTCCTTTACAGTATGTTTTACCATGAGTCCGACTGCCTTGCTCATATCGTTCAAAATGTTTGGAGATAGGTGAGAGATATTCCTCCGTGCTAAATAAAGGTCATCTTCCTTTATAATTTCCCTTTTTTTTAGATTCCTGGAAGTGCAAACCACAGATTCAAATACATCAACCCAACCCGAAAGATTAACTTTATTTTTTACTACCCCGTTTACACTAACAATAGCGACTAACCTCACATGTCCTCTGAGTCTTCTTTTATCTTTTTGAAATAGCTGAAAATTTATCTTATCTGGAGGAACAGGCCTGTTGCCAACAACCTTGAACCTGGATATAATTATATCAGATTTTTCTTTTCCCAGATGGCGGCAAAGATATTCCTCAAAGATTTCTCGGAATTTGGCCTCTGGAATAAATTGATAACCGTGGTCGGCTTTTGCTCTGATTTCCTTTTTTTCAACGCATTCTGCCTCGATAGAGAAATAAAGACCAAAAAAACATGCCAAAAGAATCATGATCTTTATGGCTTTTCTCATGATATGATAATTACCTCCGTTAACAATTAGCAATGCTCAATGTAAAATTAGCAATTAACAATTGATACTTGAAACTTGATAATTGACAATTGCTAATTGATTCTACCTCTTGAGGTTATTGGCTATCTGCAACATGTTATCTGCTGTTTGTATGGCCTTGCTATTTATTTCATAGGCCCTCTGGGCCATAATCATGGAAACCATCTCTTCGACTACATCTACATTAGACATCTCAATAAATCCCTGGGCAATTGTTCCTACACCATCTGAACCTGGCGTGCCGGAAATGGCCTCCCCTGATGCATCTGTAGATCTATATAAATTGTGGCCAAGGCTAAAAAGACCTGCGGGGTTAGGAAAGGTATATAATTTTATAACTCCAAGTGAGGTTCCGGTTCCTCCAGGGTCAAAGACGGTAACCGTTCCGGTTCCGTCAATATTAATAGAGACCGTGTTTGTTGGAATTGCCATCTCCGGCTGTAATTTATCCCCATTTGGTGTACAGATGTTTCCATCGGCATCTAACTTAAAATTGCCTGCCCTTGTATAAAGCTCCTCTTCATTGCTCAGCACCCTAAAGAAACCCTTTCCCTCAATGGCCATATCCAATTCATTTTTTGTCTCTTTAAAATCTCCCTGCATAAACATCTTCTGTACCCCAACAGGCATTGTTCCCATACCAATCTGGATGCCAGTAGGAACCTGACCGCCGGCCGATGTTATTGATCCAGCCTGACTTATAGTCTGATACATCAGGTCCTGAAAATCGGGCCTACTCTTTTTGAATCCCACTGTATTTACATTGGCCAGGTTATTGGCAATAACATCAATAGTTAATTGCTGTGCAGCCATTCCGGATGCCGCTGACCACAATCCTCTTAACATAATTATCTCCTCCTTTAATTGAGTCGTATCTACTCAGGTATCTTGCCACAAAGGCACCAAGACACCAAGATTAGAGAATTATTCTTTATTATAGCCTTTTTAATGCGTGGGACATTGAAATTAATGAGCCTAAGGCTCATTAATGAGAAAACTGCATTATTCAATTTATATTCATCTTCTCTTTGGTTATTTGTGCCTTGGTGGCCGAATAGTTACAAACTCTTAAACATCTATAATCTTTGACATAAATATAAAAAAGATTAAAGTTGATTTTTTAATTCAATAGTATAGCAATTTCCTTTTTTAGACATAAAAGGGGACGTTGGTTCTAAAACAACTTAAAACTGGGCATTGATCTGAATTTGCGGCTCGAATCTTTATTCTTGCCACAATCACCTCCTCGCTTAGCGCTCATTTGAGCTAGCCCCACCACTTTCATAGCCAGCCTTCTTTTTACTGAATTGTCCTACTTGACCCTTAGGAACACCTTGTCTTTTGAAGGTCGAGCTCCTTTAGGATGGTTATCCCCTTCTTTTTCATCTCTTTAAATGCCTTTGCCGAGCTCTCAGGTGCCACACCCTTACACAGTTCTTCTATGACTATTGCTTTGTATCCTGCATCAACTGCATCTATAGCCGTTGCCTTCACACAGTAATCGGTTGCGATCCCATAAACAACGAGCTTCTGGATTCCGTTCCTTTTCAGGATCTGATCCATCTCCGTTTTGGCTCCACCATCGTCCATAAATCCAGAGTAACTATCATATCTTGTATCCCTACCTTTTTGCACAATGGCCATGAAAAGGTTATTATCAACAAGGACCCTCGCATTTTCCGTTCCATGCACACAATGAGGGGGCCAGAGAACCTGAGTTCTTCCCTCGACCTTAATAACCTCAAAAGTCTTCTTCCCAGGATGATTGGTATAAAAGGATATATGGTCTGCAGGGTGCCAGTCCTGGGTGCCGAAGATAAGGTATCCCTCCCTGCTGAGGGTCTCAGTAGCCTTCTGAACCTTCTCTATAAAGGCCTTATCCGTGCCATTGACTGCTAATGATCCTTTCTTCCATGTCGTGAAATCACCCTGGACATCCACCACAATGACTCCTATCTTTTCCGCGGCAATTGCCATAGACGCATTCGCCTCTTTTTTGTAAAAATTTGGATTAGAGAATTTATACCCTGAACCTTCTGATAGCAGTAACCTTTTAGCCTCTATCGCGTGTATTTTTAGGTCTAATCGCTATAGCATCAACTGGACAACTCGTCTGACATATCACACAGAATTCGCATATTAGTGAGGATATTTAAATTGAATAAGTTACGCAGAAGGATTAGATTAAAATAATGATTTGATAGCTGGTAAGAAGGTGTTATTATACCTTTGTAATAAGCCATTTTTAGACTTTAAGAGAGATGAATTATCTATTGTCTACAAAAATTATAATTACGTTTATATTTTGTCAAGAAAATTTCATTTTAACTTGGCCAAAAGATTTAACTGATTAAATTCAAGTTTATAGTGATTAACAAATCAGTTAAAATTAATCTCGGAAAGGGAAAAAATTTATTTTTGGAAAGTTTGTAAAATATATGTTAAATTTAGCCCACGATAGTATAATAATCTGAACATAACACACCTTCGGTGCGGACTTGTAGTGCAGAGCTTTAGCTCTGCCATT
>JAUWNK010000197.1 GCA_030612685.1 Desulfobacteraceae bacterium
GGCCAATCAATTGAGGTGAATCTTCTGGATAGGCGGTGGTCATCATCCAGCATAGTAAAGGTTAGATTGGTAAAAATCTTTTTGGCAATAGCCTGAATAGGTTTTGGGGGAATAACTTCATCCCCTTTTCCGTGAAAGATATAAACAGGAAGCGTGAGACTTTCCGATAAATATGGGATAAATTCCGGGAGGTTAAGAGCAGGGGCAAGGAGGATGAGTTTTTTTACCCTGTCTGGATTTTGAAACACATATAAGGCAGCCATAAGCCCACCCAAAGAAGAGCCTATCATAATTATCCCTCTTTTATCTTTTAGGATCTCGTTCAGTTTTAACATCCTGGCTGATACATCACCTGTAAAGTCCGGGATAATCATCTCCGGAAGAAGCTCTTTAAAAAAGAGTCCCTTTGTTCCCCGGCTGCTACTTTCTTGCCCGTGAATAAAGATGGTTGGGTCTTTTAGCGTTTTTTCTATTATCTTTTCCTGGCATCCAGGTCAAGGATCTTCTTTTCCAGTTCAGCTATTCTTTTTTCAAGTTTCTCTATCCTCTTTTGCCTCTCTGTTTTGCCCTTTTTTCCCGTTATCTTCTTTTCAGCTTTTTGGGGGCCTGCTTCTTTGACTATTCTACTAACGCTTGAGAGACTTACTCCACATTCTTTGGCTATCTTTCTCATGGATAGTCCACTTGCATGGGCTTTTATAGCCTTTTGCCTTGCAGCTTCATCAATCTTTTTTCTTGCCATTTTTAACTCCTTTCAAGATTTAGGTCTATTGATTCCTTAGCCAATTTAATAAGCCTAAGGCTTATAAATTAAAGGTTTATCTCTGAGTCTTGTTACTTTGCTAATATCCAGGGACTCAAAAATCGGGTATATGCTGATCCTGTCTCCCTCGCCGATAATGTGGTTGAATGGAACTGATTCACCATTGACAAGAACAAGATCAACCTCCTCAGAAGGCACTCCCAGAGAGCAAATTGCCTCTTTGATGGTAGTTGGAGCCTTCAGGGATAGGCTGAATGTTATTTTTCTTTTTTTTTCAGGCAGATAATCATTCAGTTCTTCATAAAGGCGGAAATATGCTATATGGCTCATGGAGGAAAACTTTTTCTTTAAATAATAGTTAATAGTTTGATAAAATAGAGACCTTTGAAAAATGCCCGCTCTGTCATTGCGAATCCGCCAAAGCTCTCTGGCGGATGAAGCAATCTCTAACTCATTGAAAATATGAAGGATTGCCACGTCGCCTGCCCGCCATCCCTGCCCGACATCCGGCAGGCGGGCTTCGCTCCTCGCAATGACTTGTAAGATAATTTTTCAAAGGTCTCAAAATAATGGACAAATAATCCCATTAGGAGTTAGCCATGTTTAAGATAACATATTTTTATTTTCTTTTGCTACTCATTTTTTGCACAATATCCATAGGTGCATCTCGAAAAGACCTATTTACTGATCCTCGGGAGAGGATGGTCACAACCCAGATAATTGCCAGGGGGATAAAAGATCCAAGGGTTATTAAGGCCATGAGAAAGGTGCCTCGGCATCTGTTTGTACCAGAAAAAATAAGAGGCTCTGCCTATGATGATAGGCCTCTTCCTATTGGAGAGGGCCAGACAATTTCACAGCCATATATAGTGGCATTTATGAGTGAGGTTTTAGATTTATCCTCAAGAGATAGGGTACTGGAGATAGGGACTGGCTCAGGTTACCAAGCGGCTATTCTGGCAGAGATTGTAAGGCAAGTGTATACAATAGAGATAAGGCCTGGATTGGGTGAGACAGCTCGAGAGAGATTAAAGGAGATGGGATACAGGAACATTTTTGTAAAGATTGGAGATGGCTACAAAGGCTGGCCAGAAAAGGCACCTTTTAATGCTGTAATAGTTACATGTGCTCCTGAGAAAATTCCAAGACCACTTATTGATCAGCTTACTGAGGGTGGAAGGATGATCATCCCTGTAGGAGAAGAGAGGGGCATACAGGAGCTGATTCTCCTTAGAAAAGAGAAGGGAATGATAATAAAAAAAGCGGTAATGAGTGTCGTGTTTGTCCCCATGATAAAAGAGGAAGAGATTATGGTTCGATAATTACCTTGATCGAATCCTGAGCCTTTTCAACCAGCTTGAATCCTTCTTCAGCCCTGCTGATAGGAAAACGATGGGTTATCATATCCTTTACAATGATATTTTTTGATCTGATCAATTCTATCGCCTCGCTTATATCTAAGGGAGAGCCTGCATAAGATGTGGTGATTGTTATTCCATTATTCCAGATATCATATAAGGGCAGAGAAATATCAATCCCTGGCTCTGTAGGGGCGAAAAGAAGGACAGTCCCCCCTCTATCAGCGGTTTTCCAGGCCATGTTAATCGCCTCTATGGCTCCAGTTGCAACTATTACCATGTCAGCCAGATGCCCATTATTGACCTCTTTAAGATGCTCGGGAATGTTATCATCAGTTAAAATAGCCGCCTTAGCCCCAAATTGTTCGGCAAATACCAGCCGTTTTTTATTTATGTCAGTTACCACGACAGAGCTTGCCCCAATGGCTCTTGCCAGCTTGAGATGGAGCAATCCCGCAATCCCTCCCCCTATGATAAATACCGTTTGACCTGGTTGAAGGTGAGCGATTTTTTGACCCCTCAGAACACAGGCCAATGGCTCAATAAACGTTCCATCTTCATAGGAGATTTCATCAGGTAAAAAGAATACCCCCCGGTCAACATTGATTCTTGGAATCCTGATGAATTCGGCAAATCCTCCAGGATCAAAGCTTGTTGTTCTTAAGGTGTCACATACAGTATAGTGTCCATTTAGACAATAATGGCAGGTGTTACAGGGGACATGGTGGGAGACAAAGACACGATCACCCACTTTATATCTTTCAACATTTTCCCCGATTTTTACTATCTCCCCTGTCATTTCATGACCGAGGACAATAGGGGCCTTTTTTATTCTATACCATTCGAGAACATCACTACCGCATATCCCGCATGCATGCATTTGGACCAATAACTCATCTGGTCCTATTTTGGGTACAGGGATATCTTCCAATCTTATGTCCCTGTTATTGTAATACATTGCGCATTTCATAATTTGAATCCAATTTATTGATCACAATATATTAGGGTGATAGAATCTTTTCTGAAGTGACTGGCGGAAGGCTGCCGTCCTTTTCACGACTTATTTATGGGGGAAACCGCAGGCCTCCCGCTCCATCGAGCGGGGGGCAATGCGGAGGGGGCAAGAATCCCACATAAGTAAGTCGTAGAAAAGACCAAGCCGGGAGCCTCGGAAGTGAAGAAAAGGTCATATCACCCGTTAAAAAGCCATTAGCAATAATACCTTGAAACTACTTAGATTTTAATTCCTGGAAAAGTTCCCGGGCCTCTTTTGGCGTGGAATTTTTATGAATAATGGCGTTTAGTGCCCTCATCATAGGTACTGGATGCGGGCTTTGCCAGACATTTCTCCCCAGATTGACTCCTATTGCTCCCTTTGACAAGCCATCATAGACAAATTCAAATACCTCAAGCTCTGTCTCACATTTTGGACCGCCTGCAATAACAATAGGAACAGGACAGCCCTCTGT
>JAUWNK010000003.1 GCA_030612685.1 Desulfobacteraceae bacterium
GTTCAATAGGGGTATGTCCTTGAGCTCTCAAATTATTAAACACGGCGATTGTTCCAGTTGCTCCCATGGAAATCTTTTCTAGAAAGCTCACATCAGACTTAAATGACCTTCTGTTTGCCATTATATATCCTCATTTTCCAAGGTCTTATTGAGTTGCAATAGTCTTAAACGTTTCTTGCATGCACAATATTGCGACCGAAGGGAGCAATGTCCCGAAAAGGCAAGAGCGATAGCCCAAGGCGCTATACTGTGTTATTGGTAGTGCCAGTGATCATTTCAATAGCTATTTCTACACTGTCCATATGAGCTTAACGCCACTAAATCCCTTGCCTGCAATTGTCTTAATTCTTTCCCGAAGAGAGCCAACTTCCATACCAATTTTTCCTGCTCTCGAACTTTCTAACTCTGCAAGATAAAATAAATAAGGCAATCGCTTCCTGATCTTCTCAACTAATTTTTTATCTTCAAATATTTCTATCAAGCGGCTGGACATTCTCTATTTCTCCATTATCTGTATCCAAAATGGCGTATAACGATCCTAGCATAAAAGGAGTTTTTGCAAATCAAAAATTTGGGTGAGTGCCGTTAGGCACGAACTTTTTATGCTGTGTTATCTGATGTTTTGACATCATAAAAATCAAACAGGCTCTTTCGGGTCCCTTTATTATTGCTAATTACTTCTCTATACTCTTTTAGTATTTTCAATACAATATTTTCATAACCTCTAATGTTAGTCTTGTTTCTCCTAAATTCTGGCAACGACAAAAGTTGCTCAAAGGTTGTAGGAGGGTCATCAAGTATGACTTTAATAGTTTTTGCGAAGAGAACCGCAAAATTGGGAATCCTTTTATCATCAGCAATTATCCACCGAAGCTTTGTGAACATACTATTATAATATTCTTTTGCCTCTTGTTCGTCTTTAGGTATTTCTCTGTGTTTCGGACGCACAGAGTCCAAAATATCTTGAAATTTCTCTGGTGTTAAATCAACTATCTGTTCAGGAACTACATATCCGCTTTTAATCAGATAATCCTCTAACCTCGGGTGGTTTTTGGCTAATACAGAAAATACTTTTTGCAACTTTGGCTTACTGTCACTTCTAATCATCATCTCGTTTGAACTATGATTGAACGAAAGTACATTTAAGCTGCCTGCATATAATATATGACCATCTATAGCAGCTACCTTTTCATGCGTTCCATAATGTTGATATATTTCTATGCCCATATTTCTTAATCTATGGTGTAATTCTTCTAACTCTTGCTCTCTGCTCATCTGTTCTCTCGGGGGTTTAGTAAATATCTTGATATCTATCTTTCTTGATAAAAGGTCAGTGAAATAAGGCATTAACTTTTCTATACGATTGGTGCTCATATAGCCAGATATGAAAATGACTTCTTTCTTAGCATTCTTTAAATCTTTAATGAGATGCGGGTAGAAACTCCTTTGGTTAAACACTGCTTCCTTTCTTAACAGTTCTTTTTCGTTAAATAATGCAGCGTCTGGATACTCGTCTGCTGGTACATAATAGGGGACAAGATCAGATCCATCTATAATAGCCTCACGATTTGTCAAATCGGTTAGAATGTTTCTAATCACTGAATTCCCTGGCAAGTTGTTTAATATATGTTTATTATGAGATATTATTAATAATTTCTCCCTTGGCCTTGAAAACGCCACAGTAAGCAATCTCAACGCATTATTATCTCCTTGGTTTTTTCCTGAATATATTTCGTGTTTATCATTAACTAAGACACCGACTTTTCTCCCGCCCGGTGCCTCTACAAGGTCAAATATTACATATTTCTTTTCTATGCCTTGAAAGCTGTGGACTGTCCCTAAATCTATGTCTTTAAGTCCTAACTCAATCAATATTGCCCTTATAAAACTAGCCTGACTTCTATAGGGTGTTATTATCCCTATTTCTTTCTGTTCAATATAATTGCTATCAATTAAATCGTGAAGAACTCTTTCAAGTATCTGAATATGATAGAGGTTGTAACGAGACCATGATTTTGGTCCTGTTTTTTCAGTTGACATATAGGCATTGGCATTAGAAGTGTCTATTACTGCCACCCTATGTTCAGGCATCGGTATTAGATTATCATACTTGTTATATTCTTTATCAATTCGCGGTCTTCTGTCATGTAAGCATCCGTAGAAGTTATTATTTACAATTTCAAATATTTCTTTATGCATTCTATATTGATTTTTCAAACTCCGAATACGAGAGTCCTCTGGGCTCTCTTCTACGGCATCTGCTTCTCGAAATATATCCTTTTTGAGCCATCTTTCAGCCGCAATCGTGTTTGCTAACTTTATAGGCGCTAACTGGTTTGGGTCTCCAAATATCAACACTTTTTTCTTAACCAGCGAACATACATAGAATAACATTGGCAAAGGCGCAATACTGGCCTCATCCACAACAACAACGTCAAACTGCATATTCATCAGAATTGGGTCTGTAAAAGTTTTTGCTAAGGTACTCACTATAACCTTTGCATTATTCAGAACTCCTTCATTTAATTTAGAAATTCTATCATCAACATCAACAATCTTTGCCTTTGTCTCCTCTAAAGTGCTTTCTGTTTCTCTTAGTACACTTTCTATCTGGTCTATCTTTATTCCCTCTGGGAGACTTCCAAATTTCTCTGAGAAAGAAGAATTAAGTTTCTCCAGCTCATCTGAGAGTAATCTCAACCGTTTCTCTTCTTTGAGTCGGCTTCTATTTTTTTCTGTTTTTTCATTATTCAAATTATCAATCACTAATCTGAGATTCTTTGGCATTGTTCCTTTGAAAAAATTAATTATAGCGTTCCTTTTCTCTGCGATGGACAAAAGTTGGCTCTTTTCAGAGATAATCTGATTCAGTTCATCTTCTTCCAAAATGTGTTGTTTTACAGTATCTTTGCTTGCAGAAATATTTTCTTCACAATTTGCTATCCTCTCCGTTGTTTTTTCGCATTCTAAGAAAATTTGTTTGTATTCGTAATATTTCTCATTTCTTTGAATAAGAGAGTTCATTAAATTAGTCATTCTCTCTTTTTCTCCCAGTAACTCTTTACTTAGACTCTCATATATTGCTTCAATCGTAAGGGCTTTTATTCTTTTGTTTTGCAGAACTGGCGTTCCAATTCTGACAATTTCTCCGCTGTTAAGAAGATTCTCAACCGTTTTCTCATGATCATATCTAATAAAATGCTCTATTACATTATCACAAGCAATATTAGTATGGCAGGATACTAAAACTTTTTTCCCATTGTTAGCGAGGTCATTGACTACATTGACAAGGGTTCTCGTCTTACCAGTTCCAGGAGGACCATGAATAAAAGATACTTCATTCCCAAGACAAGTCTCTATAGCTTGGGCTTGATAATGGTCGGGTGGATTTCTGTGCACATCCTTTAAAGTAAATACAGGTTTCCCTACAGAACATTCTGGGGGAATATAATTGAATACTTTTAACGACAAGCCAGCACTCTGAGACCTGTAACTCAAAAACGATAACGCCTCTTTCAATTTTCTGAGCACATAGGTTGCATCTATTTTTAGAAGAGCAAAAGGAATTCGGTCACCATCAAAATCTGTGATACGGACTTCGAGCTTGAATTCTAAAAATCTAACTATTGATGCTCGATAATTCCTCCCCATAATTTCTATTTGTGCAGGAGTTTCATCTGCAACTGGTATTTTTCTTTCTAAATTGAATTGATATACTCCCTCTCCGGCTATTTCTCCAATAAACTTACCATCTCTCAACACCAAGGTTCTATCTCCACCCCGAGTCTTTACAGCTTTTATTTCATCTTCTAAAGCCTTATCAAACTCAGCTAATAATCCACTGATCTCGTGCTGCGTTTCCTTACTTTCTGATGGATATCTAAAATATGTCTGGCATTTAGGACAAGTAATTTGCAGTGGGCTTGTAGTCTCCGGTATCCTTAATTTTTGCCTACAATCTGGATTTGGACATATGATTATAATTTGATATTCAAAGGTTTCTTCTCTTGGCTTTTCCACCTTATAAAGAGCGCCCGTATCCTTATCGAAAAAGAAAGTCTTAGAACAATCATCATAAGGGCATACATACTGACCTGATTCTGAAGCGTCTGTCAGGTCGACAGGCTTTTCGCAATAAGGACATTTTTTAATCATTGTGTATTACCCAATCCCCTTAAACCAAATGGCAAAATATCAGATAACGTCACCAGGCTTTGCGAAGTGCGGAGCATTTGGGCGAACGAAGTGAGCCGCAAAGCCTGTGTTATACGCCGTGGATGACCAAACCTTATTATTAATGCTTAAAGATTTTCGTAAATGGCCAGCCAAGAGCCTCGAGTCTTTTCTTCCCCACAATAAACCAGCCCAGTGCGATAGTTAATACAGACCCCCCAACCAGAAAATGCCACGAATTGGATATCTTTTGGAATAGATTTGGCCCTTCACCGTATTGGCTAGCAAGAAAAACGACTAAAGCTTCCAACATTAGAAATACTATTATGGTAAGGCCTACCCTGAGCTGTGCCGATCTTTTCAGAGACTCTTTTTGAGTTCTTTCTTCATATTCTGAAAGTCTTCTTTCAACCTCTCCTATTCTTTTGTCACGCTCCTTAAGTTTCTCTTCATATTGTAACTGCATTTCGTCTATACGCGTGGAAGCTTCGCCAAGTCTCCTTTTGTATTCTTGCTCAACCTCCTCTTTCTCGGCTTCCAGCCTTGCTATTTCCTGCTTGTATTTCCTCCCGGGATCAGCGAAAAATTTGGATACCTCGTAAGCAAGCTTTTCTCTATCAGCCGGGTCTGAGGGGTCAAGCATAGGGGCATTAACCTTGATATATCGAATACAGTTCTCAACATCTTCTGCTGGCAGTTCCTTACATGACATGTGCATTTCGTGGAATATTACAAAATCCTCCAAATCAAAAATCCTGTCCTGTGGTAGAAGTCGGTATTTTAGCATCTCGGCAAACATAGCTGGGAAGTCAGCTACTGCATCTTCTCGAACAACCATTGTCGAAATCCATTGCAAGATTGCGTCTAAAGTGATAGCAAGTGACCCTGAAGAAGCGTTTGGCGGTGGAGACGCGGGAAGAGATGTGTCCGTAGTAATTAGCCAAATATTACCGCCATTTTCCTCTCTCAATTTTTGAAGCCAAAG
The DNA here is from genome assembly GCA_030612685.1 of Desulfobacteraceae bacterium. Lineage (GTDB taxonomy): Bacteria > Desulfobacterota > DSM-4660 > Desulfatiglandales > B25-G16 > JAUWNK01. The sequence goes on from JAUWNK010000003.1 coordinate 5,159, forward strand.
GAGCAACAGAACATCGTGAAGAGCAGCCCCCCGCCCTTTGGAACGCCTGCGCATAGCGTAATATTTGGACCTTAAGGTTTCAGTAAACTTTATAGTCTCTGGTTCGCTTTTTGCTTCATCAAACCAGATATCATCTTCCAATTCCACTTCAAAGAGACCTTTCAGATCATCCATTGGGGAATCGTAACTTGTAAAGAACTCATCAACGCTAACAGCTTCACCGGCTCTTTTCTTTTCACAGTAGATTTCATAAAAGATCGAGCGCACCTCTGATGCTGTCTCATCCGGGATTTGATCAATGACTTTTTCCATGAGTTCACGCTGATATGCAAGCCAGTTTCGTAGCTCATCCAGTGAAATTTGGCACACCTTTAGGGTAATACCCAGTTGCTTACATGCTTTATTAAATGCCAGAAAGCTCTTATGATACCTGTGTTTTGGCTCTAGGGCTTCGATTATGATGTTAGTATCCAGATAGAACATTGCCTGCCCGAACACTTCCTTTGATAAGAGAACGCCGCTAGGGTCTAAACCAAGTGCTTTTGCAATATAATAATTCTGCGCCGTATTCCATTTTATGGCGTCATATTCTGGGTCGCTATCTCGAAAGAAAGATAGGGTAGCACTCTCAAAAAGGGAGCCGTCAATTGAATCGAACTCTTTCTTGACCTCCTTCAAAGCGGAGGAAACAAATGGGAAGGATACGAACTCGTCGTCCTTAATGTCCCCTTTAATTACGCGGATATATTCCTCTGCAAGTTGAGAAAAGATGATACACAGGAGTTTCAAAAAAGGAGCCCTAAATGCAGAAGCTCCCTCTTTCGCATTTTTAAAAAGCCTATTTACAATAGAGTTAAAGTGGACTTCGATCCGGTGCTGCATCTCGCCAAGCTCACGGCTGGCCTTCTCTGACAATCTATGCAGTTTAAGTTCTCCCTTTCGTTCTGATACAATTCTTTGTTTTGTCACCAGCCGTTTGCAAGAATTCTCCACATCAGAAGAGCTAATTGCGTAACCACCACTTTCAGACGAAAAAACATCTCGTATCTCTTCCAAGCTTAGGCCTTTTTCACTGGGAGTCACAAATAGGATTTGCTCCATTATTCTGTCTGTAGCGGTTTCCTTCACTGGCTGGATCTGAGGAGAGAAGCGCATTCTGGTAGTTAACAGTATAGACCTTTTTCGTGTAATATCCTCAAATGTGTTCATACCGATAAACCTCCTTCATGAAAGTGGTCAGCCATGGCGTATAACTCGTTTATATCCGAAATAGGTTCGGATATCCTTCCAGTTTGGATGTATATACGGACCATGTTCGGATATAATACCTCTGGCTGAACTGTTTTTTATCTTCATCTCCATTCTTCAAACTTACATCCAAACTATCCAATGGACTTTTTATCCTGCCAATGTCTTTGCTGCTTACATGGGTATAGATTTCAGTGGTCTTGCTGTTTTTATGTCATAAAATCTTTTGAATATATCTTAGGTCAACTCCACTTCCCAACAGATGCATAGAAAACTATATCTCAAACAGGTAACCAGGACCCCCTTTGTTATTTATCTGGTATGTTTTTTAACAAGCCCTTAGCCTTCATTACTAGATTTTCAACGGTAAAGCCAAACTTCTCAAAAAGAACCTTTCCTAGTGCGGAATGGCCAAAGGATTCCATGGATATTATTTCACCTTCAAGGCCAATAAAACCTTCCCATCTAAATCCACATCTTTGAGATAAAGCTTCCAGGGTTTTTCTAACTCATCCTTGGTTATCGGCCGCCACGGACCGTTTTTGAGAAGCTTGGCATCTACATCTAAAAGCGAGTAGAGAACTATGGTTCTAAAAACGCTACCCAGCCTTCTTGCCCACCATTTGTGTATGTACAACAATGGCTCAAAAGAGAGTCTTGAAGTGCCCCCTTTCCTTCTTCTTTGGCGATCTCGTTTACTTCTTCAATGGGGAAATTTCTATTGGTTTTCTGTTCATTAAATACTATCAATGTCACCTTTTGTTACCTTTTGTCACCTTGTTACCTTTCAAGGAATAAAATATACCGCGTCCAGCCCAAGGCCCTTCTACAGTTAGAATTCCTTTATCCACAAGGTCTTTTAAATCTCTTATTGCTTTCAATGGCACATTGGCACATTATGGCACATTAAACTTAAGGATATAGCGCCTATCTTTTCCAACAATTCCTCCAACGATTTTCAGAATTCCTGAATTAACCAAGTTATTTAAATCTCTAATTGCTGTTCTCCGTGAAGTGTTAGCAATTTTCATATACTCGGAAGTCGTGATTTCCCCCCTCTCTTTTACATACTCAATTGCTCTTTTCTGCCTTTCGTTGAGTTCAATTACTTCTTCTCCCTTGGCGATTTCACTTAATTTTTCCCTTGGGTGTCCCTTAAAGGTAGCGATAAAGAATCTCTCGCTGAATTCAAATTTTGGCTCTTTTAGACCATTCCTTACCATTGCATCCATCATTCTTTTTATCCCTGTTCCTGCTCTTTCCATCCAGCCTATCATCCTGAAAATTTCCGAGACCTTTTCGTTCCTTCGAGATGAAATCCTTCCAAAATCCTCTGGTTTTATCCTGAACAATCCTCCTGGATTTATCACCTCAATGTTATCGGGATAAATATGGACAAAAACATTGCTCCCATGTTCAAAATAATCCCTGTGTGCTATTGCATTTAGAATAGCCTCCCTTATTGCTTCCATAGGATACTGAGGAATCTCTTTTCTTTTTAAAGTCTTGATTTGATAAGCAAGCATGGTATTCCGTTGGACAAACTGGATGCTATTTTCTAATTGCTCAATCAGGTTCCCTTCAAAATCCTTGCGGTCGATTATGTAAGACCTATCATGACTCCCATAAAGGAGGCAGGTAGTAAATGCTGAGGGATGAAACTTCTTTATATTCTTGGCAAAAAATAAAACAGCTACATTTTTGAAGAAAAATTCTCCTGCTGAACTCTCGGCAAGACCAAGATTAGTGAGCAAATCCTCTGTGTTTAAATTAACAGTTAAATTAGCTCTATTTATAAAATCTCTGAATCTGTTCTCGTCAAAGTCATCAAAGGTAAATTTGGTATTAATTATCTCATCGAAACGAACAATTCCCTCGTCAATAGCAAACTGGAGTATCTCGTCGCGAGTCATCTTCTGGGAGTTTGGCCCAACTCTCAGGAAAAATCCCTTGGCGCAACTGTAAGGCTTATTCTTCCCTTCAGAAATTTTTATGAGAAGTAGATTGTCATATTCCTCAAAGCTTACATTCACCTTTGGCTGACAATTGTTGGCAATATCCTGGATTTGAGACTTTAAATTATTGGTTATATTGATTCCTTTAATCTCACTCTTATCAGAGACCCCAAGTAAAATAATCCCTCCTGATGCATTGGCAAAAGATACAAGTTCTTTATCTATATCTTTGACACTCTCTTTGTATTCAACTTTATACCCTTCACCTTCCTGAAGAAATAATTTTATCTTCTCATCCATAACTATTTCTTAATTTCAATTACTGGTGTTATACACTCCATTTTAATTCTGTCGATTAAACAAGGACTTATCGACTTTTCAGTTAATAGATCTACCCTTATCCCTAACGATTCGGATAACCCCTGCTCTATTCCTACAATATCAAAGAGACTTTTCCTTTCCGAAAATCCAATAATAATGTCTAAATCACTTGTCTTTTTTTCTTCACCTCTTGCATAAGAACCAAAAATATTTATCTCTTTTGCTCCATAACGTTTAAGGATTGAAGTCACTTTTTTAAATATCATGTTTGATTCGATTTTATCGTTTTTCATATTTTTCCACCTCTTAAAGTGGGGTTTGGATTTCGAATAACGCTAAATTTAGTTGTCATGTTTTTTTAACATCTCCTTGGCCCTTTTTAACACATTTTGAATAGTAAAGCCGAACTTCTCAAAAAGTACCTTTCCTGGCGCTGATTTACCAAAGGAGTCTATAGATATTATCTCTCCTTCAAGGCCAATAAAACTTCTCCACCCCAAAGGTGAGCCTGCCTCGATGGCCAATCTTGCTTTAATGGCGGGTGGAAAAACATGATCTCTATATTCCTTGCTCTGTTTGTTAAAGATCTCCCAGCTTGGCAGACTTACCACCCTGGAGGCGATCCCTTCCTTCTTTAATTTTTCGTAAGTCTCGATGGCCAGATGCAGCTCTGAACCGGTTCCTATAAGTATTATCTCAGGGCTTCCATCCTTTGCATCTGCCAAAATATATCCGCCTCTTGTAAGCCCGCTTGCATCAGCATACCTCTTGCTATCAATTACGGGAAGACCCTGCCTGCTTAAGATAAGGGCTGTTGGCCCGGTAGTATTTTCCAGGGCAATTTTCCATGCATGGACCGTTTCATTTGCATCGGCAGGTCTGATAACCGTGAGATTCGGGATGGTCCTCAGGACTGCAATCTGTTCAATTGGCTGGTGGGTGGGGCCATCCTCCCCTACCCCGATGGAGTCATGGCTAAATACATAGATTACCTTCAGACCCATCATAGCTGCCATGCGTATGGCAGGCAGCATATAATCGGAAAAGACAAGGAATGTGCCTCCGTAAGGAATCATGTTACTTAAGGCCAGGCCATTAAGTATAGCACCCATAACATGTTCCCTGACACCAAAATGGATATTTCTGCCTCCCCTATCCTCATGGAATTCTCCTATTGAAGGGATATATGTTTTAACTGATGATCCAAGGTCAGCAGACCCACCTATCAAGGTGAAGATCTTGGGCGCAATAGATGTTAAAACTTTCCCTGAGGCTTGGCGTGTGGCTATAAGGCCGTCTTCTGGCAGAAATTCAGGCAAAGAGTCTTTCAACACGTCAGAGAAGGAGCATCCCATCATCTGCCCCCATAATTTAGCCATTTCAGGATATTCTTTTGAATACTTGCTAAAAACCGAGTTCCATTCTGCCTCCAGTGCTTTGCCCTTTTCCTCTGCCTTGCGAAATTCACTAAGGACCGTCTCAGGTATATAGAAGGGTTTATCTTCTGGCCAGCCAAGGTTCTCTTTTGTTAGCCTTACCTCTTCTTCCCCTAATGGGGCGCCATGGGCATCAGCAGTATCCTGCTTATTTGGGCTTCCATATGCTATGTGAGTCCTTGCGATAATTAATGAGGGTTTATTCCTCTCTTCTTTAGCCTCCTCAATAGTCCTGGCAATATCTTCCAACTGATAGCCATCTACCTTTTGCACATGCCATTTTTGGGCCTCAAATCTTAATTTAACATCTTCTGTAAAGGTTAATTCTGTGGAACCCTCAATAGAGATCTTGTTGTCAAGGTATAAATAGATAATCCTTCCCAGATTTAGATGTCCGGCTATAGAGGCAGCCTCATAGGATAATCCTTCCATAAGGTCCCCGTCACTGACTAATCCGTATATATTATAGGTAAGCAGGTTAAAATCAGGCCTGTTGAAGTAATGAGCGAGATATTCAGCGGCAATTGCCATGCCAACACCTGTTGCAAACCCCTGCCCCAGAGGTCCTGTTGTTGTCTCCACTCCGGAGGTTCTGCCATATTCCGGATGACCCGGGGTCAGGCTTTCCCATTGCCTAAAGTTCTTTATTTCCTCTAAAGAGAGATCATATCCTGTTAGGTGAAGGAGGGAATACAGAAGCATGGAACCGTGCCCGGCTGAGAGAATGAACCTGTCCCTATTTGGCCATTGGGGATTAGAGGGATTATGTCTTAAAAACTTGGTCCAAAGTATATAAGCTACGGCTGCCGCACCCATGGGCATGCCTGGATGACCTGAATTTGCCGCCTCGATTGCATCTACAGAAAGCATTCTTATGGTATTAATACAGAGTTCATCTAATTTAGAATTTCGCCCTCTTTTCCCCATCTATTCCTCCTTTACTATCTGGTAATGTGTATTGATGGTTTTTAGTAGTAAGTTGATTTAAATAATGTAACTTACGTAATCTCCCTAACATTTTAAAGTGATATTTTCAAACGTTTAAACTTTACTCTTTTATTGCTTGTCAAGAAATATTATTGTATGTCAATCGGATGATAAACATCTCTCGCCCACTCCTTTCAGTCGTTTGAGTTCACAGAGAACGCGGAGATGATTTTTGTGTTTGGCCTGATTTTTTCCTCTCAAAAAATCAGGCCAAACTACAGCCCTTTCCGGGTCATCTATGATCAGGGCAATATCATGATTGAACAGTAGCATAAAAATTTATGGTTTCTGTATACTACCCGCATTAGCGGGATGGGAGTTTGAGCTGAATCCTCCTCTCAAGGATTCAGCTCAAAAACTCTGAGCCTCTGAGAACTCTGTGAGAGATAATAACAGGGGTCAATTGACCGGAGAAAAAATGGATACTGTAGCGGATCAGATAATAAAGGAACATATTATAGAAGGCAGGCCTGAACCGGGTGAGAATATTGCTTTAAGAATAGATCAGACCCTTACCCAGGATGCCACGGGAACCCTGACCTATCTGGAGCTGGCTGGTATGGGGATTGATCAAATAAAGACAGAGCTATCTGTAAGTTATGTTGATCATAATCTTAGTCAAACGGATAATAAAAATGCAGACGATCACTTATTCCTGCAGTCTGTAGCAGCTAAATACGGCCTATATTTTTCTAAACCGGGAAATGGAATCTGTCATGTAATACATCTTGAACGATTTAGTATTCCGGGCAAGACCCTCTTAGGATCTGATAGTCATACCCCAACCAGCGGGGCATGTGCTATGCTGGCAATAGGTGCAGGAGGCCTTGATGTTGCCGCTACCATGGCAGGCTATCCCTTTCATCTAATCTACCCAAAAATCATGGGCATAAGATTGGCAGGAAAACTCTCTGCCTGGGTATCTGCCAAAGATATCGTCCTGGAACTATTAAAGAGGCTTACAGTAAAAGGGGCGGCAGGATATATTATAGAATACTTCGGCCCTGGATTAGGGACATTAACTATCTCTCAAAGGGCTGTAATGGCAAATATGGGATCAGAGTTGGGTGCAACCAGCTCTATATTTCCATCTGATAGTCACACTAAGGCATTCCTTGAGTCCCAGGGAAGAAAAGAGAGCTGGAGAGAGATATCTGCCAAAGAAGGTGCTCAATACGATCATATAGAAGAGATTGATCTGTCCACATTAGAGCCCTTAGCTGCTGCCCCATCCTCACCTGATAATGTATATCCTGTAAGAGAGCTCACCGGTAAACCAGTTTCCCAGGTATTGATAGGCTCATGCTCCAATGCATATCTCAGGGATCTTATGATGATTGCAGGTGTCCTTAAAAAGAATAAGATTCATGAGGATGTCAGTTTGGAAATTAGTCCCGGAAGCAACCAGATATTAGAAAATTTAGCTTTAAGGGGAGGCCTAATTGATTTAATAAGGAAGGGGGTTAGAATACATCAATCCGGCTGTCTGGGCTGTATTGGCATGGGACAGGCCCCTGCAACCGGTAAGATTTCTCTTAGAACATTCCCCCGAAACTTCCCCGGACGAAGCGGCACAAAAGATGACCGGGTTTTTCTGGTTAGCCCGGAGACAGCTATTGCCTCAGCTATAAAGGGATGCATAACTGACCCAAGGGATTTAGGTGAGTGCCCTTCCTTAAACAATAAATATGATATTGTTATAAATGATAGGCTTATTATCCCTCCAAAGATAAATAACTCTGATTATCAAATTATTATGGGGCCAAATATAAAGTCCCTTCCGGAGTTCACATCTCTTCCTCAAGATATCAATTTAAGGGTCATACTCAAGTTGGATGATAATATAACAACAGATCATATCATGCCCGCAGGTGACCATATACTTCCGTTAAGAAGTAATATCCAGGCAATCAGCAGACATGTTTTTGAACGTGTAGATCCACAATTTGTGGCCAAAGCGGACAGGGAAAAGGAGGTTGCCATAGTTGCTGGTATCAATTATGGACAGGGCTCTTCAAGGGAACATGCCGCCCTTGCACCCAGATATCTGGGTGTTAGGCTGAAGCTGGTAAAAAGCTTTGCCAGGATACATAAGGCGAACCTGATCAATTTTGGGATAATTCCCCTAACCTTTGAGCAGGCCGAGGATTATGGCATTACTATGGTTGGTGACAGTCTTAAGATCAAAGGGATAAAAGACTTGATCTTGTCAGGTGAGGAGAGAATAAAAATTATAATCGGTAGCAGGGTAATTTTTACCAGGCTTGAAATTTCAAGCAGGCAGCGAGAGATTTTAGCCGCTGGAGGGCTTATTAACTACTTGAAGTGAGCTAAAGTTTCAAATGCCTAAAGTGCCTAAAGTTATAAGTGAACTAAAGTTGATAGTCTCGTAAAAAGTCCAAAAGCATGTCATTGCGAGCGAAGCGAAGCAATCTCTTTTACCATAAGTTATTGTATTTATTAGATTGCTTCGGGCTAAAGCCCTCGCAATGACCCCGGCTCATGATTTTTTACGAATGCATCAAAGTTATGGATTTTAAACTTTAGGCACTTTACAACCCTTCCATATTTTTACAGACCAGTTCAGCAAAATGGGAGCAAGAAACCTCAGTGGCCTCATCCATTAGTCTGGCCAGATCATATGTGACAGTCTTTCTATTAAAGGTCTCTCTTAAGGCATCCTCGATAAGTTTGGTCACTTGGTGCCATCCTATATAGTCAAATAGAAGAGCCCCACTCAAGATTAGAGACGTTGGGTTTGCCTTATTTAGGCCGGCATAAAGGGGAGCAGTGCCATGGGTGGGCTCAAAAACGGCATTACCCGTCTCAAAATTAATATTTGCTCCTGGGGCTAATCCTATCCCCCCTACCTGGGCTGCCAATGCATCAGAAATATAATCTCCGTTTAGATTCATGGTGGCTATTATATCAAACTCCTCGGGCCTGGTAAGGGCCTGTTGAAAAAATATATCAGCCATACGCTCTTTAAGAATTATTTTTCCTTTCGGGGGATCATTATCATATTCCTCATAAGAAATGAGTTGATCAGCATATTCCTCTTTTGCTAACTCAAAACCCCAATTTCTGAATGCCCCCTCTGTAAATTTCTGAATATTTCCCTTATGAACGATTGTCACACTCTTCCGATTATGATTAATGGCATAATTAAAGGCAGCCCTAAGAAGCCTGCGACTGTTTGACCGGCTTATTGGTTTAAGCCCTATACCCGAGTCGGGCTTTATTCGCCATCCATACTTATCTTGCATGCCCTTGATCAAATCGAGGGTCTCAGCACTTCCAGACCTCAATTCGAATCCTGCATAAACATCCTCTGTATTCTCCCTAAAGACAACCATATCCACAAGTTCGGGTCTTTTCACAGGAGAAGGGACACCTTTAAAGTAACGTATAGGTCTAAGGCATACATACAGATCCAAGCTCTGGCGAAGAGAGACATTAAGGCTTCTTATTCCTTCACCCACTGGTGTTGTAAGAGGCCCTTTTATTCCTACAAGATATCTGCTAAATGCCTCCAGGGTATCCTGAGGAAGAAACTCTCCCCTTTCCTTAAATGCCTTTTCTCCAGCAAGGACCTCAAGCCATTGAACCTTTCTTTTTCCCTTAAATGCCTTCTCTATTGCCTTTTCAAAAACAGGAAAGGCAGCCTTAAAAAGATCAGGACCAACACCATCCCCCTCAATAAAGGGTATTATCGGCTCCTCAGGTACCCTGAGACCTTTATTTGTCATCTGTATTTGATGCATATCGTTTATGGCTAATAACTCCCAGATATGAATACGGCACCGGGGGAACTATTGTTTGGCCTGGTTTGCTACGGCCTCAGCAGCCCTTTTTGCAGCCTCAGGATCTCCTAAATAGTAATGATCGGTTGCCTTAAGATTGTTATCTAATTCGTATACCAGGGGAATGCCTGTTGGGATGTTGAGACTAACAATCTCCTCCCTGGAAACATTATCCAGGTACATGACCAGGGCCCGCAGGCTGTTTCCATGGGCTACAATCAAAACCCTTTCACCCTTTTTGAGACTTTGGACAATGGTATTATGCCAGTATGGCAAAAACCTTTCAACAGTATCCTTTAAGCATTCGGCTAATGGTATATCATTTTCCTCGAGACCTGCATATCTGGGGTCTTTTCCCGGATACATGCTGTCACTTCTGTCCAATTCAGGTGGCCTAATATCATAGCTTCGTCTCCATTTAAGAACCTGATCAGCTCCGTGTCTGGCGGCAATTTCTGACTTATTCAATCCCTGCAAGGCACCGTAGTGCCTTTCATTAAGCCTCCAGCTTCTGTATACTGGGATCCACATTAAATCCATCTTCTCTAAGATAATCCACAGCGTCTGGATAGCACGTTTAAGTACAGAGGTATATGCAATGTCAAAGGTATAATCCTCTTCCAATAATAACTTGGCTGAAGACTTGGCCTCTTCTATCCCTAAATCGGAAAGACCTACATCTATCCATCCGGTAAACCTATTTTCAAGGTTCCATGTGCTCTGACCATGTCTGACAAGAACCAATTTAATCATAATTCGATACTCCTCGGCTTTATCTATTCAGGGTAAAATTATTTATGCCTCTGAGCAAGGAAGCTTTTTTTTAAATTAGATATACCAGTTATGAATTATATTTTCAAATTGATTGAATGAGACCTTTGAAAAATTATCTTACAAGTCATTGCGAGGAGCGAAGCGACGTGGCAATCTTTTATATTTTCAATAAATTAGAGATTGCTTCACATTCGTTCGCAATGACAGAGTGGTCATTTTTCAAAGGTCTCTGAATATATGCCTGAATTAACAGATTAATTATGCAAGAAAAAAGAAGGTGTGCTAAAAAAGATAAAACTGATCCATTGGTGCTATTATTTCAACTTTTACCCTTGTTGACATCAAAATAATTAAATGATAAAAACCACACTGGAAGTGGAAAGCTCACTGGTGGGGCTCCCGGACTTCAAATCCGGTGCGCGGGGCTGATACCTCCGCGGGTGGGTTCGATTCCCATGCACTTCCGCCAGTAAGAATTCTCGAGGATTTAGATTAGATTAAATTTTTTGATATTTAATCTTTTTTTTCGATCTTTATGATTTTTGTAACTTTGCCTTCTAAGACCTGGACCTCTTCAACTATTATGCCGAGATCCTTCTTTTGTGGATCATCGTCAGGCGTTTTTTCATACAGTCTCCGAGCAAAACCACCAATGATTGTGAGTGAATTTCTAAACTCATCAGCTACTGTATTTGCAATTTTACCCAGGGCAGCAAGCCTTTCAGCCTCAATCAATTGCTTACTTTTCTCTTCTAACTTGTTTGTCCTTTCTTGAACTTTTTTCTCAAGCTCTTGACTGAAATTGTAAATTTCGTCGTACAACTGGGAAATCCTGATAGCTATGCCAATTTGATTGGCAATAGTATAGATCACATCATTGAAGCGTTCATAAAAGTAACTCTTATTCTTTGAAGCGGTAACGAGGACTCCAATGGTATTTCCTTCTACTTTTATGGGAGTAACAGCAAAAGATTCGATATTCTCACCAACAAGAAGGGTAGTTGATATAGGTTTATCGATTTCTTTGGCCTCGTTGACAATGACTATCTTCCCAGTGAGAAAACATTCCCCTGAATAACTATCAACAGTTGGTTTTCTTGTTGCTGTCTCTACAAACTTCTTGCTTAAACCTTTTTGACTCTTTATCCTCAAGTTTCCATCATTATCTAGTAAACGGATTGAACATGCATCAAGCCTAAATTCTCTTGTGAGTAAATCAACAATAGCGTCCAGTACATGCTGTAAATGAAGAAGAGAAGAAACAAATCTTGTAATCTCAAAAAGTATATTGAGTTTCTGTTCACTTTCTCTCATTTTTCTTGAAATTCGATTAATTACCTGGGAAAGGCCTTCCATATCACTATCGGATTGAATGTGAATCTTTTCATATTTCCCTTCTTCTATCTTCTTCAAACCATTTAATACCTTGCTGTTTTGTATTTCTTCCTCTGTCTTCTTGCGTTCAATGGATTCTTGCTCTAACTCCTTGACCTTTTGTTCCAATTCTTCATAGGTTGGTTTATTAGCCATCGGGATATCCCCCATTGAAGTTAAAACAAAAAAGCCCACCTGTATAAACTTAGTGGGCTTAATTCTTATCTTGGATCTATATCCCCTTACTCAACTGAGGGGCTTAGAGAATAGAAAACAGGGAATTATCAGGGTTTCTTTGCTATTCTATCGCTTCCTTACGAGAACTTCATAACCTTTACCCTTTAATTCTTTAACCATCTCAGTGACATCCTCAGTATCCACGTGAATAACTATATCCTTTCCTCCTGTCTCTGTGGAAGATATCATGTGAAGAGTCAGAATATTCATGCCTTTTTGAGATACCAACTTGCATATGTCCTCAAGAATATTTTTATCAGTCTTGGTCGTTACCTGAACCCGCGTACCAGGCATCCCAATACCGAGGGTAGGATTAGCAATTTTATAAAAGAAATCATTTGTAGTCACCATACCCACTAATCGTCCATCTTCCAAGACAGGCAATGCGCCAACCTTTTTCTCCTGAGCCAAAGCCAGGGCCTCTTCAACCGTCATGTCTGGATTTGCAGTAGTGACATTTTTCTCCATAATATCTTTTATTGTTGTATTTCCAAGTAGATAACTAATTTCCCAGACACTGAGAGTTGTGGCTTTAGAAGGGGTATATGCCTCTAACCTGTGTTCTGTAACCATGCCGACAAGCTTTCCCCTGTCTACCACCGGTAAGCGGCGAATCTTGTGTGCCTCCATAATCCTTTTTGTATCGGCTATAGTTGTATTGCTCGGAATACTGACCACATTCATTGTCATTACATCCTTTATGTACATTGTTTGCCCCCTTTTCTTTTCGGTTAATTATTATTTTACAGGGCCTTATCCATGTTCTTGAAGTACAAGGTTGAGCCATTCCCTTTTATGACTGAATAAATTATAATCATAAAATATCATTATTGCAAAAAAAAGAAATAATTCAATTTCCCTCTTCTTCTTTTAGTAATTGCTCACCATATTTATCAATAAAAATGTCAAGATCCTTTTGCCAATTGGGCATTATGTTAAGCCCTTCGCTTTTTAATTGTCTGTTTTCAAGGATAGAATTGACTGGTCTTATTGCAGGCGCAGGATACTCCTTGGTTGTGCAGGAAAGAACAGGGATCTTAATTTCTATTTTCTCCAAAAGGTACTTTGCCCACTCATATTTACTGCAGTAACCTTCTGATGTGGCATGGTAAATCCCATCTTTTCTATTGTCTATCAACAATTTGATCTGTTGGGCTAACCTATAAGACCAGGTAGGAGAGCCGAACTGATCATTAACAACATGGATAGATTCTTGCCCCTTTTTAAGGGCTAATCTAAATATCTCCCTTATGAAATTATCTCCATTAATACTATATAGCCAACCGGACCTGATGATAATATAATTTGGAGCATTTTGCTTCACAGCCATTTCGCTCTCCATCTTTGTTAAACCATAAAAAGAAAGGGGGCTCATTGGATCATCTTCAAAATAAGGTTGTGGTAATCTCTTTCGGCCATTAAATACAAAATCGGAAGATATGTGAACAATGGTCTTGTCATACCTAGCCGCTCCCTGCGCCAAGTTCCTGGCGCCCTCCACATTAATTCTTTCAGATACCTCTCTTTCTGTTTCACACTCATCTATCTTGGTAAAGGCCGCACAATTAAGAATGATATCTGGCGATAATTGATCAATGCTCATTATCACCTTGTCCCAACCGGTAATATCTAACTCTTCTTTGCCTGTGGCAATGATCTCATAGTCGCTTTTCAAAACCTCTTTACACTCGTTTCCAAGTTGTCCATTTGCACCAGTCAATAGAATCTTCATTTATCAAAATCCTCCGGCCTTACTTTCATTTTTAAGCCTTACTGTTTAATAATACAATAATTATCAAAATTTTTATTTGGAAGTACTAACATTTTGATGAAAAAATCCTGTGTTATTCATTCATCATTCTATTTTACCCTAATACATGGAAATAAAATTAACTAAGGCATCAAAGTAACCCTCTCCTCCTATAATATATGTATCATTATGTCCAGCACCATTTAGTGGCAAAAATGTCTTTGGCCCTGTTGCTTTTGCAAATAACTTCTCACCCATAGTAAATGGGACAATCTTGTCATTGTTACCATGTATTATCAATTTGGGAACAGAAACATAGCCAATCTTAACAATATTATTGTAATGATGAGGTAAAAAGGGTGAGACAATGAAGAAGGGAAAAATAGTTTTTGCCATATCCTTAGTGGATGTAAATGTGCTCTCGATTATCAGGCATCTCACTTTTCTCTTTAAAGCCACCTCTATGGCTACAGCACTCCCTATCGATCGCCCGAAAATAACAATTCTGTTGGGAGAAATCTTCTCAGTTTCTGTTAGATAATCGTATGCTGCTATTCCGTCTATATATATTCCTTTTTCCGAAGGTCTGCCAGAGCTCTTTCCATAGCCCCTGTAGTCAAATATAAATACCGAGATATCTCTTTTGACAAGAAACTTTATATTTTCAATCCTGTGAGAAATATTACCGGCATTTCCATGGCAAAAGAGAAGAACAGGCGGTTTGCCAGATACAGGGAAAAACCAGCCATGCAGTTTCTGGCCATCAGGAGTCAGAAATTTAATATCCCTATAAGATAAATCCCAATTGGATGGTCTATCATCAAGTGCTTTGTCTGGATAAAAAATAATAATATTCTCTAACTGTTGATAGAAGACTATACCAGACAATATAAAAATAATTAAAATCGGCAACAAAAAGATATTAGGAATGTTCATTTTAGCTATCTTTGCTAACAAGGTTCGTGCAACTCCTAAGTTTAAAAAGTATAGAAAAATTAAAAGGATAGATCAATAAAAATAGGAAACCATATCAATGAGAAATTAAATTATATCCCAAGTTTGACAACATAGTTTGTAAGTAGTTGAAAAAAGGACATAAAAATTTTCAGTTACACTACAAACTGACTTTTTTTTTATATTATCCACAAGTTACGGAACAATTTTTGGCATCTCTTGAGCCCCCAAGGCTTTAAGGATATATTCTTGCTCTTTGACAAGAGAGGTTACCTTCTTTATCCTCTGGCCTGCCAACTCACTGATAACTACCTTGACAGAAGCCAATAGTTGGAGGGCCTTCCTGGCAGTAATAAAGAGGCCTTTTTCTTCTAGCCTCTTCTCCATGAGTTTCTCTAACAGATAAGCCAGGAAGCAGACAAATATATGCCCTTTAACCCTGTCTCCATTGTGATGATAGATGGGCCGGATTTTTATAAAGTCCTTGAGTTCCCGGAAGGCGTTCTCCACCTCCCAGAGGGTCTTATACCCTAACACCAGGGCCTCTGTAGAGAGCTCTTGACTATTGGTCTTTATGATGAACAGACCATCCAGGGCATCCTCTTTGTCTATCTCTTCCTCCTGGCGCTGATAGGTGAGTTTAGCATCACTGTCAAAGCTGTACTGGAAAAAGGATGCTGCCCTCTTTCTTCTCAGGAAGCGGTCAATCCTGAGTCTTATCTTCACTGGGTCTTTGGTTTTGCCCTGTTTGGCAGGCAGGTGGAACTGTGCCAAGAACTCCTCGCATCTTTTAAGGAGGATCTCCCGATGTTCTCCGCTCTCTTTGGCCCTGAGAGGGTTGTAGCAGGCAATGTAACGATCCCCCTCTGATGGGGGAAGCTCAAATACTCTAAGATTATCCTTGAGCTTGGTAAACTTATCCCTTTCAGGAAGCAGGGCAAGGAGGGAATTGGCCTCCTTAGAGTGCCTGAGCTTTATGCTTACAATATACTCATAGCCCGCAGAGGTTAAATCTTTGAGGTTCTTGGCACTAACCATACCCTTGTCCCCTACAAAGATCACGCGCTTTATCTTAAAGGTGCCCTGCATCTGCTCCACTACCTGGGGAAGGGTAGTAGAATCCTTGACATTTCCATCAAAGACTGTATGGGAGACAGGGATACCATCCCGATTCACCAGTAGACCAATCTCTACTTGGGGACGATCAGGCCTATGGTCTCTGGAGTGTCCTTTTTTGGCAGAAGCAGGGCCCTCTCCCTCAAAATAGGTAGAGGTGAGATCATAGAAGAGCAGAGAGAAATCCAGGGTAAAGAGGTTATTGAGTTTATTGTAGAGGATTTTCTCCAGAGGCCCTTTTACCTTTACCAGTTGGCTCAAGGACCGGTAGTAATGGTGGAGAGGGATATCTTCTAAAACTTCCTCTATATACTCCCCTTTGACCCACTGAGAGGTAGACAGCTCACTTTGGGGATGTATGAGGCGGTTGAAGACCATAGTCTTGATAGGGGCAGAAAAAGTGGGATTTGCAAGCAGGCCCTTAAGGGTTTCTGTCATCTTGAGCTTATCCCAGAGAAGCCCTAGGGCGAAGGGCTGTCCAAAGTTTAGGATCTCTTTGTGTTCCAAATCCTCTAAGGAGGCAGGAAGCTCTATCTCCATGACCTGGGAGAGCTTAAAGATCAAATCTCTTACCTTCTCCTTGGGCCAGTGGCTGATGTTGCCGAAATTGACCAGGGTTCTTTGGATCACTTTTCCTTTTTTTCTATAGTTTTCTACTACCCTGAGGTAGGCATGAGTAGTATCGCCTTTTTTTACAATATGCTTTCTAATGAACACAAGTATTCCTCCCTTAATTTCACCACACCAATTATAAGGAGAAATACTAATCATTGTCAAGATAATTAAGTGATTTATGTTAAAAAGTTACACTACGGGTTTTAGCTATTCTTTGGCTTCAAAACCCTTGATTTTATTGACTTCTGGTTTTAAAAATAGATAAATCTTGTCAAACTTGGGTTATATGTTAAAGAAGGGGTGAAGTAGGATGGAACTGAGAAACGCATTTTATCGAAGGTTAGATATCATAGCAATTCCAATAACAAAGATTATCAGCCCCCATAAACGTATGATTCTGTCACTGGCTCTATCGAACCACCAATCGGTAAGGCCTTTAATTTGGGTTAATGGCCCTATGATAAAGTATACCCCCTTTAATAAGGCAAGTAGGCCCAATATAAGAGACAACCAGAATATCTGGGTACAAACAAAGGCACCTGCTATCAAAATTATCCCGAAAATAATTGGAAAGATAGCCAATAACCTTACTTTTTCTATAAAAAAGAATTTTTTCAAAACCTCCATTGTTCCTTCAGTATAGAGAATCAATAAGATGCCTGTAACAATCCACAAGATTGCTATAATATATAAGGCTATAATCATGTTATCCTCCGATGAGAGTTACCAACATAGATGCAATCCGCTGTAGATGGGCTGACGGTCAGCTAACTTTAGCAGATTGGCTTCCCAACCAACTGGCACAGGCTTGACCTGGCAAACTAAGAACTTATTTTTCCAAAGGTAGCTCACCAAAAAAGTAAATTATTTCTTCAAAGTATCCATTATGGTTTCCAGTTGAAGCTTGAAGTATTTATCAAGGATGAAACGATTTTTGAAATGCCATCTCTTTAAGACCCACATGTAAGCCAGCATCATAATATTGAAGGCCATTAAGTCCGTATCGACCATTTTAAATACACCTTGCTCAATGCCTTCACTTATGATTTTTGCGAAAATATTGCTCACATCTACCTCCAGCTGCATCACCCGCCTCTTGGAAGCCTTATCAAGGGAGCTGGATTTCTGATAGATCAAAAGTGCCTTCTCTCTTTGCTGATCGACCACTGTTAAATAAATATAGAGCGCATTGGCTAACTTCTCCTCTGGATCATCAATGCCCTCAATAACCTTGATGAGGTTCTCCTGAAAGCTGGTAAGTATATCTTCCATAATCATTCTCATGATTTCCGACTTTGTCTTCACATAGCGGCGCGTGACTGATCTGGTCACACCTGCTTTTTCGGAAATCTCTTGAAGGGAAGTGTCTGCAAAACCTTTTCGGGCATAGAGGACACTGGCCGCATCTATGATTTTACTTCTTGTCTCATCTGGATTGGTGACCCAATCAAGCTCATCTAATTTACCTGTTAACTTGTCCATATCTACTCTCCTGTTAAATAATCAATTTTTTATTATCCTTTTTTCCCATACTCAAAAGAACCATCCACCCGAGCCGCCTTTTTCATGCCCTTCTGTTTAACAATGTCTTTTATCTCTTTGGCAAGATTTTTAAAATATAAGAGAAATTGCCTGCTCGGTCAAGTTAAACCCTGTTAGATTTCAGACGGGGTATTATATCCCGTGATAAAAAAGCGGATGATTAGACTCAGGCGGATTATTCCCGCAATTCTTAAAGAGGGATCCTAACGGGGTAAAGCTTAAAGTTTAAACTCAAATCAAAGAACCTATATTATCCTCCCCTGGCCTTCCTAACAAGTTATTAACAATATGTGAGAGAGTTGAAAAGTTGAATTAAAAAGTTAAAGTTGAAAAAACTATTTAAAGCAGCTACTAAAGTAAATTATATGTTATGACTTCAGCAGAGTTTGTGACTGCATAACGAGAGGGCCTGAATAATCCAGTAGTGTCCGTTGATAGTTGCCCGCTCTGTGCATTTTTTACCACCCTCCTATGGATTAGTTTGTTTTTCAAAGGGAAATGGCACTTTGGAGGATAAAAGTGGAAGGAATGAAGCTGATAGGTTTTAAGAAAAACAATAATATTAAAGCGCAGAAAGAAAGGGGTAAAATATAATCAAAGGAGTGTATAGATGATTAGGGAAATAGAACATTCAAGATATGTAATGGGGAATCTTGCCTACGGTAGCGATCTGCTGAATTCTTTAACGTATACATGTGAAAAGGAAAATATTAGTCTCGGGAGATTGGAGGTTATAGGCGCAGTACAGAAAGCAAGGATAGGTTATTACCTACAGGATAAAAAAATCTATAAATCCTTCGAATTGAACGAACCAATGGAAATAACTTCGCTCATAGGAAACATCTCAATAAAAGACGGGAAACCCTTTGTCCATGTACATATCAATTTAGCTAATGCTGAGGATAATGTACTGGGAGGTCACCTTATGGAGGGAACTATTGTATTTGCCGCTGAATTTATAATCCAGGCATTTGAAGGACCTGAATTTATCCGCGAATTCGATGATCACACAAAATTGGCCCTCTGGAAATAGATGAGAGCAAACTTCAATTGAATTTGAGCCATGGTAAAAAATCAATGATTGCATTAGGGGGAACAGCCAGGAATCCAGAGGACGTTTTGGCCCTGTATGATCTAAGTCTCGAATTTGCTGAAATACCCATACAGGATATAAATAAGTTCAAGATGAACATTAACAAATTCTTAGAACTAAAAGAAAAGACAGATCTTTATTATCTTTGTCATGGGCCGAGAGAGGGTGATCCTAACAATATAACTTCTTTAAAGAGAGATTATTTTCCGCTTGTATTAGAGATCCTGGATATCATGCCTGCACTAAATATGTCACTTTTAACCCTTCATCTCTGGATGGATCGCCGTTTTATCAAAGCCGATGTAATTGATTTTAAGATTAAACTATTAAAAGCGGCCATTGATAAGGCCAGAGAAAATAGGATTATTATCTGCTTAGAAAATTTAAGTGAAGACTGGCAGGATCTTAATATGGCATTTATAGAGCTTCCCCTACTTAATTTAACCCTGGATATAGGGCATGCACAGCTCTTAAGGGAAAAAAATACAAGTTTTGGTTTCATGGAAACATATCCAGATAGGATAAAACACATTCATCTGCACGATAATCTTGGAGGAAATAAACCTGAGAATGATCTGCACCTTCCCCCTGGAAGAGGCATTGTTGACTTCAAGACTATCTTCAGTGCCCTGGGCAGAATTGGATATAACAAAACAGCCTCCCTGGAACTTAAACCACAGGAAATCAAATCCTGTCTTGGGTTTGTTAAAAAATTTATCAAGTAAATTTTATATTAAAGGGCTATTTTTCCACAAGAAAAGGAGGAAACTAACATAATTATTAATGAAAATGATAAAGTCCCTGAAACTCCTGTGGATCTTGAAGGGGCAGAGAATGTCACAAAGAAAATCCTTATAGGGGAAGAAGAAGGATCAAAAGATATAATTATGAGATATTTTAAGATCATGCCTGGCGGGCACTCTCCATTTCATAGGCATAACTATGAGCATCTGGTAAATATTGAAAGGGGTAGAGGAATATTTATCGATAATGATAAAAATGAGCATATAGTAATGACAGGGCACTCCCTTTTTGTAGTACCAAATGAGATGCATCAGTTTAGAAACCCTTTTTCAGAGCCATTTGAATTTATATGTATAATACCTAATATCATCAGTTAGCTCGCCTGCTGTGATGTGTGGTTAAAATGTAACGGAAGGTCTTCGTCTCATGTGCATTCAGACTCAGCGTAAACTTTACTGTGTCAAGGTCCACTTTTTCATAATCGCCAAATTCTCCGGTTTTCTTAATCTCCCAGTATGAGGTCTTGAAATTGCGCCTTACTTCCGCTTTGATAGGGATCTCACGGGTGTTTTTAACCTCGATCTCAAATTCACAAATTTCATCCCAACCACTGATATTACCTTTATTGTCAAAGAGATACCGATCGGTCTTGTAGTTCATCAGCTTTGGCTTTACAATCACGTTGGCAACAGAGCCAAGATTCAGCTCTACATCTTCATCAACCGGGATGTACTTGAAACGGGACTGACCTTCGTAGGAAAGCTGAGCAGTTTCACCCACATTTCGGTATACTTTCATTATGCCGCCCGGAATCGGTGTGTCTCCCAGATGATGATCTTTATCGTTGCTGAAACTCAAAAAGCGTAAAACCTGATCGCCGAATCTTTCTTTCTCGTATTTATAGAGGTTGACAACCGGAATCTCGTCAGCAGTGAAGCTGGGCAGACGTTTCGACCACCCATGAGGGATTGTCTCTGTTCCTTCGATCGTGTAGAGGAAATACTCACTGAGTCCCTCTTTCCTGATCTCCTTCGGCTTTGCCATCATTAGTTTTTCAGCTTCCATAAACCTGACTTTCGCCTCGGCCATACCCGCTATTCTATCACTTACTTCTGGCCTGGGAATTCTCGGAGGAGGTACAGGACGACCGTAAGGATACTGCCGGTGTGCCAGATCAGCAATCTGATCGATCAGATTTATTTTGCCGACAATAAGCCGTACCTGTGCATTTTCATAGTTTTCACCACTTCTGTTCGTGACACGCACATATCCCTTCAAGCTCATGTTCTTTTCATCCTTGCTTAGCGTTCCCATGTAAAAGGCACGCCATGACAAGCCGCTGGTTAAGTACGTAATCTCTACCGGTACATTGCTACTGATCTGGCTCTGGACATGCCACAGTCCTAGGTTGCGCACCCGCGGTGGAAAAGCAAGATCGAGGATGTCTATTTTATCGCCATGCATTCTGGGTAGCATATCAAGGCTGGTAGGATCAATAAGCGTATTGGCCCATGAAAACTGGAGCCGGTTGAGTCCCTTTTTCAAGGTCAGTGCCCTTTTTTCCCTTACCAATGTCAGGTCTGCTGAGTTATATATGGTCAATTGGGCTGTGTCGCGTTTTGGGAGGATTACCAGATCCACCTTGGCCATGGCAAAGGTGTGCCCCAAGAGCACTGCAATCATCGTAAAAAATATCAGTTTATGTCTCATTTTCTCTCCTCCTGTTAGCGAACGTTTCGGCGATGATAGTGCATGGTAAGTTTTTTCTTGCTGTGAGGCAGTAGAGCGATCTCAAATTCCAGGGTGTAGGCATCTGTGCGCTTGTATTCCATGTTACACTCTTCCATATCCTATTGCCCGGGAATATGCTGAATTACGGTGAGCATGGCCGATTTATCTTTGAAATTTTCGATTGTGGTCTTGATCAATTCATCCGTGTCGTAGAGGATGATTCGATTTTTTCTATTACGACGAACATTAATACGTTCGTCCTGCATTTTGCGCTGTGTTACGACAATGTCTCGGCTGTCGCCAATATATATCTCCATATTTTCGCCCACCGGTACCAGTTTGGTGTAGTCCTCGCCCAGAAAGATCGTGCTCTTGTACCCATCCTCTTGAAAAACCCGTACCTTCCCATCTAAAAGGACGAATGTTCCAAGGCCTGCATTTTCGACATTTTTGATCCGGTAGCTCACTGGGATACCTACATTAGTTTCCAGCTTTTCTGGGTCCCAAGGCAGCTTACGCGCATCAAAAGTCCAGCGCTTTTCTATGTGGACGCCTTTCTTGTTCAAAAAGAGTAGCTGTTTGGTCTCCTCATGGCTGATACTCTGCTCAAAACACTGGCCATCATCCAGAAGCACTGAAACATTTTCGAAATCCTCACCTGAAAAATTTCGGAGTACTAGAAAACTCTTCAGATTAATCCTTGTTTCCTCTTTGTTGGCAACACATTTGTAAGTGATTAGCCGATCTATATTAGAGAGTAGATAGCTGATGCGAACAGTAACCTCAAAGGCATCCTTACTGTGGATTGCCCAGACTAATGCCGCCTCGTTGGGAGGATAACTGACGCCGAGCAGTGTGACCTTGTCTTGTTGGGTAAGCACGGTAAGGCGGATCGAGTCCTCATCAATACTCACGCCTTTCCATGAAAAGTCAACCTTGTTGAGACCTTCCTGGAGCGTTAGCACACGTTCCTCCTTGATCATGGTTGCCTGTGGATTATCGAGACGGATGATGGTGGTAGCGCGCTCGGGCAGTGCCACTAATTTGATCCGAGCTTGCACGGGGGCTGCAAGAATAAGAAAGGTCACAGCCACGGAAAACATAATATAAATACAGATTTTTTCTTTCATCTTTCTTTTCTCCTTTGCTTGTATATCTTTTTGTTATCAAACAGAGAAAGTATGGTCAAATTTTAAGTTCATGTTTCCGAAAGCCAATTTCGATATTGATTTCTTTTTGATTGCTGTTCCCCTACCCTATCTTCCTCCACATCGACGATCTGCATATCAAGAGTGGGCCTAATTTAAGTTGATAGTCCATTTTCATCTTCATCTGAACGTAGAACTTAGGATGAGCCTAAGACTTCATACGGCGTCCATCACAGTAAAGAACCCCGTGCTTCCGCACGGGGTATCCAGGGATAGTTTTTCATGAAAAAACAAAAGATCATGGCATAAGCTTTGAGCGTATCAATCTTATAACATCATCTATATCCGTATCCGATATGCCTGAAAAATCCAGTCCCCCTTTCTTTATAAATGGCCCAAGGGCGTTAGATATATCTCTTGTCAGCCCCCCATACTGACCCGCAAAGGAACTAACCCTCGATTCAAGACTGAAAAGTAGCTTATCCCTCTTAGAGAGTGCCAGATATTGATCGATTTCTCGAAGCATTGCTACTCTGTCATCAGGTAGTCTTCCATTTATGTTGAGCAGGTTAGTAGCGCTGTCACTCATTATCTCTGTATCTGCGTCAATTTCCTCAACAATTATTCTGATCTCTCTGACAACTTGCTCCTCACTGGCCTCTGCGAACTCACCATTGTGCATGGCCTCATCAAGAGGGGTCTGTGGGAACACCTGAAGGGATCTTAGCCTTATATAGTCAGGTGAGATCCTTGTTAACACATCAGCCGTATCATATGCATGCTCCTGCCACCACTTCACCCCTCCCAGCCCGGGCATCACGTACACAGAGCATGAAAGCCCTGCCTCCCTTGTCTTAATTCCCCCCTCAATGTGCTCATCTCTGGTTACGCCCTTATTAACCAACTTGAGAACAGCGTCAGAACCGCTCTCAATGCCGAAATGAACCCTGTTCAGCCCGGCCTTGCGATATGCCTTTAGATCCTCCAGCGTTCGGAGTCGTGCGGCTGATCTTGTTCTGCCATATACTGTAAATCGCTGAATTGATGGAAAATTTATTTTTATCTGATCTATCGCCTCAGTTATAAA
Source organism: Desulfobacteraceae bacterium (assembly GCA_030612685.1). GTDB lineage: Bacteria > Desulfobacterota > DSM-4660 > Desulfatiglandales > B25-G16 > JAUWNK01. The sequence goes on from JAUWNK010000003.1 coordinate 29,074, forward strand.
ATCTGGCTTTAAGATCAGGGAATCAGCATCACCCATAAAACAGGTTTTACCCCCTTCCATACGCCAGGATAGGATATGGTTAAAACTGTCCTCAAGGGTTGCTTTGTCCTTAAACCACGGAAGAAACCAGACCAATCCGGGATCAAGATCCTCCGAGATCTCTTCCTTATCGCATTCATCTCTATTATCTGCATCCCTATTTGCACTTTTAATCCTCTCGACCAGCTCTGAAACGCGGCTGTATCCTGCATAGGAGTATGTGTTGTTGCCAATGCCCTGTTCGGAAAGAATATTATCGATCAGCTTGGCTCTTCTGATGTCTTCTTTTACCTCTTCAATACCCCGTTTTGAGTAGCGTGCTCCAAACTTGTAGACCGGACAGAACCAGCATTTGTTCCAGTAGCAATTTCTTGTGAGCCTGAAGGTGAGGCTATAGTTCTCTGTAGGGGGTCTAATAGAGCAAATCTCAAAGGGTTTTACGGATAATAGATCTATACGCATTTTATTCTATACGAGTTCATGGTGTACAATACTAATCTTTGGCTTGTCTTCTATTTTGGCCATGGCCCCACTTTTTTTGGCGACAATAGCTCAAAATCTCGATGTTGAAAACCCTAAAGCCCGGGACCAGGATACCTGAAGTGTAATTTAAAAGAGAAAAAATGTTTTTACCTTTACCGGCCCTTAAACTGGGGTTTTCTTTTTTCCATGAACGCGCGCTTTCCCTCTTGTATATCCTCACTTAGCAGTGATTGTATAAAGAGTGAGCGAATTTCTTCCTCTTCCTCTCTATTCAGGATTGGATACTTTGCTATCTTGTAAAGTGCCAATTTAGTGCCCCGGAGCGATAAAGGGGAATTTTCTGAGATCTCTTTTACCAGGTCATAGGTAAAAGTCTCAAGTTTCGCGTCTTCTACTACATAGTTTACAAGGCCCATGTTTAGGCAGCTTTGACTGTCGTATTGACGTCCTGTGAGAAAGATCTCGAGGGTTCGGCTGAATCCCAGAACCGTGACAAAACGCCGATATCCAGGGTATGGATAAACAAGCCCAAGCTTGGCAGGAGGCATCCCCATCTTTGCACTCCTTGCAGCGATTCGAATGTCACATCCAATGGCAAGTTCACATCCTCCACCATAGGCGTACCCATTGAGCATGGCAATCACCGGGTAAGGAAAGTCACAGATAGCCTGGAGGGCCTTTTCAAGTGGTGGTGTCTCTTTGAGGGAGTCCTCCATACCAGAAGAAGGCCTGATGGGAAGAGCAGAGATGTCATATCCGGCTGAAAATACTTGATCTCCAGAGCCTCTGATTACTATAGCTCGTACGGTTCCTTCTCGGGATAGGTTCTGGAGGACCTCGGTCATCTTGAGAAGAAACCTGGGAGTCAGGAAATTTCGCTTTTTCGGGCGATTGATCACCAGTGTGCAGATGGACCCCTTTTTCTGGACAAGAAGCTCGGGTAAGCCTCTTTTTTCATTGCTTTTTTTAATCCTGAACCTTTCTCGCATCTATTCCTTAAAATATAAAACAAATCTTCATCATGAGGTCTTTCTGTTTGAGGCATCTCTATGAACAAGTTAGCCGACTCGTATCGAAGAGTCCACCCTACCGAAATCAGTCTTTCTCTGCGCTGTCTCCTCCTGTTGTTAGATTTAGCTTGGGGGTCTGCAGCGCTGGATTGTTTGCCTTAGCTCTCATCCAGTTGATAGCATGTAAAACATTTGGTTGTCGAATGATGCGCCTTTCCAGTGCGAGTTTACCTGGAAAATTTAGCATCATTATACCGATCAGGATAGTAATGATCCCTTGACCTGGTAAAAATAAAATTGCAAAACCAGCCAAGACAAAAATGATACCGATAATATTCTTGAGAACCTGGAATGGTAGTCGTATGAGGGAATACTGTCCAAGGCAACTGCCAGGGTTTTGCTTCTCACGATTGAAATAATCCACTGGGATGTGAATAACGAGGATAGTGATCACAATCAGGGTTCCCACAAAGGCAGCTATTGACAGTATCCCGATTCACCAGAAAGCGGTCTCATGAATATGAACCAATTCAAGCATCATAGCCTTTTAGTTAAAATATATAGCATGTTCCGTGACCCCTGCTCACCTGTGGCGGGTATATAGAAGGCATGCTTTGACCACGGGGAACTTCAATAAACCAAGGAGTAACAAAAGTGTCACAGCTTCCAGCCGTCAGAGTGAAGTGGGTGGTTATGCGCAGACTCATCTGTTGGAATGTAAAATAGCCTTATTTGCCGCAGCATTTTTTATACTTCTTCCCGCTTCCACATGGGCAGGGCTCATTGCGTCCAACTTTTTTTTCGGCTATCTTTGTTTTTGGTGGATTCAATAATATTTCTAAATCGGTAATATCCTCTGGTTTATCCGGTTCTAATCCAATTGTATATTTCCAACCGTTCTCTTCAAATATTGATGCTACTTCTTTTAATCTTTCTTCTGTTTGTACATTAACAACAGCGGGTTTTTTTTCAGTACCTAATTTTGCTACCTTTTTACCATTAAAAATTTTTTCCATCTTTTCACCATTAAAAATATTATAGAATTCAACCGCATAACGCTGCTCATGACCTGTCGGTGTTGAGCGGCAGCGAAACACCGATCAGCGTCCATGAGCTTGTTATGTGGCATGTGCTGTTGACGCCTCGTAAAGAGGCATCAATATCTCGAATAATGCTGAAATATCATCAGCAATTTTTTCACCTTTAATTAGAACTTCATCTTTATTGACCTTTTTGGCTATATGAAGATCAAGCCAGCATTTTTTTGGTAATTTATCAAGGAAATTAGATAAAGAAAGCATTTCTTCACTATGTATTTTATTATTATACATTTTCCATTTTTCGTTAAATGACTTTATTGTTCCGCTAAAACTTTTTTCCTCTAAATCATAAATACCGAGATTATGTTCGCTTACAATTTCATTAAGCCAGGGCTCATTTTTTGCATCTTCTAACCAGGAAATGAAAGTATTCCAATCATTTTTTACATCAGTTGGATTATCTGAACGTTCAATGTAAAAGCCGTAATAAAGATAATTTTCATCCACTTGAGCAAAGAATTTTGCTTGAAGCCAAATATCATCCCGTCCCAGATGCTTTACATCTGTCCAATGAATAGCAGGCATTCTATACACTGCCCATGAATTGAAGTTAAATCTATCTGAGTATAATCGTTCAGTAACCGCTCCCCCTAAACAACTACGACTTCGCCAATTTGTTTCAGTGACATTTTTCTTAAAATCACTTTCTTTAAATCCTTTAAATTCAGCCCCGTGTTTCGAAGTAAATTTTTTATTTTTATGTTTTGGCTTTTTTGGTTCATTTTGTATCTTTTTTATATCTCTTTCTTCTTTCTCTCTTTGCATTCTTTCAATTATTTTGCGCTGTAAATCTATAGGAGTTGAAGTCTGTTCTCCATTTTCCCAGCGAATAATCATAAAATCACCACTAATCGAGATAACTTCATAAACTCCTTTCATATTTTCATATTTATGCCCGACTTTAAAGTCGATCTTCTCACTCATCATTTTTCCTCATTATTTTTTATACATCTTTAAGTATTTAATAAGCCACATAATGCCAGAACTCATCTGCCGCTATGGAGCACCAGCAAAATAGGATACGGGTACAGCAGTTGGTGCAATTTGACATCGGCAATTGTCACAGAAGGGTGGAAGGTACCAACCATTCTCCATCAAAACCCGCACCTTTTCATTTGGGGGCATATTATCAATATCTTCCACAGATGGGAAAAGCTTTTTCGGCAAAAAGCTGTTGGAACTTACACGCTTGATTATGCTATCTCTGACCTTTTTCACGGGAAGATGAGTAAATCCGATATGTCCGCAAACATGACAGGTCATGGGGTCCATCACATCCACGATGAAAAAAGTCTCAATTCCATTTTCTGCCAAGGTAACCAGCATGATGTAATGCCACATCCGGTTAGCCTCATACTTGGATAAACCTGAGAAAAGATGATTGTTCTTAGCTATAATTGTGAGTCGTTTCGGAGTTTCAGTCAGATGTTGGTATATGCTGATGACGTGTGAATTAGGTGTGTCAGAATATATATCTGTGACTTTGATCATACGCTCTATCTCAGGATGCAGTGTAACACCGGGATACTCAGATTTAAACCATTTAAGAATCGGAGACGGTTTTTGCATCTGCCTCTGAAATTCGTCTTGGCTCTTTTTCTTATCAACAGCATTTTCTACTCTATGTTTCAGTGTCTTGACACCCGACGCTTTTGGAAAGTACTTCTCGATGACAGCTAAACACTCCTCTGCTGTCCCGATGTCGCTGCCAGTCAAACACCCCTTCACCGCATTGATCATCCTTCCGAAGGATATATGTTTATCGTCAGCCAGCTTTCCAAGAACGAATACCAGTTGCTTATGATCAAGCGGGTACTTGTCCATCATCTGGAGGTCATTAAGCTTCGCTTTCTTGATATCCCTAATAATCTCTTCGATATTGATTCTCTGTTTTGTCATCAAGTACCTCTACAATGTAGGCAACATCTCGTTGCAAGGAGTAGTCAAATCGAAAGAATTCTTGCTAATTTATTTTTTATCTTTCAGTAACATTCATTCAGAGACAAAGATGATTGGAGGAGAACCACATAAAGATTGAGCTAAGCTGCGGCGGGTTTCCCGCCGTCAGCTTCAGCGATTTGTTCAAGTAAGCCGCTTCGCGGCAGTTAAAAAGTCTCGCCTTAAATCCTATCCTCCTAAATATACCAAGTAAGTTGCAGAACTCCCAATTTTCTATCATAAATCTCTATACCAATTTTATTAACCTTTAACCAAAGAAAGGAGATTTATGATGAAAGATTATTACCAAAAATCCATGAGAGCCCTGCAACTAGCCGGTATGAGTGAGCGTACACAAGAATGCTATACACGCTCAGTTCGACAACTGGTCGATTTTTACGCGAAAACCCCTGACAAAATTACCGAGCAGGAGCTTCAAGACTATTTCCTCCACAGAAAAAACAACGATAAATGGGCCGCCGCCACTATGAGAATATGTTACAGCGGCATTAAATTCTTTTTCATTAACGTGCTCAAACGGGACTGGCACACCCTGGAACTCATCTATGCCAAACGAGAACAAACACTGCCTACCGTCTTGAGCATCAAAGAAGTCTGGACCATTATCAACGCAGTTAATACTATTCAGAATAAAACCTATCTGAACGCCGTTTACACCTGTGGCCTCAGACTCCATGAGGCCTTGTTCCTTCAGGTAACCGATATCGATGCTCAACGCAAACGTATTCATGTCCATCGGGGCAAAGGCGCGAAAGACCGATATGTCCCTCTACCGGAATCTACTCTCAATATCCTACGTCAATACTGGGCAACCCATAGAAACCCCAAATGGATCTTCCCGCGAATCGGACGCGGCGGCAATGAGGGGCCGACAGCCCAGGAACCCATGAGCTATACCTCCGTGCAGGGGGCATTGAGACGAGTGCTTAAAAAGCTTAAATTCACAAAGCGCATCTCCATTCATACCCTCAGGCACAGCGGAGTTTATCTGCCTCTGGCAGACCACTCATCTGTTGGAAGCCAGCGTCAACATCCGTCGTATCCAGCAATACCTCGGGCATAACAGCCTGAATTCCACCATGGTCTATCTCCATCTCACCACCCAGGGGCATGAACATGCCTATGATATCATCAACTCGATGATGAAAGGAGAGGGACATGACAATTAATGAGATCTTTCAGGCATATGCCCAGGAGTATATCGAGACCTTCGGTGAGAATATCCCTTCTGAACATCGAAAGGTCATTAAAGCCATTATCAACTGCCGTACAGAATGCTGCGGAACCATGATCTACCGATGTGAAAAATGCGGCCAACACCACATCGTTTACCGATCATGCGGCAACAGGCATTGTCCCAACTGCCAACACCACAAAACCCATCAGTGGTTGATGAAGCAGATGGAGCGACAGCTTCCCGGGCATCACTTCATGATCACCTTCACCGTACCCCAACAACTACGGCAGTTTATCCGTAGCCATCAACGCGCCTGCTATGCGGCCCTATTCAAGACCTCTTCAGAGACCATGAAAAAACTGGCAGTCGATGAAAAATACATTGGCGGGGAGCTCCCAGGTTTCTTAGGCGTGCTGCATACCTGGGGGCGGCAATTGGCATACTATCCCCATATCCATTATGTAGTCCCTGGAGGCGCCTTATCAAAACAGAATGACCGTTGGTATCCTTCACGGATCGATTTTTACCTGCCCGTAAAGGCCATGTCAAAGATCTTCAAAGCCAAGTTCCGGGATGAAATGAGAAAGAGCGATCTCGATTCCCATATCCCTGAAGAGGTCTGGGATCAAGACTGGGTGGTCAACTGTCAGGCCGTCGGCGCCAGCGCTCACAGCGTAAAATATCTTGCAACCTATGTCTTTAAAGTGGCTATTTCAAACAGCCGCATTATTAAAGTCGAAAACCACAAGGTCTTTTTTAAATACAAAAAGCCTCAAAGCAACCGTTGGCGGACCATGGTACTGGGTGTCATGGAATTTATCCGACGCTTTCTACAGCATGTCTTGCCCTCCGGATTCATGAAAGTCCGCTATTATGGCTTCTTGAGTCCGGGGGCTTCGATTCCCCTGGAAAAGATCGAAACCCTTATTGAAATCTCATTCGGTTTTGAAATCAGCAAACCCGAAATCAATATCGAACCCTTTGATTTGCCTAAATGCAATCATTGCGGGGGGAGACTTAAATTTGTCGTCTCGTTTCCCGCTTTTAAATTGATTCGATCCGGATAGAAATAAAACCCGGGGTCGAACGGAAAAATTATTGATCACCTTTACAGGCCGTATCCTTCTACCGGAACGGAACAGGACTGCTATGTCCTAATGAAGGTAAATCAAGCTTTGACAGTAATACGAAACAGTTTTTTTGATAAAATTAAAGCTGATTTTGAATATTCACTCAGCTGATTATCCTTCTAAACCACGATTTTTGCAGATCCTCTAAACTACTCCCTTACCAAACATCGAATCTTTACCCTATATAGAGGATATCCCCAGACCGGGCTTCTTGAACAACTGATAGAGTCCGACCTTATCAGGATCGGTCTCTATCCTTTAAGGTTAGCTTTAGTCAGCAGCCCAACGTGCTTCAAAATTTGATGTATCCATAGACAAAGATGTACTTAATTGCTGTTTCAATTGAGCTCCTCCAGGCATAGATGGGAGCATATTAAAATATTGCCGTATTGCCGCACGAATGCCTGCTAAACAAGATTTGGTTTTAATCCAGTTTTGTGGACTAAATACACGATTGGCTGGTTGTGGTTCATTAGCTGCGGCTTCCAAGGCACTATTAAGGCAACTCCCTGCCATATTCACAATTTGATCAATAATATTTGAGTTTCTTGCTTTCTCGTAAGTTATCACTGGATTAGGTACACCTTCTGGCATATTATTGGAAACACAAAAGCATAGTGATATAGCGTAAAGATGATGATATGGCGCATATGCTTTCATTGCTAATAAAGATTCGTTTAATGAAAGTGGATTTTCCTTTGTCCATTTTCTCCAGACTTCAGACATCCAGTAAGACAAAGCATAAATATTTTCTGGCTTGTAATCTCTTTTGAATAATTGTTCAAAATATTTATCAAAAATCTTGGTTTCACTGTAAGCAATATTTGGACGTTGCGAGTGCCAAGATATCATATACTTGCCAAGGTCAACCAAATCGATAACATAGGATTTATTCCTATCGCCAGGAGCTTCTTCGCCTCGTTTTGTAATAAAATACCCTTTTGAATATTTTTGTTCATACAATTTCTTTAAGCTTAAAACACGTTTGTCATTACTTCTTAAATCTCTTGGTTTTACTGCACTTTGGGAGTTAGTTGACACACTGATTTTGTCTGATCGGTCTCGTTCAGGAATTTCGTAAAACCGAAACATGATGTATGAATTATCAAGCGTTTTAACTTTTTCACTGCACGAAAGTATTGTGTTTAAAGATTGACAGCCATTAACAACGCTAAGCCCTCGAAGATGAAGAGTACCATTATTTTCAAATTCCATCTTCTTGCATATAGCTGTTATACCATTATGATAGAAAAAGAAATCTTTGCTATCATGAAAAATTGTAGATTTAATACCTTTATTAACTCGGTTATTTAGCCCAAGTGATTGACGAACATTTTTTTGAAAAAGAGTCCCATCTTTAACCCCTGGAATTTTCAAACAATCTTTAATAGGAATCGCTGAAATAACAACATTTGTACCGCCTATCTCCATTCTAATGTATTTCCCATTTTCCAAATTCATAGAATGTTTAATACTTGGATTTTCTCTATCAAGTGCCATATCGTAGCGAACTTTTAGCTCCCCCTCATCCAACAAATGAATAGAAGCTGGAAAATCATCTGATTCTGCTATATTAGCCTGAAATGTTGCCAAATCATTTTGTGCCCCCGCAGTTAGACTTCCAGTAGTTATCAGTTCAAATACCACATCATAGTCATCATCTATGCCGATTGCTACTTCTGATAATTTACGTTTTAATTTATCATTACAATTTTCTTGCAATCTCACTAAATCTTTCAATTGCATCCATGAAGATAAGACTTCTCTTAAGGGTTCAGCATCTACAGTATTTTCTCCTATAAATTTCCCCTGAATAACATAAATAGTATTGTTATCATCATCTACAACTATCGCATCAATTTGTTTATCATTAGCACCATCAGTAATATCTGAAAGCGTTTCATTCATATCTCTTAAGTGAATATTGCGTAAATACCAAGCAACGAAACGTTGCCCGTCATTAGGAAACTTTTGCTGGTAATAATCTTGTTTAATTTCTTCTAAAATTTTCTGATACATCGTTTCCTCCCTATGATTTTTTTAAAGCTAACAATTTAATTTCAGCAGAAAATTTTCTACATTTTCCAATATATTCTGATATTACAGAAAAACTCCCTATTATTTTGTTTTGCAATAACATTATATAGGTTAATAATTATAAAACATAAGATGCGTAGGTATTATGGGTAATTAGAGGATTTATGTCAATGACAATCAAGGTCGGAAACCTAAGAGATTGTTGGACATTGCCATAGAGGTTTTGAGGCGCAAGCATTAAAGCATCCGAGCGAAGGAGGATTATATTGGAAGGATATGGGAGTTTAGGAGATAGAAGAGTTTCTCACTTATCCGGCCGTGGAAAGGAATGTCTCTGGGTCTACGCAGAATCAGGCGTTTAACGCGCTTTTATTTTAGCCTTGACAGGTGTCTTGCTATCATATCAATTGCCTGTTGAGGTGTTTCAACATAATCGATTCCATCAATATTAGGCCAGGTTTTGAGTCCTACCACAAGCTTACCCATCTTCAGGGCCAGACCTATCTCTGATAAGGTTCCATAACCGCCTGCAATCGACACAACCACATCCGAGGCCCTGACTATTAGAAGATTCCTACCTTCACCCATACCTGTTGGGATAGGTAGTGTTATAAAAGGATTGGCTGCATCCTTTTCTTCTCCTGGCAGTATACCCACACTCAATCCACCTCCTTTATAGCACCCTTTTGCTGCCCCTTTCATAACTCCACCCAGGCCTCCACAGATAAGAATCCATCCACTCTGGCTAATAAGATAGCCTAATTCGACTGCCATGTTATAGGTTTCCGTGGAACAGTCCCCTGCCCCGATAACACCGATATGTATTTTATTGTACATCATTATGCCTTATAAAAAAGATATTGACAAAAGCGCTGCCATGACCAAAGATAAACCAATTTAAAATATACATACATAAAGAAGGTAGGGTTAAATATACAAAATGAAAAAGTCAAGGATTAAAAAATCAAAGTTTATCGTTACATTTTTGCCAATTATTATTATTCTCATCGTTTTTATCTGGCTCTTGATGACTATCTTTGAAGGAGAAAAACCGCAGGCTCATTTAAAACCATTACCAGAGTACCTAAGTAAAAGTACTGCCTTCACGATAACGGTTTCTGACCTAAAGATGGGACTGAAGAATCTAAATATGAGCATAAAACAGGATGATGGCCCTGGTATTCCAATCTTTAAAAAGAATTTTCCTTATGAGGGGCTATTCAACAAAGGGGGAATCCATAAATTCGAGGAGGAATTTACCTTAGATCCAAAAAAACTAATTTTAGTACAGGGACAGGCCAATCTTATAATCGAGATTCACGATTTCTCTAAAAGGAGAGGTGGCGATGGAAATCTGACCATACTTGAGCATAAAATGATAGTGGACACAATTCCCCCATCAATAAGTGCTATGAGCAGAAGCCATAACGTTAACATGGGGGGTTCAGGGATGATCGTTTACAGGATCTCAACCGACACATCTAAGAGTGGTGTTTTAGTAAATGATCTGTTTTTTTCAGGTGTACCTTTCATGAACGATCCTCAGTCCGGGATATATATTTGTTACTTTGCTTTTCCCTACAATTTCAAAAAGGACACTGCTTTGTATCTCTGGGCTAAAGATGGGGCTGAAAACGAGACAAAAAGGAGCTTTTTATATCATATCAGGGAAAAACGCTTTCGAAAGGATAAGATAGCGATATCAGACCGACTCTTGGATAACATACTGTCCTCTTTTCCCCCTGATTTATTTGACCCCGGTGACAGTAATATTGAAAAATATCTCTTCATTAATAGAAGATTGAGAAAAGAAAATAGCGCTGTATTAAAAGATCTTTGCCAATCGCCAAGTGAAGAAAGATTATGGGATGGGCCCTGGCTGAGAATGAAAAATGCAGCCACAATGGCCACTTTTGGCGACCAGAGAATCTACTATTACAAAGGCAAGTTGATAGACAGGGCGGTACACTTGGGTGTTGATCTGGCATCATTGGCCACTTCTCCTGTCCAGGCTGCCAATACTGGCAGAGTTATTTTTGCTCAAGATCTTGGAATATACGGCCTAACAGTGGTAATTGATCACGGCCAGGGCCTTTATACCTTGTATGGTCATTTAAGCAGTATTGATGTAACTTTTGGTCAACCCGTCACCAAGGGAGATACAATTGGCATTACCGGTACAACAGGTTTAGCGACCGGTGATCACCTACATTTCGGCTTTCTGGTCCATGGCGTTCCTGTCAATCCAATAGAGTGGTGGGATTCTCACTGGATAAAGGACAATATATATAGAAAGCTGAGCATGTTAGATAAGATTATTGAGAAATAATACTGAATTCAGCTTCACTTCGCTCCGTAGTTGGAATACTGGAATAATGGGTTAAAGGAAGAAAGACAATTAAATATGATATTTTCCACTTTTGGTACCCACTACTCCATTATTCAAATATTCCCTGGCCCAGACCTGGCTTTGATAGCTTGCGACACTTTCCGATCAAATAGAGCTTCTTTGTTACGTCACTATATATGCCGGGCAATTCGCGCCAGGGCAGGCTGACTTGCAAGGCCAGAGTTCTACAAGCTTTGCTTACAAGGTATTACAGCGATGGCGGCCTTTTCCATGCAAGTCGCGCCTCCCGATCCCGTCCCGGTCTCGGGACGGGGAGGGCGGGCCATCATTCCATATGGGTGGCATAAGGCGAGTGCCGCTAAAAATCCATGATTTCAATATGTAGAAATTTCGGAATTTTTAATTATTTATGAAAATTGATTCGCGTTTAAAGGTTATCCAGGTCAGTTGCTATTCAGGATATAAGGCAAGTGAGAGGCCGATAAATTTTACTTTCCGGGGACAAAAACTATTGGTCGAGGAAATTCTCGACCGATGGTATGGGGTAAATCATAGCTATTTCAAGATATTAGCCAACGATCAGAGGGTCTATATTATTAGGTATGACGAAGATGAAGATCTATGGACCCTGGAGAAGATACTGGGTTTAAAAATTGGATGAATTTCTATAAAACAACTCCCTTTTTTCCAAATTAGATATCCGATCTCGCAGGCGAGATGCCTCCTCAAAATCTAACCTCTTGGCTGCAGTAAACATATCTTTCTTTAGTGCTTTTAAAACCTTAGGTAAACGATCAAGAGAAATATATTCCTCCTCCGGCTCTGAGACAGTGGGAATACTTACATAGTCTGCTTCATAGACAGATCCAAGGATGTCGTAGATATCCTTCTTAATTGATTCTGGGGTAATCCCGTGCGCTTCATTATATTTTTTTTGTAATCGACGCCTCCTGTTTGTTTCATCAATCGCCTTTTTCATTGATGGTGTAACATCATCAGCATAAAAGATGACAGTACCATCTATATTTCGAGAAGCCCGCCCACAGGTCTGGATAAGAGATCTCTCAGATCGTAAAAATCCCTCTTTATCTGCATCCAAAATGGCCACTAGCGAGACCTCTGGCAGATCTAAACCCTCCCTTAAAAGATTGACCCCTATCAGAACATCAAAGATTCCAAGCCTAAGATCCCTGATAATCTCCGTCCTTTCAATGGTGCTAATGTCAGAATGGAGGTATCTGACCTTAATACCCAATTCAGTATAGTACTCAGTGAGATCCTCTGCCATGGCTTTGGTAAGGGTGGTAACCAAAACACGCTGACCACTATTTATGATATCCCTTATAGCAGTTAAGAGATTATCAACCTGGCTGCTTGCTGGCCTGACTGAGATCTCCGGGTCTATCAGGCCCGTAGGCCTGATAATCTGTTCGATCACATGTGTCGCCCTGTCCAATTCATATGGGCCCGGGGTTGCAGAAACATGGATTATTTGTTTAACACGAGATTCAAATTCCTCAAACTTCAATGGCCTGTTATCGAGAGCAGAGGGAAGGCGAAAACCAAATTCAACTAATGTCTCTTTCCTTGATCTATCACCCCTGTACATGCCCATTAGCTGGGGAACCGTAATGTGGCTTTCATCCAGGATAATAAGGGAATTATCTGGAAAGTAATCCAGGAGTGTTGGGGGTGGCTCGCCAGGTCTCCTGCCTGTTAGATGTCTGGAATAGTTCTCGATACCATGACAATAACCCATCTCCTCAATCATTTCCAAATCATAGAGGGTCCTCTCCTCTATTCTTTGCGCCTCAATCCATTTTTTTTCCCTTGTAAAATACTCAATCCTCTCAGTTAGCTCCTCTCTAATATTCCGTATGGCCTCTTTCCTTTTAGGCAGGGTGGTCACATAATGACTGGCCGGGTAGACTGCAACACGGCTTAAGCCTTGCGTGACGTGACCTGTGAGTGGATCAATCTCCTGAATATTTTCAACACAGTCACCAAAAAATGTTAGCCTGATAGAGTTGTAATCCTCGTATGCTGGATAGATATCCACCACATCACCCCTGACCCTGAAAGATGAGCGGTGAAAGTCAAGGTCACTCCTTTCATAGTGAATTTCTACTAATTTTTTAAGGACATCTTCTCTGCTTATATAATCGCCTTTTTCTACGTACAAAAGCATACCATGATAGGCCTCAGGGGATCCGAGCCCGTAAATGCATGATACACTGGCTACAATAATAACATCATCCCTGTCCAGAAGGGATCTGGTTGCCGAATGCCTCATTTTATCTATCTGCTCGTTGATAGAGGCATCTTTCTGTATATATGTATCAGTTTGAGGAACATAAGCTTCGGGTTGATAATAATCGTAGTAACTTACAAAATATTCAGCTGCATTATTTGGAAAAAGGCCTTTGAACTCCCCATAAAGCTGGGCGGCTAAGGTTTTGTTGGGAGCAATAACAAGGGTGGATCTTTGGACATGGGCTACGACATTGGCAATGGTAAATGTCTTTCCAGAGCCGGTTACGCCAATCAATACCTGACTCTCTTGACCTTCTTCTAACCCTTTACAAAGGGCATCAATAGCATGTTGTTGATCACCTTTAGGCCCAAATGGAGAGATAAGCTGAAAAGCTGATGACTTTTGCACTTGTGCTTGGTGTGTTTATTGGATTTTGTGTTACAGGTTACGAGTTTCGTTTTATACTACAGATTTAATATCTTCCTAAGTGCTTAAAAATGACAAATGACAAATGACTAACTTATTCGGACTCCTCAATTTTAAATTGCCATTTTGTTCCTTTCTGTCCATCTTCAAGAATAATACCCCTTCCGGATAACTCCTCCCTGATAGCATCTGCTTTAGCCCAATCTTTGACCTTTCGGGCCTCATCCCTCTCCTGGATCATTTTCTCAATCTCTTCAATGTTTATTTCAGAGGGAGTCTTTATTATCTCTTGAAAAAATTTGGTTGGTTCCTCCTGAAAAAGGCCCAAGACATTACTACAGTCAAGAAGATCGCTTCTTTCATTAATCAATTGGGATTTAATATCCTTCCTTTGGGCAGATGAATCTAGAAGCCTGTTAATATCCCTTACCTTGTCAAAGATTAACCCTAATGCTGCTGCTGTATTTATATCATCATCCATAACGCTTATAAAGTGGCCCTTAAAATTATCTACATCTGAATTAGATAAAAACGGGGTGATTATCACTTTTGAGTTGGTTTTATGAGGCCCGATTAACTCTTCTAATCTTTGAAGAGTCCTGTAGATCCTGATAAGCCCGGATCTGGATTCAAAAAGTGCAGACCGGGAAAAATCCAATGGACTCCTATAATGCTTGGAAAGTAAAAAGAGCCTTAATTCCTGTGGTTGATATAACTTTAGTGCATCCCTTATCGTAACAAAATTACCCAGAGATTTAGACATTTTTTCCGCCTCAACTGTCAAAAAACCATTATGTATCCAGTAATTTGCAAAATTGACCCCATTGGCCGCCATTGCCTGGGCCCTCTCGTTTTCATGGTGTGGAAATATAAGATCTCTGCCGCCGCCATGTATATCAAAATTTGCCCCTAAATATTTACAACTCATAGCAGAGCATTCTATATGCCATCCTGGCCTTCCCTCACCCCAGGGACTTTTCCACTTAGGCTCCCCTGGTTTTGCCCCTTTCCAGAGAACAAAATCCATAGGGTGGCTCTTTTTCTCATCCACAGCAATCCTGGAACCGGCAATCATATCCTCCAGTTGGCGACCTGAAAGTTGACCATAACTTTCAAATTTTTCAACAGAAAAGTAGACGGTACTATCAACTACGTAGGCAAATCCTTTTTCAACCAGCCTCTGAATCATATCAATAATATCATTAATATGCTCTGTGGCCCTGGGCTCCACATCCGCATCAAGCACACCTAAGGCGAGCATATCTTCGTAAAAGGCATCTATATATCTTTCTGCCAGGGTAGTTGTATCCTCCTCGAGTTTTTTTGACCGCTCAATTATTTTGTCATCCACATCAGTAAAATTTCTGACATATGTAACCTTAAGGCCCCTAGCCCGAAGATATCTAACCAATACGTCAAAGACAATGGCAGAGCGGGCGTGTCCTATGTGGCATAGATCATAGACAGTAACTCCACAGACATAGATACCAACCTTGCCATCTTTTATTGGCTTGAAGATGTCTTTCTTCCGGCTTGCTGAATTATATAACCTAAGGGACATTTATTTTCCTTATTTCTTATCATGTGGATTTTAGAGTGACAACCGCATAGGCAGCTAACCCTTCCTCTCTACCGCAAAAACCAAGGCCTTCGGTAGTAGTAGCTTTTACGTTTACCACATGACCATCAACACCTAAAACACTTGATAAATTCATCTTCATATCATTTAAATACTGAGTTAATTTGGGCTTTTGGGCAACAATAGTGGTATCAAGGTTATTTACGATGAACTTTTCATCCCGAGCGAGGGCTACAACTTTTTTTAAAAGAAAAAGACTGTCGGCTCCTTTGTAAGCAGGGTCAGAATCCGGAAAATGCTGACCAATATCACCTTTACCAAGGGCTCCAAGGATGGAGTCAATAACCGCATGAGTCAAAACATCGGCATCAGAATACCCTCGTAGACCTTTTATGTATGGAATGGTAACACCACCTAAAATCAAAGGTCTTCCTTCAGCCAGCTCATGAACATCGTATCCAAATCCAATCCTGAACATCTCTTTATGCCATTTCAATTAATTACAAAGGTTTCTTATTCTCTAAACTTTCAATCAAGGCTGCTGCAAGCATGGGGAACATTATCTCGTTGTGTCCAGTGAAAGAAAATCCCTCACCACCTTCCAGTGTTGGTCTCTTGACTACATTCGTCATAGGCCTGTAATGCCGTATGAAATCCATATCCACTGTTGTGAATTTTTTAACCGTAAAACCAAGGTTTCTGACAAGGGTAAGTGCCTTTAAAAATACTTCGGGCAAGATAACCGCAGAACCAAGATTAATATATACACCACCTTCAAGGTGTGAGACCAATGAGGCAAAAATTCGAAAGTCAAGATGTGAGGTCTTTCCTATTGCAGATCCATCTACACCCGGATGGAAATGTATAATATCTGTGCCTATAGCCACATGAACTGTAAGAGGAATATTCATTCGCGCAGCTCCAGCTAACAAGCTGAACTTGCTATAGGGAAATGATGCCTTGAGAATATTCTTTCCAACCGAATAGCCTAATCCATCCCCTTTATTAGCCCCTTCACTAATTGCGCTGTTTAGGAACTCTCCTGTCTCTTTAGCCATTCCAAATCTGCCCTGAGGGAGTTCATTGTCCACATCTTCTGATGTGGCACCAACCATTGCCACCTCCAAATCATGTATAATTCCAGCACCGTTCATGGCAATGCCAGCAATTATTCCCCTTTTCATCAAATCCAAAATTACCGGGCCTAAGCCAACCTTAATGGTATGAGCCCCCATCGCTAGTATAATAGTCTTTTTTTCTTTTACGGCTATGTGCAATCTATTAACCACTTTTCTAAGATCATTTCCTGCTAAAATATTTGGCAGACTTTCAAGCCAAAGACCCATTGTGTTTCCTGCTGTCCAAGTCGATCCGAAATCCCTGACCGAAACCTTGCTTTGCCTTTTTTTTAGTGGATATGTTTTTACATTTTTTAGTGATATTGGTTTAAATTTCATAAGTGCCTCAAGTGAACTAAAGCCCGCCCTGGCGCGACGTGCTTAAATCAGACTGTAAAGTCTTTCATGCGCTAGGTGCTTTGATCAGACTATTTAGATTATAGGCCAGCCTGCCCTGGTGCGACTTCTCTGGCAAATGCTACAATCTCTGTAGTATTTCTGGAGCTTAAGCAGCATAAGCTAAGCATTGCAAACCAGGTCTGGGCCAGGGGTCTGGGCCAGGGTTAAAAATGTCTAAAGTTATAAGTTACAAGTCATCTATCTGGGCTTTAAAATTACTAAATTCGTAACATTTTAGCTTTTTGAAATTACTTGGTGAATGAGCATAGGGATGTCTTTTTTTTCCATGCCCTCACAAAGACGAGACGGTAGGCCGTTTCAAACTAGTGCACACGAACAAAGTTCCTAGAAGACAATGACGAGTTGCTCGTGCACATGGTTTGAAGCGGCACGCTGAGGCCCCATGTTAGAGGGCATGATGCAAAAAAAGACATCCCCATGCTCATGCGTCTCACCAAGGATAACTATGTGGTCTTGAGTAAAGGCCAGGAGTAGTTTTCAAAGAGCTAAAATGTTACCTAAATTCTTATATGTAACATTGCACATCAAAAGGGCCTATTAAAGCACTAATCCTGACTATTTATGTAGCCTTAAGAGTTTTTCTGAAAAAGGATATACTCAACTAACTCACAGATTAGGTGTCCTGCCAAGATATGGGTTTCCTGAACCCGAGGGGTCTCGTTGCTTTCAACCACCAATGGTAAATCTACTAATGTGAGCATCTCTCCGCCATCTCCTCCTATAAGACCAACGGTATATAAACCCTTTTCTTTGGCAGTCCTTATAGCTGAAAGAATGTTTTTCGAGTTTCCACTCGTTGAAATAGCAAGCAATATATCTCCTTCAACACCAAGGGCCTGAATCTGTTTAGAGAAGACCTCTTCATAGCTGTAATCATTGGCTACACTTGTAATAATAGAGGTATCAGTGGTGAGTGCCATGGCTGGTAAGGGATGGCGGTCTAATAGAAACCTGTTAACAAATTCTGCAGCAATATGCTGTGCATCAGCTGCACTTCCTCCATTACCACACAGCATAAGTTTTCTGTCATTTTTAAAGGCTTTCGATATATATTCAGCACAATCTATCAATTGGGAGGTATTTTTTTTAATAAAATCCTCTTTGACATTCTGGCTTTCTTTAACCGCTTTAGTAATAATGTTTTCCATTAATTTGTCCTTCTATTTTTTAAAGACAACTGCTATAATTCAAAGAATTATCTAAAATTATAATCTCAATATACATTTGTCAATGCTGTATTTTGGTCTGGATTTTGGTCATATAGTAGAAATCTTAGAAAATTTTAGATTGATAAATTGGTTTAATTAATCATGATATCTATTAATTAATATTATAGATTTTAAATATTTTTTAATAATATAATATAAAACAAGAAAAATTCTTAACGAAATGCAATGTTTTTTATTGAAATTGCTTTCTCACTATGCTAAAAGAGCCGCTATATTTATCTCTACAAATAACCCCCTGATGTAATTAACAATTGGTTATATGCTTTTTCAGGCAGATAATAAACGAAAATTTATAGGGAAAGGAGGGAAAGGGAGCAATAATTAGCGGAGGCATCTGAAGCATCTAAAAATTAAAAAATAGAAAAGGAGAAAGAGAAATGACAAAAGCAGAACTAATAACAGGGATGGCAAAAAGTACTGGTTTAACAAAGGCCGATTCAGAAAGAGCACTAAACTCTTTCCTCGCTATTGTAAAATCAACTATAAAAAAAGAGGGCAAGCTTCCATTAGCTGGTTTTGGAACATTTGTAGTAGTCAATAGAAAAGCAAGAACCGGGAGAAACCCACAGACCGGGAAACCGATTCAGATTAAAGCCAGTAAGGTTGTTAGATTTCGCCCTGGGAAGGAATTTAAAGAAAGTATTGCATAACCAATTGTTTACCCTGCTGTCAGCAAAAAAAGCCTCATCATTCGCACGGTATTCATCCTGTCAGATGCTTTCATAGGTTTCATAAAATATATTTACACCTGTTTTATAATAAAATCACAAGGAGATTTTCTATATTATCTAACAGGGTACAAATAAGTTTGAGCGGGGTTTAAAGCCTCGCTCAAACTTTTTTAACAGGGTTTAAGGAAAGAGTTGGGGGTAGTCTTTCTGCAAAGACTCTAATAATCTCTTCCTTTCCGAAAATGATCCCACATTGTGGCCCACCTAGCATTTTTTTAATTATTCAGTCTGTATTTTAAGATAAAAACAAGCGTACACCTGAACGGTTTTTGCAAAACGATTGAAAGTAGGTTTTTTACATGGCAAATTTTGCAAAAGCGTGGTATGAAGCCAAAGAAAACATAGGCATAGCATATATTTTCTCTTATGGAGGAAAGCTATGAACTCAAGCCAGCAGTCCCTTTTGCGAAAGCTTCCAGGTGTGGACCATGTACTCGAACTGTGGAAAAAATCACAGATAGCAGAAGATATACCTAGAGTTGTGTTGGTGCGATCCATCCAGAGCGCTCTCGAACAACTTCGCAAAAGGATTCTCGCTGAAGATAAAGCCTTAGATGAGGCCATGTTCTCCGAAGGCCAACTTTTGCACCTTACCCAACTTGCTGTAGATAAAGCGATGAGTTACAATCTGAAACGAGTGGTTAATGCAACAGGTGTGGTTATTCACACCAATCTTGGCCGTTCCTTGCTTCCAGAAAGTGTGGCAAGGCATGTGGCAGAGATCACGAACAGGTATTCAAACCTTGAGTTCGATCTTGAAAAAGGGCAGCGCGGATCCAGGTATAGTTGCATAGAGGGTATTCTGTGCGAGATAAGTGGAGCTGAGGCAGCCATTGTAGTGAATAACAATGCAGGGGCAGTCTTTTTGTCTCTGGAAACCCTGGCAAATGGGAAAGAGGTAATAGTTTCGCGTGGCGAGCTGGTGGAAATCGGTGGCTCATTCCGTATACCGGATGTTATGGCCAGAAGTAGTGCAAAGCTCGTTGAGGTTGGCACAACAAACAGGACTCACCTGCCAGACTATGAAAGAGCAATCGGTGCCGAGACGGGCCTGTTGCTAAAGGCACACACCAGCAATTATAAAATAATCGGCTTCACTGCTGAAGTTTCTTTAAGAGAGCTTGTGGAGCTGGCAGCGAGGTATCGTCTTCCTGTTATGGAAGACCTTGGAAGTGGCAACTTTATTGATCTGTCAAAATATGGCTTAATGAAGGAACCGACAGTGCAGGAAACCGTATCTGCTGGCGTAGATGTGGTTACCTTCAGTGGCGACAAGATGCTCGGAGGACCCCAGGCTGGAATTATTCTGGGTAAAAAAGATATTATTGAACGCATCAAGAAAAATCCGATCAACCGGGCACTCAGGATCGATAAAATGACCCTGTCAGCCCTTGAAGCCACACTACACCTGTACCGAGATGAATCCCTTGCTATCTCGACTATCCCTACCCTGCGGATGCTAACTATGCCTGTTAAAGAAATACTGAGTAAGGCACGCCGTCTGCGGAATAGATTAAGAAAAATGGGGAACAACCGAATGGAAGTGGTGCTTACAAAAAGTTCATCCCGTGTTGGCGGAGGCGCACTTCCCCTTCAAGAGCTTTCAACCAGGTGTGTGGGCATAAGGATCAAAGGGATGTCAGCAAACGGTATAGAAGCAATTATGCGAAAGACTACACCTCCAATTATCGGGCGAATTGAAAACGATCTGTTTGTGATGGACATGCGCACGGTACAGGATGAAGAGATTGACATTATCAGCTCCATATTCAAAAAGATCCTGGCGGAAGAGTAAGTGGAACAGTTCGCTGATAAGTCTTTGAAATTATTATAACAGAAATATCCGGTTGCCAATAAGTAAGTAGTATGATAGAAAATAATATAATGTGGTGGGTGTAGCTCAGTTGGTAGAG
>JAUWNK010000038.1 GCA_030612685.1 Desulfobacteraceae bacterium
ATCGATTAGAGGAGAGGTTCTTTCAAACCAGAAAACGGATATTTTTGTTAGAATCTTTCCCTTATCTGGAATAGGATCATCCATCACCACATCAAATGCGGACATCCGGTCAGTAGTAACGATGAGTAAGTTATCCCCTACCTCATATATATCCCTGACCTTTCCGCGACTAACCAATTTTAGATTGGGAAAATTTGTTTCCCTAACTACTTTTGCTGTCATAATTATATCCTTTATATATCTTTTAAAAATCTATAACATAGAATGCAAAAAAAGTAATGTCCGTTGAAAGTTGTCTGTCGTCCGTTGAAAAAAATGAAAAATAAATTAATTCAAATAAATAGGAACATACTCAATAAAGCGTGGAAAATGTAGGGTCGGCCTGCCCTGGCGCGAATTGCCTGAAACCTTCTGTTGTCATTTTAATATTTCGTAAATAGAAGTCGTAGAAATCAAACATTGTAACTCAGCCTGCCCTGGCGCGATTTGGCTGGAATACTATAGAGCAACTGTAATACTTCGGGTGTATAATTCATAGAACTCAGCCCTTGCATGCCAGGTCTGGGCCAGGGGTTTAAACCCGACCGTAAACCGGTGGCATGTAAAATACCACCCTACATCTGCATGTTGAATTGGGTTTTATACCCGACCTTAATGCGCCTAAGGCGCATTAAACAGGTGGCATATTAAAAAGCCTAAGGCTTATAAAATGCCACCCTGCATCTGTATGTTGGTTTAGGTTTCATAACATACAATAAGTACATAGGATATTGAGCAATTACATAAATAGAAACAAAAAGGGGGCCAGTTTTTATTTCATCTACGTGGTTAGAGAGACAGAATCAACTAACTACTGACAACAGACTACTGACATTATTAAGAAAGTAGTATAGACAATATGAAAGATCTTTTGTATATAAAAAACAACACGGTAAGATTCAATCCAAAAATACGATTAATAACTTAGAAATTGAAAGAGAGAGTATGATCAAATTAGATTTTAAAAAGGGAGATGGAATTTTACCGGCTATTGCCCAGGATTATAAATCAGGCAAGGTTTTAATGCTGGCCTATATGAATAAGGAGGCCTGGCAACTCACCCTCCAGACAGGAGAGGCACATTACTGGAGCCGCACACGGGGAGAGATCTGGCATAAAGGGACAACTTCGGGAAATATCCAGATAGTTAAAGAAATTATTGTGGACTGTGACTATGATACCATCCTTCTCAAGATAGAGCAGTTAGGAGGGGCTGCCTGCCATCTTGGATATGAGAGCTGCTTCCATAACAAAATTGATAACAATGGGCAGGTGTCCATCATAGGTAAAAAAATATTTGATCCAGAGAAGGTATATAAAAAATGAACATACTAAAGCTTGGTATACCAAAGGGGAGCTTGCAGGAAGCCACACTCAGATTATTTGATAAATCAGGGTGGAAGATTTCTATCACTGATCGGAATTATTTTCCTGAAATAAATGATGAGACTATTCAGTGCTCAGTCTTGAGGGCCCAGGAAATGCCTATCCATGTAGAAAACGGGGCTATAGATACAGGCCTCACTGGCAAAGACTGGAAAGAAGAACATGAATCAGATGTTGTTACTGTTGCTGACCTAATCTATTCCAAAGTAAGCCAGAGCCCTGTCAGGTGGGTTTTGGCAGTGTCTGCTGACTCCAATATAAAGAAATTGCCTGAACTTCAAGGTAAAAAGATAGCAACAGAACTGGTTAATTTTACCAGAAAATACTTCGCCCAGAGAGGGATAGATGTTAATGTTGAATTCTCATGGGGAACAACAGAGGCCAAGGTTGTAGCAGGTTTGGCAGATGCTATTGTTGAGGTTACCGAGACAGGTAGTACTTTAAAGGCCCATGGATTGAAGATTATCCATGAATTGATGCAATCAAACACCATACTCATTGCAAACAAGCAAGCCTGGGAGGATCCATGGAAGAGGGCTAAGATTCAACAGATCTCCTTACTCCTCAAAGGGGCCTTAAGGGCTGAGGATATGGTAGGCTTAAAGATGAATGTACCAAAGGAACGATTAGATAGGATTATCAGGCTACTTCCTAGTATTACCTCCCCCACTATGGCCAGCCTATTTCAATCCAATTGGGTCTCGGTTGAAGTAATGATTCATAAAGAAAAGGTTAGGGAGCTCATTCCTGATTTAATAAGGGAGGGAGCAGAAGGTATAATTGAATATCCTTTAAATAAGGTGATCTGACTATGTGGATTCTACTTAAAGGAATTAAGATTTAAAGAAACCATTAGATTAGATAAAAGAAACATTTATACACCTAAGGCTAAGCGCCTTTTAGGGAAGATAAAATAAGACTATGGTAGTTGCAAACAAGGCAATAGATTTCCGCCCCTTCATTGTTATGGATGTATTGGAAAGGGCGAACGCCCTTGAGAAAGTGGGAAAGGATATCATTCACCTTGAGATAGGTGAGCCAGATTTTGATACACCTCAATGCATAAGGGAGGCCGGGATAAAGGCCATCAGGGAAGGAAAAACCCACTATACTCATTCTCAAGGAATTCCTGAGTTAAGAGAGGCTATCTGCTACCATTACATGGATAAGTATGGTGTTCATATAAACCCTGATCAGGTCATAGTGACCTCTGGCACATCACCGGCAATGTTATTGATCTTTTCAACTATATTAGAGTCGGGAGATGAGATTATTGTATCTAATCCGTATTATCCCTGCTATCCCAATATTATCAACTATGTTGGTGGAAATTGCGTATTTGTAAATACTGAAGAGGATGATGGATTTCAATTTAAGCCAGAAGAGGTTGCACAAAAAATATCTTCCCAGACCAAGGCAATCCTTATAAACTCTCCATCAAATCCTACCGGAAATCTCCTTTCACCTGAAAGAATGGGCTGCATTGCTGATCTTGGACCATATATCATCTCTGATGAGATATATCATGGCCTGGTATATGAAGGTAAAGAGCACACGATATTAGAGTATACAGATAAGGCATTTGTTCTAAATGGCTTCTCCAAACTCTATGCCATGACTGGTTGGAGACTCGGATACGTGATTTCCCCACCCGACTTTGTCAGGCCTATGCAAAAGATGCAGCAAAACTTCTTTATCTCAGCCGGCAGTTTCTCCCAGTGGGCAGGCCTCGCTGCTCTAAACGAAGCACAGTTAGATGTTGAAAGGATGAAAACTATATTCGATCAGAGAAGGCATTATATGATTAAAAGGCTTAGAGAACTTGGTTTTGGAATCGGTGTTGATCCTGTTGGGGCATTTTATATACTGGCCAGGGCTAAACATCTATCCAATAATTCCTATGAGTTGGCCTTTGAGATTTTAGAGAAGGCAGGGGTGGGTGTTGCACCTGGGATCGATTTTGGCTCAGGGGCCGAAGGATACCTCAGGTTTTCCTATGCAAACTCCATTGAAAATATCACCGAAGGGCTCCGAAGGATAGAGGAATTTTTGAAAAAGTGTTAAATGCAAGTCTCCTTTTTAAAGAGTGCCACCCGGCCAGAACACTTCCCACCGTCAGATAGGCCTGAAATTGCCTTTGCCGGCAGATCAAACGTAGGAAAATCCTCCCTTATAAATAGACTGGTAAATTACCGAAAACTGGCCCGGATAAGTTCGAGGCCAGGCAGGACAAGGTCTATCAATTTCTTTTCTTTTGGAAAAGCTCTGTATTTAACAGACCTTCCTGGCTATGGATATGCAGAGGTTTCAATAAAGGTTAGGCGGGATTGGAAAAAACTTGTCGAGACCTATCTAAAAAAAAGATCCAACCTAAAGGCTGTTGTGGTGATCATGGATATAAGACGGGAGCCAGGGGAAGGGGATTTGGATCTCTTGAACTGGCTAAAGGCATATCAGATAAAGCCAATTATTGTGCTTACCAAGGTAGATAAATTATCAAGGAGCCAGGTGAATAGGCAGATTGATCTTATTTCAAACCAGCTCCTAAAGGAAAATATTACTCAACCTATCACTTTTTCCGCCAAAACAGGCCAGGGAAGAAAGGAACTCTGGAAAAAGATAAATGAGATAATAGAAAGTGCCTAAAGTGCCTAAAATTACAAATGCCCGCCCGCCTCGCAAGCGAGAGCGTTGCGGGCAGGCCTAAAGTTAAGGAGCAAAACCATTCTAACTTTTAACTTTAGCTCACTTTCAACTTTTAACTTTCAGAGTCCATAGGCCTTTATCTTTTTATGAAGATTGCTTCTCTCCACTCCAATAGCTTCGGCAGTCTTTGAAATATTTCCTTCAAACTCTTTTAATTTACTGGCGATAAAGTCTTTTTCAAGCATCTCTCTGGCCTCCTTTAGGGTGTCAAAAGAAAAAAAGGTCTCCAGCTTATGGTCTTCGATTCTGGATGTGTTAAATGGAGGAGGTATTTCTTTTGCAGTAATTACCCTACCAGGGTACATAATGGCCATCCTTTCTGTCAGATTTTTAAGTTCCCTGACATTGCCAGGCCAGCTATACTTCTTTAGCATATCAAGGGCATCAGTACTTAGAAATTTGCGTTCCGTTTTAGTATCAAGGGAAAACTCATCCAAAAATTCATTCACTAATTCCTGTATATCATCAGCCCGCTCCCCCAATGGTGGAATCCTGATAGGTATAACGTTGAGGCGAAAGTAGAGGTCTTCCCTGAATGTTCCCCTTTCAATCTCTTTCTCTAAATTCTTATTGGTTGCAGCAATAACCCGTACATCTACACTTATAGTTCTGTTGCCACCTACGCGTTCAAATCTCTGCTCCTGTAAAATGCGCAGAACCTTTGACTGGGCCTTTAGGCTCATGTCACCGATTTCGTCTAAAAATAACATTCCATTATTGGCCTGATCAAATTTGCCCCTTTTCATTGTGGTAGCCCCGGTAAATGCTCCCTTTTCGTGCCCAAAGAGTTCTGATTCTATCAAATCTTCTGGTATAGCAGCGCAATTAACCTCAATAAAAGGTTTGTCATTTCTTTTGCTTAGTCTATGAATTGTATGGGCTACTAACTCCTTACCTGTTCCATTTTCTCCAACAATAAGCACCCATGCATTAGTTGGTGCAACAATCTTTATCTGCTCTTTTAACTCAGTAATGGCCTGGCTATGTCCGGTTATCTGATACTTCTGCCGCTCTCTCTCCCTGAAAAGATCAAGCTCTGTCTCAAGCCTATTGTAGTTCAATGCATTATTTATTGATAAAAGAACCTTTTCCAGGGAAAGAGGCTTTTCAATAAAGTCATAGGCACCCAGTTTTGTGGCCCTAACCGCAGTTTCGATTGTGCCATGGCCTGAGATCATAATTACCTGCAAACTCGGGTACAGTTCTCTAATTCTCTTCAGTGTTTCCATGCCGTCGATATCCGGCATCCAGATATCCAGTAATACAATATCCGGAATAGTCTCTTTTATTTTATCAAGGGCCTTAAGACCCCCATCAGCAGTTATAACCTCAAACCCTTCATCAGCAAGGATACCATGTAAGGATTGAATTATGCCTGGCTCATCATCTACTATGAGTATTGTATCTGCCATATTCTCGTTACTCGTTGATCATTCTTAATTGCTAATTTATCATTGCTCATTGCTGGTTATTTTCTTCTGCTTCCTGCTTACCCGTTAATACAGCCCCATCATCTCCCCTGCAATATGGGCTACTTTGTTGGAAGCACCCCCTTGACCGAGTTGCTCTTTTACCAATTTTAACCCCTTTTTCATATCTGTTCTTAACCCATCATTTTTTAGGATAGCTAAGCCCTCTTCTGCTAAACGAGAAGCTGTTGCCTTGCTTTGAATCAATTCTGGAACTATAGTTTTTCCAGCAATTAAGTTTACCAGACCTATGTTAGACACCTTTGCAAGGAATCTGCTGAGTATGTAAGTTATATGAGACACCTTATATACTATTACCATGGGTGTTTCCATTATTGCTGCCTCTAAGGTAGCAGTTCCTGAGGCAATTAAGGCCAAATCAGCTATCTTCAATAACTCCTTTGTATCAGACCTCCCAATTTTAATATCTATTTTGGCATCTTCTAAATAGGACTTGACTACCTCTTCTCTGATTGTAGATGCTAATGGCAAAATGCAATACAGGCGAGGATAATAGCGGTAAATGATTTCAGCTGCACCTACCATTACCGGCATCATTCTCACAATCTCCTCAGCCCTACTTCCGGGAAGCAATCCAAGGATAGGATCTCTCTCAAAACCAATATCCAAACTTTCCTTAATTTTTTCCTTACCTCCTTCAGGTAAAGACTCATCCAAGAGTGGATGACCCACATATTCTGCTGTAAGACCATATCTCTGGTAAAATTCTTTCTCAAAGGGGAGAATAACGGCAACCCGGTCTACCCGTTTAGCTATCTTTTTCACCCTGCTCTCCCACCATGCCCATACCTGGGGAGGAATATAATAAAGCACAGGGATACCAAGGGCGTGGGCTTTTTTGGCCAAATTTAGATTAAAGCCTGGATAGTCAATAAGTATCAAGAGATCTGGAGGATCAACTTTTAATACTTTCTTTAATTCCCTCAAGGCCCGAGAAATGTATCTAATTCTGGGTATGGTTTCCGTTATTCCTACCACAGCCATGGCTGATGATTGATAAATAATCCTCACACCAACCTTTTGCATCTCTGGGCCACCAAGACCAAAAAATGCTGTGTCAGGGGCTATCTTCTTTATTGCCAGGACCAAATTTGCCCCATAAATATCCCCTGAGGCCTCTCCTGCCACAATCATTACGCTTTTTTTTGGGCTCAACTTAGGATAGTGCCTTTGTTCTTCTTTTTATCTGGTCAATAATAGAAAGGGCCACAGCAAGGGCCTTTTTTCCATCAACTCCGGACACATTAGGCTCTGACCCGTTTGCTATGGCCCCCACAAAGGATCTAATCTGATCGGCTAAGGGATCACTATCAGGAAATTCATCCTCTACATGAACTGTGGGGGAAGTAAAATGACTTACCTTGATCTTTCTTCTGCTATAATCAACTGATATGCATTTATCATGTTGGAAGATCCGAATCTCTCTCAAAGATTCATTCGAAACCCGGCTTGCTGTTAAATTTGCTACGGTACCATTGGAAAAAATGATCCTAACATTAGCAATGTCTATCTTTTCACTAATAACAGGCATCCCAACAGCATCTATTGATTCAATCTCTGAATTTACTATGTGCAGGATAATATCCAGATCATGAATCATTAGGTCCAAAACTACATCTACGTCTGTGCCTCTTTTAGTAAAAAAACTAAGACGATGAGATTCAATAAATATTGGCTTAGAAATCAATGATTCCATCTTAATCACAGCAGGATTAAAGCGTTCTATATGTCCTATCTGTAAAATAGTATTATTTTTTTTTGCTACTTCTATCAGCCTATCAGCATCCATCAGTTTAAGGGTGATAGGCTTTTCAATTAATAGATGTATGCCATGATCCAAAATATCGTGCCCTATTTCAAAGTGTGATACTGTTGGAACTGCTAAACTAAGGCCATCTACATGGGAAAGAAGCTCAGTATGGCTATTGTAAGCTTTCGTATTATACTTACGTGCCATCTCTTGTGCCCTTTCAGGATTTTTATCGGTAAGTCCAACAAAATCTATGTCTTCCATAGAGGCATACTTCTGGGCATGAAATTCACCCAGGTAGCCCACCCCAACAACGCCTAATCGTAATTTTTTCATAAAATATAAGTCTGTCGTTTGTTGTCTGTTGCCCGTTGCTACTTTTTAGAAAATAAACTTGAACATGCTCAATAGAATATGAAAAATCCTAAATCCTAATTTCTAAAACCTAAACAATTTCAAAATCTAAAATCACAATATCAAAACTTATTTCGTCTTCTACAGTATGGCGCCAAAGGTTTTTCATGCTATTTTGGATTTCCTATTTCGGTTTCCGAATTCCGGAACTCGGAAGCATTTGGATTTGCCCGCCCTGGAGCTATGTAATCTAATCGGCCTGCTAATCCTCTAGGGCGCTACATGCTCGAACCAGCCTATTGAGTATACAAGCCAGCCTGCCCTGGCGTGACGTGCTTAAATCAAACTGTTAAGTCTATAAGGTACTACGTGCTCGGATTGGCCAATTAAGATTATAGGCCAGGTCTGGGCTAGGGTTTAGTATTTCGGGTTTAGAATTTAGGATTTATGCCCACAGGTTATTTTTTACTTCGCAAGCATTATACCTCAACTCATCAAGAACTTACCTTGAGATAATGGAAACACCCTTACTATTTGCCAGTCTTATCATCTCCTCTTTATCAAAGATGAGGGTTTTGCCTGCTTCAATTGCCAAAACAGATGCACTGACATCTGACATAACCTTAATGGTGCTAAGGCCTACAGCAGGTAAATCAAACCTAAGATCCTGATTGGGCTTACAAACCTTAACAACCACCGCACTTTCCTTGCCTAATTCCCCTCCCCTTAATATTGTCTTATCGGTTCCCTCGATTGCCTCTACTGCTAAGACTGTCTTTCTTCTGACCACAACACAATGGCCTATATCGAGGCGACCTAATTCTTTGGCTACCTTCCAGCCAAATTCTATGTCCTCGATCTCCTCTTTGCTAGGCTTTCTTTTGGTAAGACAGCCAGATGGTGCCAGAAGTTCCGGTAGATAACTAGTGGAATTTACAACAGTTATCCCTTCTTTTTCGAGCTCCCTAGCCACAGCCCTTAAGATGTCATCATCATGGTAAATTAATAATTTTCCAATGACTGCCAGCCCTTTTAGATCTGGCTTTATCTTGGCAAACATATTGGCCTTGGTTATTGCGCCTGCCATTAAGACATGACTTACCCCTCCTGATTTGAAGGCGCTGAGTAAATGTCCAAATTGACCAAGCCCTATCCAGGTAATTTCATCAACAATGCTCGCCAACTCCGGGATAGTCTCTCCCTTATGGGCCACAGCAATTACCTTTAACCCCTTTCTTCTGGCTGATTCTGCTATTAACAGGGGAAACTTTCCACTTCCAGCTATGAGGCCTATCTTATCCATTTTTAATTTACAATTGACAATTATCAATTGTCCCCTACTTAGTGCCTGAACGAAAAGTCGTTTTCAGGCAAAATCCGAATATCGAAATTCGAAACAAATTCGAATATAAAATGACAGAATGACCGAAAAATAACTCATTGAAAGCATGGCGTTTTTGTCATTGGAACATTCGTGCTTTGGTCATTGTTTCGGATTTCGTGCTTCGGATTTCGAATTTCTGAACGAAAAACCGGGGTTTTCGGTCAGCCACTACTTAATAATACCCCTTTTTGAGCTTACCAAAAATTCAATCAATACTTCTAACTCTTTAAAAGGAGGTATTTCCCTTCCAACCCTTTCCAGCGCCTCGGCAAAAAGGTGATGATCGCGCCATATAACCTGATAGGCCTTTTTTAACCCATTGATCTTTTCTTGAGAAAATCCTTCCCTTTTAAGACCTATCTGATTTAATCCATATAATTTGGCCCTGTCTCCAGAGGCCATCATAAAAGGGGGTATATCTTTGACTATGGCTGATTTTCCTCCGATAAATGCGTAGGTTCCTATCCTGACAAACTGATGTATGGCTACCAGACCCCCAATGATAGCTTTGTCACCTATCTCTATATGACCACCAAGGGTTGCAGCATTTGACATAATAATGGAATTACCTAAAGTACAGTCATGGGCTATGTGGGCATAGGCCATAAGGTAATTCTTGTTCCCGACTTTTGTGACTCTATCCTGCTTTGTTGTGGCCCGATTAACAGTTACAAACTCCCTTATTATATTTTCATCCCCAATAATAAGCTTAGTATCCTCACCTTGATAATTGATGTCCTGGGGAGGTAAACCAAGGGAGACGAAAGGGTAGATCTTGTTTTTTTTCCCTATTATTGTATTCCCATCTATAACTACATGGGAATCAATAGCAGTATCCCTTCCTACTGTTACCTTTTCGCCTATGATTGAATATGGCCCAATCTTAACCCCATCGGCTATCTGTGCCTGTGGGGAAACTACAGCACTTGGATGGATATCTACTCCCATTTTAATTATCCTATTGCGGCTACCAACTCGGCTTCTGCCACTACTTTCTTATTTACCACTGCCTTCCCTTTCATTTTCCATATCTTTGTGCCTTTTCTTATAGCAGTCAGCTCGAAAAGGATCTGGTCGCCAGGAACGATTGGCTTCCGAAACTTTACCTTGTCAATAGCAGCGAAGTATATAGCTTTACCATTTTCTATCTTCATGCTTTCTGGTACCGATAATCTGGCAAGTATTCCCCCTACCTGGGCCATGGCCTCTATTACCAAAACGCCAGGCATAATAGGGTTTCCCGGAAAATGACCCTCGAAGAAAGGCTCATTTATGGTAACATTCTTGATCCCTACTATCCTCTCACCTAATTCAAGTTCAGTAATCATATCCACAAACAGAAATGGATGACGGTGTGGTAGTATATTTATGATGTCCTTATAAGTCAGTGGTAGATCCATTATCCTACCTACTCCTTTTTTAGGCCGTTAGTTCTAAAATCCATGTTTTTTTGACAAAAAAATTAATTCGAAATTCGAATATCAAATGTTCAAAACCTTACTGGCCTTAACTCAAGATGGCTCCAAAAATATTTATAGTTCAGTTAAATCATATTGTTTTGGATTTTTTATTTTGTTCATTTGAATTTGTTTCTGATTTCGTGCTTAGGCCCGCCCTGGCACGAATCGCCAGGAATATTATCTTGTCGGTATATTGCTTCGTAGGTTAAAGCTATATAATTAAAACCTTGCAAACCAGGTCTGGGCCAGGGATTTCAGATTTCAAAGTTGAATACGTAACTAGTAACTCACATCCAACGGGCAACGAAGAACGGATATTACCCTTTTTTTAATTGTTCTTCCAGTTCCTTAACCTTATTTTCTAACTTCTTCACCCTTTCAGAATACTCGGGGAGTCTCCTTATATGCCCTCTCGTTTTCAACCAGAGGCGATGAGGCATTGTTGGTATACCGGAAACAACCTCACCACCTGGTATAGATTTGGCCACACCAGATTTTGCACCAATCATTACCCGATCACCTATCTCAATGTGGTCCGTAAAACCGACCTGTCCCCCTATAACAACACTCTTTCCTATCCTGGTGCTTCCTGCAATGCCCACCTGAGCAACAATGATTGTATTTTCACCAACAACTACATTATGCCCAATCTGAACAAGATTATCGGTCTTTACTCCTTTCTTTATTAATGTCTTATCAAGGGCAGCCCTGTCAATGGCATTATTTGCCCCGATTTCTACATTATCTTCTATCTCAACAATACCTGTTTGTGGAATCTTGATACTTACATCACCATCCCTGGCGTAACCAAAGCCATCACTTCCTATGACAGTCCCTGCATGAATTATTACTTCCCTCCCTATAATACAGCCAGACATTATTGTTACATTTGGATAGATAACACTTTTATCACCTATCTTGACCCTGCTACCAACATAGACACCTGGGAAAAGAACCACTTTATTGCCTATTACTGACTCTTCCCCAACATACGCAAAAGGATAGATGGATACATCCTTTCCTATATCAGTTCCTTTTTCAATCACGGCCTTTTCACTTATTCCATGGAAGCGAGGAACGGGAGGAGAAAATATGGTTGCCACTCTGGCGTAGGCAAGATAGGGATCGGGAACTATCAATTGTGGCCCTTGATAAAGACTTGTGATTTCCTTAACAATAATGGCCGATGCCTTTGTTATCTTGATCTGATCCTTTAAACGTGGATCTGCCAAAAAGGATATCTCTCCCTTCTCAGCAAAAAGAAGGGAATTTATCCCTTTTATCAAGACCTGATCATCACCTTTAACAGTACCACCTAGCGATTCGGCTATGCGCTTAAGAGTTAGTTCCAATGTTTAACAGTGCCTAAAGTGAACTAAAATTATAAGTTTAAAGTTATAAGAGTCAAAAGTTTGTCGTTAGTTGTCTGTTGTTAGTCGGGAAATGAGCAACCCCTAACCAGTAATACTCAAAATAAACCACTTAACTATTTAACCACTCAACCTATTATTTTTTACTTTCTTCTTTCATCTGATCATATGCTCTTATAACCTTTTCAGTAATGTTAACTGAGTCATTCCAATAAAGAACACCGCCAGCCCTTTTTTCCATTATCAAGCCGTAGCCTCCTTTGGAGCCTATCTCTTCAATAACCCTTCCTAATTCTTTAAAGATCCTCTTTTTTTCTTTTTCCTGTGCCTTTATCATCTCTTCATTTAGATCCTTATAAAAATATTCTAACTCTCTGGCCTTCCTTTCAATGGCCTTATTTTTATCTTCCTTGGCATCCATACTCAACATCATAGCCTGTTTCTCTAATTCCTTTTTTAACTCCAGAATTTCTTTTTGTTTTTTATCCAGTTGCCTCTGGAGAATATCTTTCTTCTTCTTTAGAAGCTGAAAGACCTTTTGACCTTCCTTAGATTCCTCGAGACATCTTTGAAGATCAATTAAACCAATCTTAAAATCTTCCCCTAAAGCTATATTACAAGTCAACAGTATTACAAGAATAATAGTAGATAATAAGAAATGCCTCTTCATTCTTTACTCCATTCTTGGTGATTTTATATAAGCTGCTATTTAGATTACCATCCTATTGTTTGACACAATCTCAAAGGAGTGGAGCATTGGATAAATGGATAAATACAAAAGTAACACACCAACACTCCATGAGATTAGTTTGAACATTACATTATTTTACTTTTATTAGTCAACCATGTTGGGTTCATTGTGTTTTTTGTGTTTCTTGAGTCCATAGCACTTCAACGTTTACCCTGTTAAATCCCCATCAGGGGGAGACATGGGAAGCATTTAACAGGGCTGGCAAGCTTAACAAACACTAAAATGGTGTTCCAATAGTAAACTCCCAGTTGCTTGAGGGCTCACCAGGTTTCTGGTCAAGATTATACCCCCATTCCAACCTCAGAGGTCCTACTGGTGAATACCATCTTATCCCTGCCCCAGCACTCCGCTTAATTCCGCTGAAGGTATAGTCCTCATCCTCAGTAAAGACATTTCCCGCATCAAAGAATAGGACACCGACTATTCCCTGTTCCTTCACGAGAGGAAAACAGAACTCAATGTTATAGACCATCATCTTTTCTCCACCTACCTTGTCACCTGTAACCGGATCAACAGGTGAAATATCGCCATATTCAAAACCTCTGACGGTATTCATTCCTCCTAACCTGAATTTTTCGTAAACAGGCAATTTGCCTCCTGACCTTTGCTCAACGTAGCCCCATCTGCCCTGCAGAGAAAATACTGTATCCCAGTAAAAAGGGAAAAACCAGACTGATCTGGCCCTGTATTTGGTAAAATAGTTATCTCCTCCCAGTATGCCACCTGCATATTCTATTGATAGGGAGTTAATTGAGCCCTTCCTGGGATTAAAGCGTCTGTCTCTGCTATCCCTAGTAGCGCCAAAGGTCAGGCTGCTTGTTATATTTCTTCCCTCCATATCTTTTAAGACCTGAGAAGCTGTTTCTGATACATCCGAGATATCAGCATCGTCATAAGTATAAATAACTGAACCTCTGGTGAACTCAAGTCTTAATGGAAAACCAAACCTTAATTTTCCCCCATTGCTATCCTTGGTATATTCATCATATTCGTATTCCCAGTCATACAGATCTATACCTGCCGATAAAGGCTTATCAAATAGCCAAGGCTCAGTGAAACTTAAGGTATATCGAGTAGCCTTGGAGCTCAAGGAGGCCCTTACCGATAATGACTGGCCGCGACCAAAGAGGTTGTTCTGCGATATTTCAAGCATCCCTATAGCATTTTCTGCCGAACTATATCCAGCACCAATAGAAAACATACCGGTAGATCTCTCCTTAACATGTATATCAAGGATCATATCCTCATCGCTGCTTCCATTTTTTGTGTTAACCTCCACCTCCTCAAAAAAGCCGAGGCGATGAAGATTCTGACTGCTTCTTTCTAACTTCTTCCCACTGAAATATCCACCTTCAATAACCTTTAACTCCCGGCGAATAACCTTATCCCTGGTTCTGTCATTTCCAGTGATTATTATTCTCTCAAACCTAACTTTCTTTCCTTTCGAAATACGGTATGTAATATCAGCTTTACGTTCTTTATCATCCTCTTTGATCTCAGGAGAAACATCCACAAGGGCATAGCCTTCATCCGAATAAATCTTACTCAAAGTCAATATATCAGACCTGATAATCTTCCTATTATATACCTTCTCTTTTGTTATCTTAAGAGCCTTATAGAGTTCATCGGCTTCTTTTATTAGATCTCCCCCTATACTAACCTTGTCAATAGCATATTGAGGACCTTCACTAATCTTGATAGTAATTATAAGCCCTTCATCTTTTTTGTAGGATATCTCCGGCTCACCTACTTTTGCCTTTATATAACCGTTGTTATAGTAAAATGATTTTATCTTATATATATCACCTTCTAATTTTTTTCTATCCAGGTGACCGGAGTCAGTAAGGAAGGAGAAAAACCCCTTTTCGCTTGTCTCCATAAGATCTTTTAGATCATCATCATTAATCTCAGCATTCCCTGCAAATTTAATTTTCCTTATATAGACCTTGTCTCCCTCCTTAATCTGATAAAGTAAGGCCACTTCATTATTGGGAAGATCCTCAATCCTTTCTCTTATTTCAACATTATAATATCCTTCTTGATGGTAATGATCTTTTAGCCTTTCTATACTATCTTTGATACTTTTCCTATTAAGGATAGAGTATTTTTTAATACCTAAAATCTCTATCAGATCCTTTCGATCAATCTTCTTGTTCCCCTCAAATTTAATCTTGCCAATTGATGGTTTTTCACAAACCTTGAAGGTGATTATTTTACCCCCGGGACCCTCCTCTATGCCTATCTGCACATCCTCGAAAAAACCCATCTGATATATGGATCTAAGATCTTTATCTAAGGCGCTTGGGTCAAATATCGTCCCCTTTTGACTCTCAATTGCCGCCAATATGGCATCAGTTTCAATCCTTTTATTTCCTTTAATATAGGCTGAATCTATCTGGATAACGCCTTTAATCCTGTTTTTTACTGTTAATGCCGCCCTCTCTATTATTTGGGTTAATTCATCTATCTTATCTCCTACAACAAAAATAGGGAAAGGTCTCCTTTCAGTTGAGATAGGAATAAGGTTAAGGTCAAGGCTGATCTTTTCTCCAATCTGGGTAATACTCCCTTTTATTAACCAATCGATCCTGTTCTCTTTCCCTACTCTCCTTACAAGATTTAAATCTGATAGTTTTATCCTGGATAGTTTACTCTTATTTATTATCGCCGGATCGAGAAGGTCAAACCCTTCCCTTGCCAACCTTGATATTAACATCTCTTGTAGGCCTAAAACAAGATGATCCATAGGCTTCAGCATATAAATCTTGAAAGGAAGGACGGCTATCTTATCTGACAACTGCGCCTTTACATTGGTAGGCATCAAAAAAGGGATTAAAATTAATAAAAAAGAAAAAGGTCCCAATATATGGCCAGGATAGGAGAATATCTTTTGAATCATTAACTTACTCGCTGCTGGTTGCTCGTTGCTTTTTTCTGCTTACAGGTTGCTGGTTGCTCGCTTTAGGCGGGTTAAAAAACACGAGTAAAGAGTAACCAGTAACAAATAACGAGTAATCTTTACATAAACCTGCCATCAACTAATTGCAACTGCTTGGACATCTGGTGGGCCAGCTCCAGATTATGAGTAGCTATAATTAAAGCCAAGCCTCTGCTTCTATTAAGGGAAAGTAGCAGCTTTGTTATCTCATCACCTGTTGCCTTATCAAGGTTCCCTGTGGGCTCATCTGCCAAGAGCAATTTAGGCTCCATAATTAAGGCCCTGGCAATTGCAACCCTTTGCTGTTCTCCTCCAGAAAGCTCTCCCACTCTGTGCCTTAATCTATCTTTTAAACCCATCTGAGACAGAATTGCTGAAGCCATCTCAGCGGATTTTGTTTTGCTGTAACCTGATATAAGGGCTGGGATCATGGTGTTTTCCTCAGCATTAAATTCAGTGAGAAGATGATGTAACTGAAAGACAAACCCTATTTCCCTATTTCTGATCTTAATTAGGTCCACCTCATCCATTTGATAGACATTACTGCCTTTAAAAAAAATATTACCCCTGGATGGTGGCTCTAATGTGCCCATAATATTAAGCAGGGTTGACTTGCCCGATCCAGAGGGTCCTGTTATGGCAAGGGAGTCACCTGATAATACCTGTAAGTTGATCCCTTTAACCACCTGAATTATCTGGCCATTATTTTCAAAGCTTTTATATATGTTTTCTATCTGGAGCATGGGTTCCATTAA
The DNA here is from genome assembly GCA_030612685.1 of Desulfobacteraceae bacterium. Lineage (GTDB taxonomy): Bacteria > Desulfobacterota > DSM-4660 > Desulfatiglandales > B25-G16 > JAUWNK01. Next base: position 16,384 of record JAUWNK010000038.1, read on the forward strand.
AAAGTGCCTAAATTTTAAAGTGCCTAAAGTGCCTAAAGTTAAAAGTAAACTAAACAAACAACCCGTAACGGACAATTCTTATTCGTCATCTGTCACTGGTCATTTGTCATTTTTGATTTTTGATTTTTTTCAATCGAAAATCGGCAATCGAAAATCCCTAAATTCTTCAATTCCCCAATTCCAAATAATCCTATCCATAATTTTAGCTCACTTTTAACTTTAGGCACTTTAGTGCACTCCTACTCATATCTCAATGCCTCAACAGGATTTAATTTTGAGGCCTGCCAGGAAGGGTAAATAGTGGCTATGAAAGAAATAATTATTGCAGCCAATACGATTGAGACAATATCTACCCATTCCATTCTAACAGGCAGGGTATTTATATAATATATATCTGGAGGAAGCTTGATAAACTTATATCGTGCCAGGAGATAACATAGAAAGGACCCGGACATGAGCCCCAGCAAGGTACCAACAATACCAACAAATAGGCCCTGAAAAATAAAAATAGACATGATGCTCTTTGACGATGCCCCCATAGTTTTAAGTATCGCTATATCGCGAGTCTTTTCCATAACCATCATAACTAAGGAACTGATTATATTAAGTGCACCTACGAGAATTATCATGGTCAGAATAATAAACATGGTCACCTTTTCAAGTTTTAAGGCGGAAAATAGGCTTTTGTTCATCATTTTCCAGTCTTTGGTCCAGTAAGGATAGCCGAGTTCTTCCTGAATGATTTTGCCTATTTTATCACTTTTATTTATATCATTAACCCTTAATTCGATCCCTGTTGCCTCATCCCCAAGTGAGAGAAAATCCTGGGCATCAGTTAAAGAAAGGTACACAAGCGAACTATCATACTCATACATGCCGGATTCAAAAAGGGCCTTTACCTCAAATCTACCCTCATTGGCCACCCTCCCCAATGGCGTCAATTTACCAATAGGTGATACCAGGGTTACGGTATCTCCTGGCAGCGCTCCTATCTGTTTTGATAACTCACTACCGATAATGATTCCTTGTGGATCGGCCTCAGATCTCTTTAAAACATTAAGGGAGCCTTCTTTTATCATAGAATCAATATTGATTACCTTACCTGCTGTGGCTGGATCCACACCCCTTAGAATAGCCCCTGAGATACTGCCAGCATTTTTAATCATTACCTGACTATAAATAAATGGTGTTGCAGAAATAACACCATCTACCTTCAAAGCTTTCCCCATAACAGCTTCTGAATCCTCGATACCACCCTTATAGCTTAAGATAAGCAAGTGGGAGTTTACACCGAGTATCTTTTTCAGTAAATCTTCCCTGAAACCATTCATAACTGCCAGCACTACAATCAGGGCCATGACCCCTATCATTATTCCCAAAATGGAAATACCAGTTATAATAGAGATAAATCCTTGCTTTCTCTTTGCCTTTAAATATCTGATAGAAAAGAATGTTTCAAAAGACATAGTGTTTAAGTCCCTAAAGTTAAAAGTGCCTAAAGTGAGCTAAAATTAAGAGTGCCTAAACACAAAAACCCAATAAACTCAGCTACTTCTTCCTCATTTGGGGGAAAAGTATAACATCCCTGATAGAAGGGGAATCAGTTAGGATCATAACCAGTCTATCTATTCCGATACCCTCTCCTGCTGTAGGAGGCAGCCCATATTCCAATGCCCTGAGATAATCCTCATCCATAAAAAGGGCCTCTTCATCACCTGAATCCCTTAAGGAAGCCTGTTTGAGAAATCTCTCCCGCTGATCATCCGGGTCATTTAGCTCAGAGAAGCCATTTACAATCTCTTTCCCAGCTATAAATAATTCAAATCTTTCTGCAATCTCGGAATTCTCATCCTTTCTCCTGGAAAGGGGACTAACCTCTATCGGATAGTCAACAACAAAGGTGGGCTGAATTAATTTTGGCTCAACTGTGTGCTCAAAAAGTCTCGCTAATACACTTCCAATGCCCTCGTTATCTTGTATCTCAAGTCCCTTAGACCTGGCAAGATCTATTAATGCCTTATTATCCAAAAGAACATTCTCCCCTATACCACCAATATCCTTTAAGGCATCCATTAATGAAATCCTGGGCCATGGAGTAGTAAAATTTACTGTATTGCCCTGGTATTCAATAGTCAACTGGCCAAAGAGCTTCTTGAGGAGATATAGGAATAGCTTTTCAGTCAAATCCATCAGGTCTTCATACGTTGCATATGCAACATAAAATTCGAGCATGGTAAATTCCGGATTATGATTAGTTGAGATCCCCTCATTTCGAAAATTTCTATTTAATTCATAGATCTTCTCTAATCCTCCTATCACCAGTCTTTTTAGATAAAGTTCCGGGGCTACCCTCAAATAAAGATCCATGCCCAATGTATGATGATATGTTTTAAATGGCCTGGCTGTAGCACCACCCGGGATAGATTGCATCATTGGTGTCTCAACTTCTATAAAATTTTCTTTATCAAAAAATTCCCGGATAGTCTGGATTATCCTACTTCTTAGGATAAAGGTATGCCTGACATTATCATTAACAATGAGGTCGAGATACCTCTGGCGATATCTAGTTTCTACATCTATCAATCCGTGATATTTTTCCGGTAATGGACTCTGAACCTTTGTTAGAAGAACAACAGAACTGGCCAGGATAGTCAATTCATCTGTCTTTGTCCTAAAAAGCTGCCCTGTTAGACCCACATGATCGCCTATATCTATAAATTTAAATATGGCAAAATCATCATCTCCGACTCTATCTTTCCGTATATATGCCTGAAGCTTGCCAGTTCCATCTTTAATATGGATGAAAACTGCTTTCCCAAAATCCCTGATGGACATAACCCTTCCTGCTAAGGTGAAGGTATCAGTTATCTCCTTAAGCGCATTATTATCCATTTTACCAAAACGATTTAACACCTCCTCTACTGTTATATCTCTCCTGAAGCCCGATGGATAAAGGTTAAATCCCCTTGATCTTAATTCCTGAACTTTTTTCTTTATTTCCTTTATTATCCCGCTCGATTCATCCATTAATAAAAATTCCCTTCAGTTACAAAACCTTAAACAATATAGTTGGCCTGCTTTCCTTTTGGTGCATCCACATTATGAGCCAAAAAAACGAATCTCTCCTTGACTAATCTCTATTTTTATTTTAAGTGGTTACGTGTAATTTAATTATAGTTGTTAGTCAAGGCAAAAGAAAAATTAACTACCCAGCTTGGCAGGTTCAGGGTTTACTGTCCAGGGGTTCAACCCGAACCGAACCGTTGTACATGCTCAGAGGCCTCAACTGGCTCATGAAAACCCGGGTTTATAAGCCTTTGGCTTATTAAACGATACAGGGTTAAGCAAACAACCATTGAACCTCGCCTGCCGTCCGGCGGGCAGGCGTGAACCCGGAACTTTGAACCTCCTAAGTTATTCCGGTGAAAGTCAAGTAAAAAATTTGTGGCTATGTTATGCCTCAAATTTTGTTTAACTGTTCTTTGAAAATTCGGTAAAACCTGTACACCTCCTCTTATATCTGTTATGTTGAAAATGGAGCGGG
>JAUWNK010000171.1 GCA_030612685.1 Desulfobacteraceae bacterium
CAGGGAGGTAATATGGAGATAAAGGAAATTACATTAGAGGAATTAGATACTGAGAAATTCATTGCGGAAAAGCTTGAGGAGATTTCCTCGATTGTTGGTGATGGGCTGGCTATCAATGCCTTATCCGGAGGTGTTGATTCGTCAGTAGTTACCATGCTTGGACACAGGGCATTAGGTGATCGATTCAAGTCATATTTCATTGATAATGCTCTGATGAGGGAAGGAGAACCTGAATATATTGTCTCATTATTTAAAGATTTAGGAGTAATGGTTGGACTTGTGGATGCTGAAAAAACCTTTTTTGATGCATTGAAAGGCATCACCGACCCGGAAGAGAAAAGAGAGGCAATCACCCGCTCATTTTATAGAGATATCTTTGCTAAGTTAGTAAAAGAGGCTGGTGCGAAATATCTTCTGCAAGGCACTAACTACACCGATATTGAGGAAACTGTTGCCGGGATAAAAAGGCAGCATAATATCATTGAGCAGCTCGGGATAGATCCAGAGGAAATGTTTGGATACAAGATTTTAGAGCCATTAATCCAACTTCGGAAATCGTCAATCAGAGAGGTCGCTAAGGCAGTTGGCCTACCAGAGGAGATATATAACCGGCCACCTTTTCCTGGACCAGCCCTGGCTACAAGAGTAATTGGTGAGATTACACCAGAAAGAGTAAGGATTTTAAGACGGGCAACAAAGATTGTTGAGGAAGAATTATCCAATATAGGCGCATTTCAGTATTTGGCGATTCTGCATAATGATAAGGTTACCGGGATACGGGAAGGAAAGAGAGATTACGGTTTGCAGATTGAAGTCAGATGTTGGGAGAGCATAGATGCGAAAATAGGATCGCCCACCAGGCTTGCCTATGATGTTTTAGACCGATTGGCAGAGAGAATCACGACTGAGGTGTCAGGTGTTGTCAGCGTTACCTATAACATAACCAAAAAACCACCCTCAACTATAGAAGCGATTTAGAGAAAAATTAGTATATACTCAATATCTCATGGAGGAGCATGGATGTCTTTTTTTTTCGAACGAACCAGGCAAACGCTTTGAGCTGGATCTTTCCCGATGATCCCGGCGGGCGGCCATCTCAGGTAGAGATTGCCAGATTTAGTGAATTGGGCACTTCCTCTATGGTAGATCGCCCGCCTTTATCTTTACCCTGTGGAATCCCCCAAAGGGGGTTCGCCAAAGGCGAAATTCCACAGTGTGAATCTTTAGCCTGCATAACAGCATAAGCCCTTTCGTCGCCAAGAAAAAAATATCCATGCTTCAAAGAAACAGCAATTTGAAATTTCACCCTGTTAAATCCCTGTAAGGGGCCGCCAGAGGCGGCATTTAACAGGGCAAGCAATATTTTGAGCAATTACAACAATCATGTAAAACCTGACACCGAATTTTTAGAAAGAGGAGATATTTTATGGATAAGTGGTTCAAGCTTGGAGAAAAGCTCAGGTCTCTGGTTAACCCTTCAACCTTCCCTGTGGCTATAAAATTTCTAAAAGAAGAAGCCCAAATCCCTGACCGGGCTAAAAGACCTCTTCGTGACCTGAAAGTCAAGATGGCCCCCTGTCAGGGTTCTGCAATGGCCAGGCGTTATGGATGGACTGTGGCCTTTACGCGGGAAGACGTGGGGTGTGGGATTGCAGCTCACACATACGGCTGGGACAGGGTTACCGATGAACGCGGGGCAATTAATTTTATGACCCACATGAATTATGCGGCTGATGAAAAGGCAGCCGCTGAGGTGATGGCTGGGTTTCTCTGTCTTGAAATGGGCCAGGACCTTGTTGTGGTTTACTCCCCACTGGAACGGACTAAGATCGAGCCGGATGTTATTCTTGTGTATGTGAACCCTGCCCAATTGATGCGGCTGATTCATGGTGCGACATACCATTCAGGCAAACCTCTTGAAAGCAATTTTTCGGGTAGAGCCGCTTCCTGCACAGAAGGGGTTTTAGGTGCTTTTCTTCACAGAACGCCAAAGGTAGTCGCCCCTGGCAACGGTGACCGGGTCTGGGCAACATGCCAGGATCATGAAATGATCATGGCCATTCCTGCTTCCCTTTTGGCTGAGGTGATTGATGGCCTTGAAAAGACCCACCAGAAGGGAATCCGCTATCCAATACCGACCTATATGAGGTATCGCCCTGAGATTGCCTTTACCATCCCTCTATCCGATGTGTTTAAACCGGAAGAGGTAAAAAAAATAGGAAAAAAATAGGGTAAAATCTAAAGCTTTAAAACCTGGAAAGCTACTTACTCATCAGTATGATGCCGCTATAATGGGCTATAACTCCTTCATTGGTCTGATCGGTATCTGTGAGAACAACAATTCCTATTAAATCAGGGGGACTCTTTCTGAAAAATCGCTGGAAGTCTTCAATCAGATTGCGTTTCTCCCAAACCCAACGTTTTGCCCTCTTGCTTCCGCTTTGAACAACCACCATCTTGTGATTTTTTGAACCCGGATAGTCAATAACCTCCCCTTTAGAGACATTATTTCCCCAGATATAGTCAATCTTGAAGCCACGTGGTTCGATACCTTCCGTTTTAAACCCGAAGGATTTGAAAAATTTTGAAATATCTGGGGTTCTCTGGGAGGGTTTTGCTGCTGCCTTTCCGAAAATAACCCTTATCCTTGCTGCGGAATCGTTCCTGTCCTTCTGGCTTTCAATTGCCATTCCTACTACCCTATTGATCTTCCAGCGCCATACAAGGACAGGAAATGCCTTAAGGTCCACCTCAAGCCTTTTTAAGACAGCAGATGCACTTCCTATGCTCTTCACCATGAGAACAGTCCGCTTTCCATCCTTATAAAGAGACAGCTTATTCTTGACCATTCGAAAATAGGGGATAACCTCCCAGCCCTCAGGCACAGAATCTGACTTTTCTCCCTGCTTAAAGCCAAGGAACATGTTCTTTGCCTCTACCTGAGATGCGCTTAAACAGGCAAACAGAGTCCCAGACAAAATAATAAAGATCCAAAACTTTGCAGTTCTTAGCTTCACCTGCATTCTATCTCTCCCCTACCCTATTAATTATTTTCCTTTTGATTTTGATGTCAAGGCAATTTATTTTCCCAATCTTTGGATCAATGTCATTGACTTAAAGAAACATTTAACCCACAGACACACGCAGACCAATAGTCCTGATGGCAGGCAATTTTTAATCTCAGCCTATGGATACTTCAATAATGCGTTTCTTTAGCAAAGCGGTTGCATTTTTTGTTCAGCAAGGTCTTCTGAACAAAATATCTGTGTCCGTCTGCGTGGGCCAGCGGTTATATTAGATTATTGACATAATCTATGTCTCCATATAATATCTAAGCCCTCCTGCAAATAAAATGCTAATAGAAGAAATATCGTAACTACTCAGGCTGTTTGGTTCAAGGTTCACAGTTAATCGCTTTGCGATCTTCTTTATATTTCCAGCGAAACGCAGAAGGCATTGGGCTATCCGTCGCCATAGTAGATTGCTGATGAGAAGTGCGAGTTAGTATACCTGGAATAGGATGAACTCCGTATTAGTCCTGGAATCGAATCCTCTTCCATCAGTCTAACCCCTGGCCCAGACCTGGTTTAACAGTACTTTTCATAGAATCCCTGGGCATAGTGCTCAGAAGAACCGTTTTAAAGCGCACGTTACGTCGCACCAGGGCAGGCGTGAACCCCTGAACTTTGAACCTGAGTAGTTACGAAAATCTGTATAAAATACTTTACTTTTTTAATTTAACCTATGGAAATAAATAAAGATTATATAGCACCTTGTGGTCTTTACTGTGGGGTTTGTGGTATCCTATATGCAACACTTGAAAATAATGTGAAGTTTAAAGAAAGACTCCTTGGTGTATATAAAGGCAAACTCCCTGATAGTGAAAATCTATCAGTTGAAGATATCCATTGTAAAGGCTGTTTGTCTGATGAGCCTTTTTATTTTTGCAGGGAATGCAATATAAAAGACTGCGTAACAGAAAAGGGATACACAGGCTGTCATGAATGCAAGGATTTTCCTTGCAAATTAATAGAAGAATTTTCCATACCTCTTGGAAAGAAGGTTATTTTACGGGCTATCCCCTATTGGCGAGAAGTTGGAACAGAAAAATGGGTTAAGGCTGAAGAGGCACGCTATATCTGCCCAGAATGCGGCCATAAGCTTTTCAGGGGTGCTAAGAGGTGTAACAGGTGCAAAACACCTGTTGATTTAGACTAAAGGAAAATATAACCGCCCACTCGTCCCGCTTTGTCCTGTTACAGTGAAGTGGGATTAGAGACGCTGAGACCGCTGAGAAAAATTCTGTGGAGAGAATCTCTTAAAGTCCCGCATAGCGGGACTCTATGGACTCCTTGCCCTGTTAAATTGTAAATGGCATATGAGAAGCGATTGTAAGTAGTTATACCTTGATAATCTGCTAAACTTAACTCCCTATTTATTACAGGGGACATAAAATAGTTTTCATTTTTATTATGTAAGTCATCTTTATTATATCTGTAGCGCAAGGCTTTAGCCCTGCCAATAGATGCAGCCCTAAAGGACTGCGCTACATGCCTCCTCGCATGAGGCTAAACCGACCCGCCCGCCTCGCCTGCGCGAGAGCAATGGCGGGCAGGTGACGGGCAGGCATTCTTTAGATGCAAACAATTATATGCTCTGGATAATAACAAGGTGAATCTCAAGTAAAAGAAACAAACGGGTAGTGAATAATCAGTAATCTTTAAACCGACATAAGGAGGAGTATTATGCAGCTAACAGCAATGATTGTGAATCTTATCTATTCTATAATAGGTGGCCTCTTAACCTTACTTTTTATGTATATCGGCTATAAAATGTTTGACAAATTTACCGATTTTAATACTTCGGATGAACTGGGTAAAGACAACAAAGCAGGCGGATTGGTTGTGCTGGGGATTTTTGTTGGTGTTGGGGTTGCCATAGGCCTGGTTATCGGATTGGGCCTTAATTGAGAATGCTACTTGAACACTTAATGGCGAAAAAAATTCAGGTATAAAGTTTGCAATCTTAATTTAAATCAGATAGGATATAATGCTTGAATATGGCAAGAAGTCAATAGAGTTCAGTCACTTCGTAAAAGGAGGGAAAGAGTATCTTTCCATAAATAACTTAACAGGATGAAGGAGTAACAAATTTGGCTAATAATATAGATAGACGCAAACACACAAGAATCCACGTCAGATGGCCCATTACTGTATCAATTGATGACGGTTCAATAGAAGGAGAAACAAGAGATATTACTGTTGTTGGTATGTTAATCAATTGTACGGAGCCACTGCGCCTAAATGAAAATTATCGAATTTC
>JAUWNK010000185.1 GCA_030612685.1 Desulfobacteraceae bacterium
ATAGCAGGGACAACTTTGCAAGGGGTGCACTCTTAGCAGCTTTATGGGTTGTTAAACAACCTAATGGTCTCTATGATATGCAAGATGTATTAGGATTGAAGGAGTGAAATTATTTTCGAGCTGGCTGAAAGATTAAAAAACTTACCTCCTTACCTATTCAAGGAGATTGATCAAAAAAAGAAAGAGATAGAGGCAAAGGGGGTAGACATAATCGACCTTGGTGTGGGTGATCCTGATCTACCTACCCCGCCTAAAATTATTGAGGCAATGATAAGGGCCGTACAAGATCCTGCCAACCATCATTACCCCTCTTATTCAGGCATGGATGATTTCAAGGACGCTATAGCCGAATGGTATGAGGAGAGATTCTCAATCAGCCTTGATCCGGAAAGTGAGATAATAGCCTTGATAGGCGCAAAGGAGGGAATAGCCCATATTCCCTTAGCATTTATAAACCCGGGTGACCTTGCCCTTATCCCCACGCCTGCCTATCCAGTGTATAATATTGGCACCCTTTTTGCGGGTGGAAGGCCCTATTTTTTGCCCCTGGTCAAAGAGAATGATTTCCTGCCAGATCTTGCTTCTATATCAGATGAGGTCGCCAATAAGGCCAAAATAATATGGCTAAATTATCCTAACAATCCTACAGCAGCCGTAGCTGATAAGGATTTCTTTGAATCCGTGGTCGACTTTGCACATACCCATAATATAATGGTATGCCACGATCTTACTTATAGCGAAATCACCTTTGATGAATACAAGCCTATGAGCCTTCTTGAAATCCAAGGGGCAAGAGATATATGTATAGAATTTCATTCCTTATCAAAGTCCTTTAACATGACTGGATGGCGAATCGGCTTTGCCGTGGGAAACAAAGAGGCCATAATGGGGCTAAGTTCAATCAAGAGTAATATTGACTCCGGTCTTTTCCAGGCGATTCAATTAGCTGGCATTGAGGCCCTCAGGGCAAATAGGGAGAGCATCTTAGAGATAAAAAAAATCTATGCAAGCAGAAGAGATATTATGGTTAAGGGACTGAGGGAGGCCGGTTTCAAGGTAGATCGACCAAAGGCCACATTTTATCTTTGGGTCCCGGTCCCTCATCCTTACACTTCAGTGGATCTGGCAACAAGGCTCTTAGAGGAGGCAGGTGTTGTAGTAACCCCAGGCAATGGATTTGGTTATCCTGGTGAAGGTTATATCAGGCTGGCATTGACCCAGAATGAGAGCCGCCTGTTAGAGGCCACAGAGAGGATAAAAAGTATAGGGCTATAGCCTTGGACAGCACCATAGCATATATCGGTATAGGATCAAATCTGGGGGATAAGCTTTTTAACTGTAGGTATTCTATAGATAAAATAAACCAATTACCAGGATGTCATGTGAGTGCAGTTTCAGCAATATTCAAAACAGAGCCAGTGGGTGTTACTGGACAGCCCTGGTATGCAAACTGTGTTGTTGAGCTTTCAACTACTCAACTCCCATCTCAGCTATTAAAGGGTCTTTTATCAATAGAATCTGATATGGGCAGAATAAGGAAGAAACGTTGGGAGGCCAGAATAATTGATCTCGACATACTTCTGTTTGGTCAAGAAATAATAGAATCTAATAATCTGATGATCCCCCATCCATTTCTTCACAAAAGGCAGTTCGTGTTAGAGCCCCTTGATCAATTGGCACCTGATCTCATGCATCCCGTTCTTAAATCAACCATAAACCAATTATTGAATAAATTACCGAAAGGGCCATCTGTTGTGGTTCTGAAGGAGGAAAGATGAAATTTTTTATAGACACGGCAAACCTTGAAGAGATAAAAAAGGCCAATGAACTGGGCCTGTTAGATGGTGTAACAACTAACCCGACACTTGTGTCAAAAGAGGGAAGAAGCTTTGAAGAGTTAATTAAAGAAATATGCAAAATAGTAAATGGCCCGGTCAGTGCTGAGGTGATAAGTGTTGAAGCAGAGGGCATGGTCAAGGAGGCAAGGCAACTGGCAAAATATGCCGACAACATTGTGGTAAAAATCCCTATGATTACTGAAGGCATTAAGGCCACCAGGATACTTTCAAAGCAAAATATCAATATCAATGTGACGCTGGTATTTTCACCCTTACAGGCGCTGATAGCAGCCAAAGCAGGTGCCACCTTTGTCAGCCCCTTTATTGGTAGACTCGATGATGTAAGTAGCGTTGGCATGGGAATAGTTGAAGATATAGTAACCATTTATGAAAATTATGGATTTGAAACCGAGGTTATTGTGGCAAGCATCCGCAACCCCGTACATGTATTGGATGCAGCCTTGATTGGTGCCCATATCGCTACAATTCCCTTTAAGGTACTTATCCAGTTAACCGAACATCCTCTCACAAAGATTGGATTAGATAGATTTTTGGCGGATTGGAAAAAGATGGGGTAAAAAAATGGCCCTCTCCAAATTGACCCTGCTACGTAACTTATTCAGTTTTACACAATATATTGTGGTTATGACAAAAATACTTTTGCTACATTTAGAGAAAAAATATTCTACCTTTGGAATACAATGCCTTATTCCACAGGGCAAGAATAACGTTGCAGGGTTGATCTTATCTGTTTCCATCATTGTATTATTTATGGTTAGATATTCAGAGGCTGATATCTATCGGTTCAGAGATAAAGATGGGGTTTGGCATTTCACAAACATTCGATCAGATGTGAGGTATCGTCTTTATATAAAGACAGGTGGATTAAAGGGAAAACAATATATTGTAAATTATGATGAAATAATTCATAAGGCAGCAAAACAATTCAGTGTAGATACTAACCTAATAAAGGCCGTTATAATGGCAGAATCCTCATTCGATCCCTATGCGGTCTCTGAAAGTGGGGCTCAGGGTCTGATGCAACTGATGCCAGATACCGCAGCCGATATGAGGGTAAACAATCCCTTTGATCCGGAAGAAAATATCTTTGGCGGAACAAAATACCTTGGTTTGCTCCTTAAAAAGTTTAAACAGGATAAAAGATTAGCTGTAGCTGCCTATAATGTCGGCCCTACAGTAGTATCTAACCATAATTCTATCCCTCCCATACCCCAGACCATACGATTCGTAGAAAAGGTTATGAAATACTATATGGAATTCAGAAAAGTGGGGAATTAATGGCTGAACTCAGGGGCTTCGCCCCTATTGGAATATTGGAGGAATGGAATAGTGGAATAATGGGTTTAGGGGAAGAAAAAAAGACTAAATATGATTTTTTCCGCTTTTACTGCCCAGCATTCCATCATTCCAAAATTCCATCATTCCATGGTACTATCATAAATTTGGTGCCATAAAGAGACCTTTTATTTCAATAAGTTATGGAAATTAGAAAAAGTTAATTATGAACAAAAAACAAGGCCAAATAAATAACCTCCCAAATACTCTGAGCACCATTCGGCTTGCCCTGATTCCAGTAGTGGTTATCTGCTTTTATTTCCCTGGAAGATTAGGGAGTTTCCTGGCCGCTCTATTTCTTGGATTGGCTGCTACAACAGATCTTCTTGATGGGTTCTATGCACGGAGATACAAAATTGTCACCCCACTGGGTAAATTCCTTGATCCCTTAGCTGACAAATTACTGGTCTCGGTAACTATGATCATGCTCATCACCCTGAACAGGATCCCTGCCTGGATTGTTATTTTGATTATTGCAAGGGAAATGGGAGTAACAGGCCTGAGAGGCATTGCTGTGGTTGAGGGTATGGTTATTGAGGCAAGTTCCCTTGGAAAATACAAAACAATATTTCAATTGGTGTCCCTAATATGCCTCTCTCTGCACTACCAGTATCTGCAGGTCGATTTCCATGTCGTTGGAATGACCTTTCTTTTGGCGGCCTTAATATTAACCATGTGGTCTGGATGGTTATATTTCCGAATGGTCAAAAGATCGCTCTTTTAAAAAATAGTAACTACTCAGGTATCTTTCCACAAAGGCACCAAGACACCAAGATTATAGAATTATTCTTTATAATAGCCTTTTTAATGCGCCTCAGGCGCATTAATGCCTGGAACATTGAAATTAATGAGCCTAAGGCTCATTAATGAGAAAACTACTTTATTCAATTTATATTCATCTTCTCTTTGGGTCTTTGTGCCTTGTATGTTGAAAGATATAATGAAAATATTTTCCTATAAATCAAATTAAAAAGCTTTCTTTATTCGGTAAAACCATCAGAATGTCGGAAGAGAAGGTTTGTGTCTTGGGCTTCGAGCCCGTCACCAAGTTTCTTCCTTCCGCCAGGTTTAAGTCGGGGAATAACATGGTGCTTTAGACACCGGATTTTGACAAGGCTGATGATCCCTGGCACCCTCAACTTTAATCCTTACCGAAAAGGAGGCTTTATGAGAAACTATTATTTAGGTATAGATGTGAGCAAAGGTTATGCAGATTTTGTTATTATCAATGACAAAAAGAAACCCATAGAAGAAAACCTCCAACTGGATGACACCTTTGAGGGGCATTGCTGTCTTTATGAGCGGCTTCTAAGGTTTTTTGACGATCATCCT
>JAUWNK010000085.1 GCA_030612685.1 Desulfobacteraceae bacterium
ATGCCGAGACCCAGAATTGAACTGGGGACACGGGGATTTTCAGTCCCCTGCTCTACCGACTGAGCTATCTCGGCCTATATCATATTCTCAATTTTTAAATATGAACATATCGCACCTTCGGTGCGGACCTGTAGGGGTTCGACCTGCCCGCCATCCGGCAGGCGGGTTTATCGAACCCGCAATGACGGGCCTGCCCGCCATCGCGAGCAAGCTCTCTCAGGCGAGGCGGGCGGGCGTCATAAATGCCGCCCCTACAAGGACTTAAAAAGGAAATTCCTATACTGTCAAGTTACTACTTTTTGAAATCTTCATCCTCATCAAAATCGAGTTTCAGTTCCAAGTCCTCCATATCCAGATCTATTTCTTCCGAATCTTTCTCAGCTTCTTCTTTTTTAACACTTTCTTGGCTTCCAACCTCCTTGGAACCCGATCCTCCTTCTTTTTCTTCAACAGCCCCTTCTTCAATCTCTGGACTAATATTATCAGAAGTAAAATCAAGCTCGGTATCTTTATCTGATTCCGACATATCTTTCTCATCTATATCAATGTTCAATTCCGAACCATCATCATATATTTCCTTATCTCCGAGCATCATCATACCTTCAGCACCTTCTTCAGTCGATTCAGGTATCTTAATCCCAACGCTGCTATCATTCAGATCACCGGTCAAAGTGCCTAAAAGAAAAGGTGTGTTAGGTTTAACAGAGGAAATATTCAACTTTTCTTTTTCTGGTGTCATATCCTTGCCGCATCTGGGACAGGTGTTAAGATAATCAAAGGTAATATACTTGCATTTTGGGCATTTCATAATAACTCCAATATAATAATTAATACAAATTTATATAAGTATTTATAATAATTGTCAAGTAATTTAATTATAATTAAATATATCTTAAATTTCCATCCAAAACTCAGCCTCTCATATTTTCCCTGATTGCCTGCTTGGCCAGTTTATCACATCGCTCATTTTCAGGGTGTCCTTCATGGCCCTTTATCCACTGCCACTTTATCTGATGCCGTTTGCTTAATATAAACAATCTCTCCCAAAGATCTCTATTTAAAACCGGTCTTTTATGTGAATTTAGCCAGTTTTTTTTTAGCCATGTATAGATCCAAGTGGTGATGCCCTTGAAAACATAATTGGAATCTGTAACTATCCTAACATGTGAAGGCCTCTTAAGTGTCTCTAAACCCCCTATCACAGCCATAAGTTCCATCCGGTTGTTCGTAGTATTTGAAAAATATCCTGATATCTCTTTCTCCTTTTTGTCATATCTCAGGATGGCGCCATAGCCCCCTGGTCCAGGATTTCCAGAGCAGGCACCATCGGTAAATATCTCAACTATTTTACTGTCATCTCTCTTCATTTAAATATCTCCATCTATCATTTCCACTTTATTTATCTCCAACATTAAGAAACAAAATGCCAAATGATAGTAACTCCTTATATCATAAATTTAAGAAGCTTTTAAATTTTATTTTGTATTGACTAATCTTCCATCAATATAGCCCCTTGCTACTTTAAAACTTTTTTTCTCACTCTATATATTGTATATGTATATCAATGAACCACCCTGCAGCAAGCTGCAGAGTATCCAATATCAAATGCCCCCTCCCTTGTCGCAGATCCCGTTCTTTTAGGGAACGGGGATAGGAGGGGATAAAGGGGAGGGTGAACAAACATTTTTATCACCCCCACCTAACCTCCCTCATCCAGGGGGAGGGACTATATGGTAACCCTGTATCAAGACTTCGGTGAGTTCAGTCGAGTCGCTACAGGGAATTATGAACATATCGCACCTTCGGTGCGGACCTGTAGGGGTTCGATTTACCTGCCCGCCATGCGAGTCCGCAAGGCGAGGCGGGCGGGTCGAACCCGCAATGACGGGCGTCATAAATGCCGCCCCTACAAGGACTTAAAAAGGAAATTCCTATACTATCAAGTTAAAGGAATTATTCCCATGCTGAATGCAATGCCAAGGTATAATCTGGATACCGGAAAATGTCTATGGCTATGCAGTGGTCATCATTTCCCGAGAAGGAAATACCCCTTAAGGAGAACTCTATGAACTGGTTATCCCCTCTTATAGGGCTGGCAATAGGTTTTGCCCTTGGTCTATTGGCTGCACTTTTATTGAGATTAATACACGGAAAAACAGCCAAAGAGCTCGCCGAAGAAATATTTCACGAGAGTGAGGCTCAAAAGAAGGCAAACATTGATTCAATAATTGAAAATATAAAGGCAAGCTTTGGAAGCCTCTCCCTTGATGCATTATCAAAATCAACCGAGGAATTCCTAAAGTTAGCCAAAGAACGTCTGGAATCAGAAAGAGAAATCAGTCTTAAAGAATTGGATGCAAAAAAAGGCCTGATTGACCAGCAATTGCAGCAAATGACATCCAAACTCGAAGATGCTTCCAGACTGATGAAAGAGCTTGAAAAGGATAGAGTAAAAAAATTTGAACAACTTGCAAATCAGCTTAATACAGCCACCCAGCAGACCTCTGCCCTGACGCAAACCACCAATCTACTACGGGAGGCACTGGCAAGCACAAAGGCAAGAGGTCAGTGGGGGGAAAGGATGGCTGAAGATGTCCTGCGCGTGGCAGGTTTGATTGAAAATGTGAACTATTTGAAGCAAAAGACTATTGATTCGACTGGCTTACGACCGGATTTTACCTTCCTCCTTCCTGAGAACCTAAAACTGAACATGGATGTCAAGTTCCCCTTGGATAACTATATCAAGTTTCTCGAAACTGACTTGGAATCAGAAAAGGTAAAATTTCGAAATAGTTTTATGAGGGACGTCAAGGCCAGGATTAAGGAGGTTACCACCAGGGAATACATTAATCCTGAGCAGAATACTGTTGACTATGTGCTTCTGTTTATCCCCAATGAACAGATCTATTCCTTTATTCATGAACAGGATAGTTCCATCCTTGATGAGGGATTAAAAAATAGGGTGATTTTTTGCTCGCCTATAACCCTTTTTGCTGTCCTGGCCGTCATCAGGCAGTCTGTAGAAAATTTTGCCCTGGAGAAGACATCCAATGAGATACTATCATTGTTCGGTATATTCAAAAAGCAGTGGGGTGAATTCTTAAAAAAGTTAGAATTGTTGGGTAAGAGGATTGAAGATACACAAAGAGAGTATGAATTACTTACAACGACCAGGAGGCGGCAACTCGAAAGGCCTCTAAATAAGATTGATGATCTAAGGAAACAGAAGGGATTACCAATTAACACAAATGAAGATTAATAGGGGGAGCCTAAATATTTTCCATAGCACCGTAGGCACCCCGGATTCTGTTTCTAAGTATAAAGCAGAGGCCTTCCAGAACCTTAAATCCTAGTTGAAAATTATCAAGCATCAGATCTCTTAAGGCTGGGCCCTTAATAACCACCACCTTTGTAGGTTTTCTGCATATTGCAGAGGAGCCTAAAGTATGAGTTTCTCCAAGCAGGGTTGACCAGCTACCCAGGGACTTCCCTCTACCCAAAATAGTAATAATCGCACTTCCCTTACGTGCACCCAAATCAATAGCTCTTTCCAGGAATACATGCCCCTCAGCAATTATATATAGTTTCTCCCCGAAATCTCCCTGATTAATTATGTTTTCTCCGGCCTCATACGTCTCGATATGACCAAGACCGGCTATCTTTTTAATCTCATCCTTGTTAAGCCCCCTAAAGAGCTCACAATTCTCTAAAACATCCTCAATCTCTGACGGGCCCATGATGCTACCTCTTCATTTGAAATATTTACCCTGTTAGAATGCCCTCTGAAGAAGCACGAAAATAGTATCAAAATAGCAATCCACTCTCATATGAGGTATAATGCCCCATGTGAAATCTAACAGAGTTTACCTGTTTTATTTTTTAAATTATGGGGATCATATAAATATGTCAATGGAAAATAAATTGTTTTGTTAGCGGTTCGTTGACCGTTGTCCAAAATCATCTCTAACCACTTTCCCCCCAAAATCATAGGCCTTGTGCAAGGCTTTAGGATATTTTTCTATAGCCCGCATGGACTCTATTCCTCGAAAATAAAGTTCCCCTTTATAACTCATATCTAATGCATCGAAAAAATACTTAGCTGTTAACTGGGCACCTTCAAAGAGGTTTTTCCCCCTGGTTGCACCTACGGCAATTAGATATCCTCTGCCCCTATGATTATTTTTTTTATCTTTACTGCTTTTGCTCAACTTTCTTCTCCACCACATAGCCTGGGCCCTGTCAATCAAGGCCTTTATCTGCGAAGTCAGACCATAGAAAAATATGGGAGAGGATAAGACAATAACATTCGCATCATCCAGCATATGATAAATATCCTGCATATCATCCTGAATTACACACTTACCTGTTTCTTTACATCCATCACATCCTTGGCAACCTGAAATCCTTAAATCTCTGACATATACCTTTTTGACATCCGCACCTTGTTTTTTGGCTCCCTCAAGGGCACTATCAAGAAGCAAATCACTATTACCCCCCTTCCTTGGGCTTCCATATATACAAAGCACTTTCACCTTCATTCCCTCTCTATAAATTATTCTATCTCTAAAAAGTTAATAATAGAAGCTCTCAGTTTACTTGATATTTACCACTATTTAAATTAACTTATAATCGTTTATCAGGAAAAACGAAACTGAAAAGCTTAAAACCACAGGATATATCTTGAAAATAGTTGCCTTTATACCTGCAAGGTATCACTCAAAACGTTTTAAAGGAAAGCCGCTCGCCCTGATTGCTGGAAAACCTATGATTCAACATGTCTTTCAGAGGTCTAAAGAGTGCCCTGAGCTGGATGAGATATATGTGGCCACCGATGACCGTGGGATTTATAAATGTGTTAAGGAATTTGATGGTCATGCCATTATGACAGATGAAAGTCACCTGTCAGGAACAGACCGGATTGCCGAGGCGGCGGAGAAGATTAATCTTGCAGATAGAGACATAGTGGTAAATATACAGGGTGATCAACCAATTTTCCAGCCATCAATGATATCTGACCTTGTAAGACCCCTTATAGAAGACCCAAAAATTCCCATGTCTACCCTAATGAATGAAATCAAGGAGGATCGAGAGCTAAATGATACAAACAACGTAAAGGTAGCTGTTGATAACAATGGGTATGCACTATATTTTTCCCGTTTACCTATACCTTTTTGTCTGGATCAAGAATCAAAGACCACTCACTATAAACATTTAGGATTTTATGCTTATCGGAAAGAATTCTTATTGAAATTCACAGAGCTTTCCTATGGCTTATTAGAGGAAGCTGAGAAACTTGAGCAGTTACGCGCTTTGGAACATGGTTTTAAAATAAAGGTAGTAGAAACCATATTTGATTCTATTGAGGTAGACACACCAGAGGATATTAAGATAGTAGAGAAAAAACTCTCCCAAATAAATAGCCCCGAACCATAAATCCGGGGCTATTTATATTGTCCGGAGATGCCGATACTTAAAATATTTCCCTCTTTTCTCCTAATTTTTCTTTATAGGAAAAAATTCTTTAAATAGTACGAACAACCCAGACATTATATAATTGAGCAAATATTATGCCAACTATTATTGAATATATTTCTTATGAAATTACAATAGGTTATAAAAATCTTTATACATTTTAACTTAATTTGTGTTAATTTTAACACATTCCTATGTGAAAGTAAAACACGGTTCTTGCCTGGCCAAGTTTGTGCACGGCTTAAGGAATAACTATCAAGTTGACTCACTGATAATGAAATGTTAAATGTTAACCAAAGAGAAAATAGCCTAATAGTAATTTGATAACTACCTAAAATATCTCATTATTTTTCGTCAGATGCGAAAATAAAAACAAGAAGTAAGATAAAATTTGGACCTTTACTATTTTATGCAAGAGGCCATGAAAGAGGCCAAAAAGGGATGGCAGGATGGGGAGATTCCAGTAGGTGCTCTTTCAATAGGCCAATCCAATGAGATCTTAGCCAGAGATCATAATAGATGCATTTCACTTAATGATCCTACTGCCCATGCGGAAATACTTGTTATCAGGCAGGCTGCAAAATTGCTTAAAAATTACCGATTGAATGGGCTGAGCATAGTTGTAACTATTGAGCCTTGTCCGATGTGTATGGGTGCTATTATTAATGCCCGGTTGGACATGCTCGTTTTTGGCGCATTTGATCCAAAGAGTGGAGCTGCAGGCTCAATCTGCAATCTATCTGATAATGAAAGGCTAAATCACCGACTAAAAGTAATTCCTGGCATAATGGAAAAAGAATGCTTAAGGCTTATGCAGGAATTTTTTCGAGAAAGGAGGTAGGGTTCGGAGAGGTACCGAAGTGGTCGTAACGGGGTCGACTCGAAATCGATTTGTCTCGTTAATAGCGGGGCACGTGGGTTCGAATCCCACCCTCTCCGCCAGGAAATCTAATAGATTTCACAAGTAGCTTATAGTCAGAGGTTTTTAATACTTATAGATAATTCAACAGACTATCTCTATTTTGCTTCAAGATGAAAAAATAGTGTTATTAATGAGAGAATAATATTGTTTACATTTTTCATTGTGCTTTATAACTTAGATAAGAATTAATTAATCAAACGTAGGGGCCCCGTCCCGATGTAGCAGGAACGGGAAAAGAGGGCTCGCCCTGGCCTCCTGCTCGACTCCGTCCCCGCTTCCAGCCTATAGGGCTTACAGGCCGGTGGGTAGGGGACTACGCCGCGGAGGGTAGAGCCTACGCCTCGGAGAGCGCGATGTACTTAAATAATGCTTTTAAGTCTATAATGCACTAGGTGTTAGGATCAACCTATTAAGATTGTAAGCCAGGTCTGGGCCAGGGGTCTGGGCCAGGATTCGATAAACCTGTTCCTGACAGGTTCAGGAATCGAACCCCTACATTTTTTAATATTTTGGCTTCAATAAATAAAATCAAAAATATAAACTATTTTATGACACGAGTAATATATGCCAAAGGCTAAAAGCATTTCGCCTTAGCGAAATTATGGAGAGATGTCCGAGTTGGCTGAAGGAGCGCGACTGGAAATCGCGTGTACTACCAAAAGTGGTACCGGGGGTTCGAATCCCCCTCTCTCCGCCACTCATTCCCGCAAATAAAGGAATGGCCTGCCCTGGCCTCCGGCTCGTAGCCTACGCCTTGGAGAGCGTGCCTTGCCTGGAATACGCTGTTGTTGGCGTAACATTTCAGGAGCTAGATCCGTGGAACTTGGCTCTAAAAAAGGTCTAGGCCAGGGAGAAATGGAGTGGTAGGTATAAACGCATAGAGCAATTGCTAGCAGGCACAAATAAAATACTACTAAAACTTATCTAATTTAAATGAGTTTAAGAAATTCCGAAACCTTTAGTTAATATTTCATCATGACTTACGAAATTTTGGCCAGAAAATGGAGACCCCAGCTATTCGAAGAGGTTATAGGTCAGGAACACATAACACAGACACTTAAGAATGCCTTGACGTCTGATCGATTAGCTCATGCCTATCTGTTCAGCGGCGCACGGGGTGTAGGTAAGACATCGGTTGCCCGAATCTTAGCCAAGGCCCTAACTTGCATAAAAGGCCAAGGGGGAAATCCTTGCAACAAATGCGCTTCATGTATTGAGATAACTAATGGTTCATCCGTTGATGTACAGGAGATTGATGGTGCATCAAACAGGGGAATTGATGAGATACGGAATCTTCGAGAAAATATCAGGTATCTCCCCTCTCATGGTAAATATAGAATATATATCATAGATGAGGTTCATATGCTGACACTGCCTGCATTTAATGCATTGCTAAAAACCCTGGAAGAACCTCCTGAACATGTTAAATTCATCTTCGCTACAACAGAACCCCATAAAGTTCCCGTAACCATACTATCCCGATGTCAAAGATTCGATTTCAAAAGGATACCCTTATTAAAAATAGAAGAGCAGATTAAAAGAATAACAAAAGAAGAAGGGATAAAGATAAGCGATTCCGGTAGTTCCATCATTGCAAGGGAGGCCGGAGGAAGTTTGCGGGATGCAGAAAGTCTTCTCGATCAGGTTGTCTCCTTTACTGGTCTCAATGTTGAAGACAAACAGATAACCGAGGTTCTGGGAATAATAGACAGGGATCTCACCTATAAGATATCGCAGGCTATAATTGATGGTAACAGCAAATTATGCTTAGAGATAATTGATGAGATATATAATTATGGTTACGAGATTAAAGAATTCTACAACGAAATAATGAATCATTTTCGAAATTTAATCGTTTCTATGATCTCTCAAGACTCCTCTCAACTTATTGATTTACCTGATAATGAGCTGAAAGAAACAAAAAAACAGGCAAAACAGGCAGGAATGGAAAGGCTCCTTCAATCACTTAACTTCCTTATCAATAGGGAGGTAGATCTTCGCTATACAAATAACCCCAGGATTGCCCTGGAAGCGATTTTACTTAAGCTTTCAGGTTTAAGAGAATACCTTTCATTTGATGAGTTAATTAAAAAGATTGAAGATATAGAAAAACGCCTCGATAAATCTATCTCAACAGAACATAAAAAAAGCTTTGAAGCGGCCTTCGGTGACAAAGAATACCCAACTAAAGAAACTCCTATGGATGATGGTAAGAAATGGGGAGAGTTTTTACACTATCTAACTACCAAGAATAGGGCGATGGCCAATATACTCAAGGAGTGGAAACCTTATAAATTTAGTGAAAACAGGATAGAGTTACCTTATAGAGAAAGATCATTTACAGGAAGCTATTTTAATGATCCTGAGCACTATGAGCAATTAGTTGCTTATACCCAGGATTTCTTTCAATCAAATATTAAGATTGTATTTAAAAAACAAAATGACCCCAAAGATCTAAAAAAAAGCTCAGGTGAAGATAGATTGCCTGAACCGTTAAAGGATATAATAGATATATTTGAGGGTAAGATAGTTAAAGAAAGTTAAATGTTATAAGTTAAAAGTGAGCTAAAGTATAAATAATTTACTTCTTCAACTTTAAGCACTTTAGGCACTTTCAATTTTAGGCACTCTATATGCATCACTTTGTATATAAAAATGATGATTTATATTGTGAGGATGTATCTGTAGCATACATAGCTGATCAGATTGGAACACCCTTCTATCTTTACTCCTACTCAACAATAAAAAGGCATTTCCGAGTTTTTGATAATGCCTTCAATGAATTAGACCACCTAACCTGCTTTTCAGTGAAATCCAACTCCAACCTTGCCATCCTTAGACTTTTCGCCCTGGAAGGGGGAGGAGCAGATATAGTCTCAGGCGGGGAGCTCTTCCGAGCTCTAAGGGCAGGGATTCCACATGATAAGATTGTCTTCTCAGGCGTTGGAAAGACAACAAGAGATATGGAAACAGCACTTAGATCAGATATTTTTATGTTCAATGTAGAGTCAGACCAGGAATTACAAATATTAGACAGAATCGCTAAAGATATCTCCCGTAAGGCAATGATAGCCATACGCATAAATCCTGATGTTGAACCTGAAACACATCCATATGTTGTTACTGGGTTGAGTGAAAACAAATTTGGCATACAAATAAAGGATTCCTTAAATACCTATGCATTGGCCAAAGATTTGAAAAATATCGACATAAAAGGAATGTCCTGCCACATAGGGAGTCAACTCACAGAAATTGATCCCTTTGTAAAGACCTTAATAAAATTAAAAGAACTCTTAAATAAATTAAAAAAGATGGGAATTAATATTAAGTTTCTTAACCTTGGAGGCGGTCTCGGGATAACCTATAATGATGAAAAACCACCTCATCCAATCGAGTACGCCAAGGCATTAAAGGAGACAATAGGAGAAAATAAATTTACCCTGATACTTGAACCTGGCAGGGTTATCATTGGTAATGCTGGTATTCTAATCACAAGGGTCCTCTATACCAAACCAACAACACATAAGAGATTTATTATTGTGGATGCAGGGATGAATGATCTGATCAGGCCTACCCTATATAATTCCTTTCACGCTGTGCAGCCAGTAAAAATGACCGATTCAGAAATGTTCGAAACTGATTTAGTAGGCCCTATTTGTGAAACTGGAGACTTCCTGGCTAAAGACAGGAAAATGCCACCATTTAAACCAGGGGACCTAATTGCTATAATGAGTGCAGGGGCTTACGGTTTTTCTATGGCCTCAAACTATAACTCCCGTCTCAGACCAGCTGAGGTAATGGTGAAAGGAAACCTTTTTTCTATAATTAGGGCAAGAGAAACATACGATGATCTTATCAGTGGGGAGGTGATTCCTGAATTTCTTCAGAGATAATAATGACTGAGATCGCATTCTGGAAAATGAGTGGTAGTGGAAATGACTTTATCATTATTGATAACAGAAATGAGTCTTTAGATCCTAATAACATAAAAGGTTTTGTCAAAAGGGTATGCGAACGCAAAACCTCTGTTGGAGCTGATGGCCTTATACTTATAATAAAATCAAAAGAATATGATTTTGCCTGGAAATTTTTTAACCCCGATGGCAACGAGGCTGAGATGTGCGGAAATGGGGGCCGATGTATAGCCAGGTTCGCATATTTAAAGGACATTGCCGGACCCGAGATGACCTTTGATACCCTCGCTGGACCAATACATGCCTCAGTAAAGGGGAGAAGGGTTAGGATCTTAATGCCAAAAATCCGGGATTTTAAGAAGGATTTAAGCATAGGAGAGATACCCGATGCTAAAAGCATTGACTTTATTAATACTGGGGTTCCTCATGTTGTAGTTATAGTCGACAATATCGCAAATTATCCTGTCTTTGATCAGGGGCGAAAAATTAGATACCATGAATCTTTCCACCCTTTAGGGACCAATGCGAACTTTGCAACTATTAACGGTATGAACAGGCTTAATATAAGGACATATGAACGGGGTGTTGAAGATGAAACATTTTCCTGTGGCACAGGCGCTGTAGCTACTGCCCTGACAGCATCGGCAAGGGATCTCGTCAGCCCTCCTGTAGAAGTGAAAACAAAAGGTGGAGAAATATTAAGGATAGATTTCAGGAAAGAGGGAGCATCTTTCAAAGAGGTATACATGGAAGGCGATACGTCCATTATTTATCGAGCCCAGCTAAATCCAGAGGCTTATTATTAAACGAGACAAAAAAGGTTTTATAAAAAGCCATATGATAATGTATTGGAATTTCTATAACTTACTGAAATTAAAAAGGTCTTTGAGTCTATTATAAATCGACTTGCACATGGAGTAATGGCCTACCCTCCCCTTCCCGAGACTGGTACGGGATCGGGAGGCGCGACTTGGCTGTAATATGCTTTTGCCAATGTAATATTTCGGAAACGAAAGCTGTAGAAATCAAGCAGTGCAAATCAGCCTGCCCTGGCGCTACATACTCGAATCAGCCTGTTAAGTCTATAACGAGCTATGTGCTATGAATAGAGCATTAAGCTTAAAAGCCAGGTCTGGGCCAGGGAATGGTGGAATGAGCGAAGCGAACTAAGTTAATCTAGTAGGAGAAAAAATGATAAATGCTGTTGTTGCCGGGGCAGACGGCAGGATGGGTGGAAGAATCATCCAGATGATTCAAAAAAGCGCAGAGATTAAATTATCAGGTGCCTTTGAAAAACCAGGGCATGGTGCAATTGGCAAGGATGTAGGAGAGGTTGTTGGTCTTGGTAAGATAGGTATTGACCTTAAAGGAGATATCAGCGCGGTGATGAAAGATGCGGATGTATTGATTGATTTTACCACACCAGAAAGCACCTTAAACAATATCAGGTTTACAGCCAAGACCGGTCAGGCAATGGTAATTGGAACTACGGGTATTACCGGTGAAGAAGAAAGAGAGCTAAATCTGCTTGCCCAAAGAATCAGATGTGTTATGTCACCCAATATGAGTGTGGGGGTAAACGTATTATTTAAGGCAGTTGGAGATTTATCCGGGATTCTTGGCAAAGACTATGATATGGAGATAGTGGAAACCCATCATAGGCTCAAAAAAGATGCACCAAGCGGCACGGCAATGCATCTTGCTAAGATTCTGGCTGATTCGACTGGCAGAAACCTGGACACAGATGCTGTCTATGAAAGGAAAGGTTATATTGGAGTCAGGAAAGATGAAGAGATCGGTATTCAATCCCTAAGGGCTGGTGATATAGTGGGGGAGCATACTGTTATCTTTGCCGGGATAGGGGAAAGGATCGAGATTACTCACAGGGCACATAGCAGGGACAACTTTGCAAGGGGTGCACTCTTAGCAGCTTTATGGGTTGTTAAACAACCTAATGGTCTCTATGATATGCAAGATGTATTAGGATTGAAGGAGTGAAATTATTTTCGAGCTGGCTGAAAGATTAAAAAAC
>JAUWNK010000184.1 GCA_030612685.1 Desulfobacteraceae bacterium
CCACGAAGCAGTAGGACATGGGCTTGAGGCAGATCTGGCCCAGGAAGGGCTCTCTGTTTATTCTGGAAAGCTAAACCGGGAGGTGGCCTCAAAGGAGATTTCAATTATTGACGATGCAACAATTGACTCAAAAAGAGGCTCGTTTTTTAATGATGATGAAGGAACGCCTGCCCAGAAGACTGTGCTTGTTCAAAATGGCGTTTTAAAGAATTATATGTATGATAGATTAACAGCCATGAAAGATGGTGTTCAATCAACTGGTAATGGAAGAAGAGAATCGTACAGGTTTTCTCCAATCCCAAGGATGACGAACACATTTATTGCCCAAGGAAAATCAAATCCGGATGAGATAATAAGTTCTGTTGACCGGGGCCTGTTGGTGCTTAAGATGGGAGGTGGGCAGGTGGACACAGTGAATGGAAATTTTGTCTTTGATGTTAGTGAGGGATACCTTTTAGAAAACGGACAAATAAGTGACATGGTGAGAGGTGCAACATTAATCGGCAATGGCCCGAAGATAATTAGGGAGATTGATATGGTTGGCACTGATTTAGGCTTTGGAGTAGGCACCTGTGGAAAAGATGGACAGGGAGTGCCTGTGTCTGATGCTCAGCCTACTTTGAGAATTCCCCGGATTGTTGTAGGTGGAACAAAAGGGCAGGATTTTAAAGAAGAATAAGAAGATATGGTTTATATGTTTAAAGAGATGGGAAGAAAAACGACATATCTTGTGATTTTTTAAGGGTTTTTTAGTCGATTTTTTCTGCCAAGATAGAGCTGGCGCAGGTAATAATCCATATAATCTTTAAAGATATTTTTTGGGATGGTTTTACGAAGAACTTTGATTCCCATCTGGGTAAGATCTTCCGCAGTAAAGTGGCAAGGGCTGTAACCAGTTATAATGATGTGCCCCCCGATTTTCAGTTTCTGTAGCGTTTTGTTTAATATCCTGGTTGCTTTCTCTTTATCAGTAATCTGTATATTAAGTAATCCGCAGAATATTACCATGTCAAAAAAGAGATCATCAGGGAGAATGTCATCTATCCATTCACAATCTCCAAGAAAGATGTTTGATAACTTCTTTTCTTTTGCTGCATTGATGTTCTTAACATTAATATCAATCCCGCAACAATTCACGTTGGGAAAACGCTTTGTGATTGCTTCAATAAAATTTCCGGGACCGCATCCCACATCAAGCAGGTGATGAAATTCAATCCCTTCGAGCACTTCTAAAATGGCCGGATATATAAAGGTTACATATGTTTTAAATTCTTGAGCCGAATCGAATCTGTCCCAATTGAGTGATCGGGCAAGGTTCCTTTCGGGGATAATGAGTTCCAAGTCACTTTCCCCCTGAGCGGAAAGATAGTTTACAAGAGTCTCTTCTTCTGATTCTTCAATTGGATAGCCAGTAATTTCAGGCCAGACACCTTTAATGTCATCGGCCTTTATTTCATCTATTAGTGTGGCGATGTTTCTGTTGATGCCGCATTCAGAGATATCATCGTTTATATTTCCCTGGATGAAATGATAATCTTTGTACTTTATCAGATTAAACCAGTAGCCTGAAAATCTTTCTTTAGAACGCTTCCGGATATGCTGGATCAACTGGGTGAAATCTTTATCTGATTGAAGATTCATTTTTTTCTTAGGCTGCATCTACGGGGAGTCTTCATACCTGGCACGGATCGCTGCAAGAATAGTACGTGCAAACATCTGTCTTTCTGGCAATGTGAGAGAAGTTCAGGAATAGAGATTCCCGGTTATATTCACAATGTCCACTCTCCTTTTCAATCTTTACCTCAAGGCTCCCTTTTTGATCAAGAGGATCAGTCTTTAGTTTGAAGAAACATGTTTTTGTCAAGAATTAAAGGGTGGGATTTGAGAATTTGAATAGATTAGTTTGTGTTCTATTGGCAAAGTATTGGCCTTGGAAAAAGGTCGAGGTATATTATTATGGTCAGATGGCCAGAGAAAAGTCTTCTCCGGCCATCTGATTAAGAAAAAGTTTAATTTTATGTTTGATATTTAAATGAGACGTTTATCCTGGCCCTGAAACCAGTGACCTTACCGTCATCAATGGTCAAGTCCAGCTTTGTAATTTCTGCGATTCTTAAATCCCTAAGGCTTTTTGAAGCTGTTTCAATAGCGCTTTTTGCAGCTTCTTCCCATGAAGTCGCACTCGTCCCAACAAGCTCTATAATCTTGTAGGTGCTCATATCTACCTCCTTTATTAAGTTGAGATTAGAGAAACAAGAATAAAATCATCTAAATTTTTAACTCACCTCCTTTCCACCCTCAATTTTTGGAAGTATTGAGTTAATTAATTTATATAATTTGAAGTATAGGAAAGGAATTGTTGAGAGTCAATTATAAAAGTGGCGGATATGCTTTTGACTTGACCTTTTTAATTAACTCTTATAGCTTAGCTACATTGTAGCCACTAAAAGTGCCTATATCCATATTACACTTCAGGTAAGAGGTTTATATATGTTTTCTTTTCAGAAAAATTCCCTTTTGTTGGCACGAAGATTAGACATGATAGCGGCCATGGCCATTTTTGTCATGATGTCTCTTACCTGTGTAGATGTCTTTTTGCGGTATTTTTTTCGCAAGCCCATCCCTGGAACCTATGAGATTGTCGCCCTTTTAGGAGCAGTGGCTGTTTCCTTTGCCATGGCCCACACATTGGCAGAGAAGGGTCATGTTGCTGTCACCCTTATCGTGCAGCTCTTTCCTAAACGGATACAGGGCATTATTGAGAGTATAATTTCAATCTTTGGAATCATACTGTTTGCCCTTATTGCCTGGCAGAGTGTTTTGTATGGTGTGGACTGCCAGAGGGTAGGGGAGGTTTCTATGACCTTGCAGCTGCCTTTTTATCCGATAATATATGGAGTTGCCCTTGGTGCAGGGGTTGTCTGTCTGGTGCTTCTGGTGGATTTAGCAAATGCAATAGTTAAGGTGAAAGATAAATGAATCTTACCGCAATAGGTATAATTGGCATAATCATCCTGGTAATCCTTCTTTTCTCCAAGATGCCTGTTGGCTTTGTTATGGCCTTCCTTGGCTTTCTTGGTTTCAGTTATGTAGTTACCATTTATGCAGGCCTTAATTTATTAGCCAAAGATGTATTTGAGACATTCTCTTCTTATAGCCTAACTGTTATCCCTCTTTTTGTATTTATGGGGCAGATTGCCTTCCATTCTGGAATAAGCAGAAGGTTATATGATTCAGTATATGTATTTATGGGCCACTTCAGGGGCGGCTTGGCTATAGCTACCATTGGGGCCTGTGCAGGATTCTCTGCTATATCAGGATCGACCAATGCAACCGCCGCCACTATGGCAACGGTGACCCTGCCAGAGATGAGACGGTACAAATATGATATGAGTCTGGCGACCGGTACTGTTGCCGCGGGAGGAAGCCTGGGTATACTTATACCTCCGAGTGTTATATTTATTGTTTATGGAATCATGACAGAGCAATCTATTGGGAAGCTCTTTGCCGCCGGAATCTTCCCGGGTATCCTTCTTGCATTTTTATTCATTCTTACTATATATATAAGGGTGCGAATAAATCCAGAGCTTGCCCCTCCTGGACCAAAAACAACAATAAGAGAGAAGGCGAAATCCTTTGTAGGGGTTTTGGAGGCCCTGATTATTTTTGCCTTTGTTATGGGGGGTCTTTTTTTTGGGATATTTACACCAACCGAGGCAGCGGCTGTGGGTGCCTTTTTTACCTTGTTTGTTGCCCTTTTAAGGAGGAGCTTAAGCTGGCAGGCATTTCTTCAATCCCTTATGGATACGACAAGGATAAGTTGTATGGTTATGGTTATAGTTACCGGGGCAGTTGTCTTTGGACACTTCATGGCTATCACCAGGATTCCCTTTGTTTTGGCAAATTGGGTTAGTACACTCCCACTACCAAGCTATGCCATTATGGGTATAATAGTTATTATATATCTGTTTGGTGGATGTTTCATGGATGCCCTGGCCATGATTATGCTCACAATTCCTATTTTTTACCCCGTAGCTACCGCCCTTGGGTTTGACCCTATATGGTTTGGTGTGGCCATTGTGCTTGTAACTGAAATGGGTGTGATTACGCCTCCGGTAGGGGTAAATGTATATGTGGTTCATGGTATTGCCAAGGATGTTCCTCTTGAGGTTATCTTTAGGGGGGTTGCCCCTTTTGTCCTGGCACTTTTGGCATGTGTGGCAATTATATTGACATTTCCACAGATAGTTCTGTTTTTACCCGGTCTCATGGGATAGGCGATAAAGTGAACTAAAATAAATTAAAGTGCCTAAAGTGAGCTAAAGTTATGGACGGTCATCTGGAACTTATATTGGAGCAAATTACGTACCCTGTTGTATAATTGGGGAACCACATTTAATAAAAAGCTATATCAAACTTTAGGCACTTAAAACCCTGGCCCAGACCCCTGGCCCAGACCTGGACTTTATGAATGTTGTGATGGAAAGGCACTCTTGCAGAATGAGCGGGAACTGTAGCATATCCAAATCATGTCGCGCCAGGGCGGGCTCAATAGGATAGATTGCCACGTCGCTTCGCTCCTCGCA
>JAUWNK010000060.1 GCA_030612685.1 Desulfobacteraceae bacterium
GAAGGTGAAGATTTTCCGGACCTTATGGTGAGGTGGCTTGGAGAGATTCTCTATCTATTTGATGGTGAGAATTTGATAGTAAATTCAATAGAGATCAAATCTATCAGTCCAATTAATTTGAAATCTAAACTCGAACTAACAAACTTTGATCCACATAAACATGAGATTCTCAGAGAAATAAAGGCTGTTACATACCATCAGATTTCAGTTAATAAAACAAATGATGGATGGGAGACAAAGGTTATATTTGATATTTAGGGACTGTTGCGATTTAGGGATTGTGGATTAAGGAATTATAATAACTTTAGGCCTGCCCGTCCCGCTCTGCGGGACGAGGCGGGCGGGCACTTTAGCTCACTTTAGACACTTTAGCTCACTTTAGACACTTAACTATGGATTTTGAGATAAAAAAGATAGATGAATGGCGCTTTCTTATACCTAAGACAGGTGCTATGAGGGTGCCTGGGCTTATTTTTTCCAGCTCTGAGTTAATGCCAAATATAAAAGATGATCAGAGCCTTCTTCAGGTAGTTAATGTTGCCACTCTTCCGGGTATAGTCAAACATTCCCTTGCCATGCCAGATATACATTGGGGTTATGGCTTCCCTATAGGAGGTGTGGCAGCATTTAATATGGAGGAGGGGATCATCTCACCAGGGGGAGTTGGTTATGATATAAACTGCGGTGTCAGGCTTTTGACCACCGCTCTTTTTGCACATGAAATTAAGCCTCGGATAAAAGATCTTGTTTCAGCGCTTTTCAAAGAGATCCCTACAGGTGTTGGCTCCAGAGGAAGGATACGTCTATCAAAAAAGGAGGAGATAAAGGTAGCTGTTGAGGGTGCTTCCTGGGCTGTAAAAAAAGGCCTGGGAAGAGAAGAAGATTTAGAGAGAACAGAAGATCATGGGGTTATGAAAGGGGCCGATCCTGAAGTAGTAAGTGACAGGGCATTTAAAAGGGGGCACGATCAGCTTGGAACACTTGGATCTGGAAACCACTTTTTAGAGATTCAGGTAGTTGATGAGATTTATGACCAAAAAATAGCCAATGTTTTTAATCTCTTTGAAGGTCAACTGGCTGTTCTTATTCACACAGGTTCAAGGGGGTTTGGCCATCAGATATGCGATGACTTCTTAAAGGAGATGGGGACTCATGTGAAAGAGTCAGGATTTAATCTGCCAGACAGACAGTTAGCCTGTGCCTATATTAAATCTGATATGGGTAAAAAGTATCTTTCTGGTATGGCCTGTGCAGCCAACTATGCCTGGGCAAACAGGCAGATAATAATGCACTGGACAATAGAAACATTTGAGAAGGTGCTAAAAATTAGTCCCAGTGATTTGAAGATGGAGCTCCTTTATGATGTCTGCCATAATATTGCCAAATTAGAGACACATGTAGTAGATGGCAAAAAAGTTGCCCTGTGTGTTCACAGAAAAGGGGCCACCAGGTCACTGCCACCTGGCCATCAGGATGTTCCCCGGAGATACAGAAAGGTGGGGCAGCCAGTCCTTATCCCCGGAGACATGGGCACTTACTCCTATGTATTGGCAGGCTCTCAAAAGGCCATGGAGGAAACCTTTGGATCAACCTGCCATGGAGCTGGCAGGCTATTAAGCAGGAAACAGGCCATTAAGATGTCAAAAGGGAGGGCCATATATCGAGAGCTGGAAGATAAAGGGATCTTTGTTCAATCAAGGGGACGGACTACTTTAAGAGAGGAGATTTCTGAGGCTTATAAGGATGTCTCCTCAGTGGTTAAGGCTGTCCATATGGCAGGATTGGCAAAAAAGGTGGCCAGATTTAGACCCCTTGGTGTTATAAAGGGCTAACCTTTCTTGCGTTCCCAAAGGTCCAAACTGAAAACAACCAGAAAACCAATAAACATGAAAAGTAGTGCAATACCAACCTCACTGTTTAAACTGGGAGGGAGAATATTAATTTGTAGAGCAGGCACCTCCTTTCCATGAGTGTCAAAAAAGGTGGTCAAGGTCTCTTTCCAGGGCCAGATTTTCTTCAAAGAGCCAAGCATTAAACCAATCAGAATTGCCATTGTCAAATCATGGTATCTTTTTAAAAGCCAGTCTATAACCCTTACAAAGCTTAGCAGTCCTACCAGAGCCCCGGCTATTAAAATAAAAAGGATTAAAAAGTCCCGGTTGTTTAATGCATCAAGGATATAGCGATATTTTCCTAACAGCACCAGGATATAGGCACCTGATATTCCAGGTAGAATCATGGCACAGATGGCGAGAAAACCGCTTAAAAAAATAAACCATGGGGCTTCCGGTGTAGCTACCGGTATCAAGCCAAACAAAAAATAGGCAGCAATTGTCCCCAATCCTATAGCAGTGATTGTAGGCACCCGCCACTCTTTTAACACCCTGCCAACAGTAAACACGGAAGATAAAATCAATCCGAAGAAAAAGGACCAGACAATAGCTGGATAGCTGTCTAAAAGCCAACTTAGTGATTTTGCTAAAGAGACAGTTGCCAGCAAAATACCCAAACCAACAGGTAAAAGAAATGGCCAAGAAACTGATGAGACTGCCTGTCTGATTTTAAAGAGGCTAATAAGTCTCAGGAAATTATAATTAAATGAATGGATGGCATTTATTAATTCTTCATATATGCCAAGGATGAGGGCCATGGTACCACCAGATACCCCAGGGATCACATTTGCCGCACCCATTAAAAACCCTTTAATTGTGAGAGTAATAAAATTGACCAAAGATCGTGATTTCATGTATCGCTTTCTTTAGATTTACATAATTTGCTATTTGTTCTGATTTTGTAATTCACCGCAGAGACGCAGAGATCGCTGACCCCAGTGGAATATGCTTCGCCCGCCTGCCACTGCAAGGCACGAGTGGGCAGACATTTCAAGGGGCAGGGGCAGCGGAATGCAAAAAGACTCGGGCCTTCGGTAGTTAGAAAGTTTTGCAGCATTAACCATTTATAATGATCAACCCATCAAGGCAAAAGGTGTATTAGACTATTTATTCAGCGAAGCTGCTGAACAATTTCCCTTTGCCGTCCTCTCAACGGCAAAGGGAAAATTATCTATCTCTGCGTCCTTGGCGTCTCTGCGGTGAACTTTGGTAGACAATCAAATAATAAAAATTGCTACAATTCCTGCCAGAAAACAATATGGCGCAAAGTAAAATAGATTCCCTTTCCTTAACATATTCATCGTTATCTTCAGGGCCATAAGTCCTACCAGAAAAGAGACGAGAATGCCTGCCAAAAAAGGAATATAGCCAATTTCAGTTATCTTTGACGTGTCAAATGTTAGCACTGTTGCCCCTATAATAGCAGGAATAGAGAGCAGAAAGGAAAAACGGCCAGCAAGGTCCCTATTGAGACCGCAGAAAAGACCGCAGACTATGGTTGCCCCAGACCTGCTAATACCAGGAATAATAGCGGCACCCTGGGCTATACCTATGGCAATGGATAGAATGAGACCAACTTGCTTCTTTTTTGTGAAATAATCAGGGATAAGGCGGCTTGCTCCTAGAATTGCCCCAGTAACTATCAACATAAAACCAACAAAGAAGGGTGATCCAAACATTTTCTGAAAGAAGGAGCTAAAGATTACCCCTATAAGTGCTGTAGGAATTGTGCCTATCAATATCCATAATGTAAGAGTCGCATGAGGGAATCGCTGGATTTCACTAATGAGGTTTCTTTCCCGGAAAACCGTTCCAACAAGGCCTATACTTTCAGTGATCATCATTTTTATGTCAGCCCGGAAGAATATTAAAACCGCTAAAAGTGTCCCTATATGGAGAGATATATCCAGCAAGAGTTCAGGATTTTTTAGCCCGATTAGATGTTGACATATAACCAAATGTCCGGAACTACTAATAGGCAGAAATTCTGTTAGTCCCTGAATAATCCCTAAAAAAACGGTTTGTTCAATATCCATCTAAAATAAGCCTCATCTTTTAAAAACAACATTGTTTCTCTATACTTTAAAGATAAAAAAAGCAAATACTAAATAACAGCAATAGGATAGACAAACCGTCATTATTTTTGTAAAGTGGGACATCCTTAAAAAATAAGAAAATCAGGCAATCAGTTGATAATTATTCTCTCCTGCAATAGCCTCTCCCCTCTCCACACATATCCTATGCCTGGAACACTGATTCCAGAATGTCTAGCCAGATCCGTTTTCTTCTGCCCATCAACACATCATCCCCTTTAAACTTGACACACATCCGTCAATTCCCTATACTCCTTCCCACAAAAATAGCATAAGAATTTCCTTTTTGGACACAGATTATAAAGATTTTAAATATCTTAAAAAATATCTGCGGATATCTGCGAAAACCTGCCCGCTGTCTGGCAGGCAGGTCTGCGTCCTAGTTTAAAAAATAAGGAGGATCGTTATTATGGCTTTGCAAAAAGGAAACACATCCGAGGAATTTAAAAAGGCGATCCAGATTGGTCGCCCACCTAATATTGTCCAATTGTTCCCCAATTCCAATGCCTTGATTGTTAGCGGGAAGGTTATTGACCGGGCCATGATTGAGAAAGGGAAGGCCATGACCATTGCTGCCAACGGCCGAAACCACTTTGTAATTCGTGGGGCCCTTAAGGCCGCACAGCGGGCAAATGCTGCTATCATTATTGAAATCGCCAAATCCGAAGGGGGTGCAAGTGCTTATTGTGCGGTTAACTTTTGGAATATGGCAAGACAGGTAGATGCGGTTTGTAATGAGCTGGGCATTACCGTGCCAGTGGCCATACATGCAGATCATTACGGCATCAAGGGTGATAAGGATGTGGAAACAGCAAAAACGGAAATTCCGTCACTTTTTGATGCGGGCATCACCTCCATTGCCATTGATGCCTCACACCTACCTGACGACGAAAACCTCCTGGCAAATATCGCCCTCAATCCCTATTTGCCCAAGTGGGCCGGATATGAGACCGAAGTGGGTGAGATAAAAGGAAAGGAAGGCCTTTCAACGGTCGATGAAGCCTTATTCTTGATAAAGGGCCTTAATGCCCACGATATTTTTCCTGACTGGATTGCCTTGAATAATGGAACCACTCACGGCATTGAAGCCAGCGATAAGGGTATACAGGTATCGTTGACAACAGAGATTCATAATGCCCTGGCCAAATATAAGGTATCAGGGGCACAGCATGGGACATCGGGCAACAATTCCGAGCGTCTCAGGAATATAATTCAAAAGACCCACACTACCAAAGCCAATGTGGCGACTGCACTCCAGATGATTACCTGGGGTGTGAAGGTCAATGAATTTGGAAACGCCCTTTTGGATGAAAATGGGGAATTTGTTAAGATGGCAGACAAAGGGGTTACAGAAGGTCTGTGGGCTGAGATAGTCGAGTATGCCAACAAAAATGGTCTAAAAGGCGGAAATTATAAAAAGCTCAACCTTCCCTTTGAGAATAAGATGCAGGGTTTACCCCGTGATGTGCGTGAAAGGATGGCAAAAGGGGTGGAAGACTTTGTCTATGAGTTGCTCGTGGATGTGTTTAATGCCAGGGATACAGCACCTTTGGCCATTGAGGCCATTCTCAAGGCTGATTCCTATGATCTGGTTCCGAAAGGGTCCCGTGTAGAAGACCCTGCCCGGTGGACTGAGAGCCTGATTCATGAGCGGGCATCCAAATTAAATGTGGAAAAAGGTGCGGCAGGAGATTTTGATGATTGAGGTGAATAAGCAAACTGGATAGAAATATAACTAATGCCAGTGATGCTTAAGTCTCTCAGATAACTCAAGTACTGTACCGGCATAATAATTAGAATAGTTGTATTTGAGTATGATCTTCTTTTTCTTTTTGTAATTATTATCCTCCCTCCAGTTATGGGCCTTAAGGTAAGAGGCAATACTGGCGATGGCATCTTCATGCTGAAAAAGATCGATTTTACCATCGCCGTTTCCATCAAACCCGTATCTTTTAATGTTTGAAGGAAGGAACTGTGGTAGTCCAATGGCACCCTCTATTGAGCCATTTATAATAAAGGGATCGATATTCTGATTTTTGGTATAGGCGAGAAGGGCCTTTAGTTCTTTATAGGCCCTGATGCTCTTTTTCATAAGCTTTTTTTTAATCTCTCCGGGAGTCAGATTTGATTTCTCTTTTAAGGGAATTTGATCACATATCTGTTGGTAGATTTCTGGTTCTAAAGAGAGTGTTTGGGTGACCAAAATGCTAATTGTATTAAAGTAACCTGTATATTTTCCACATGCAGTCTCTACAGAAAGGATTGCTACCACCACAGGGGCAGAGACACCAAAATGGCTTTCCATCTTTTCAAGGATTCTATTATGGGTTTTGAAGTAAGAGATAGCCCTATCTACTGAGTCCTTTTCCAAAAACTGGGCATAGTTAAGGTTAGCTTCCCTTCTGGCTAAGCTCTTAGCGACTGCTTCAGGTATCAGCTTGAGCTCGGGACGAGCAAAAAGATCCTGGAGATATTTTTTATCTATGCCATCTATCTGTAAGCGGTTGAACAATTTGCTAAATACTGGATGGATTTCCTTTGCTTGGACAGGATTTAAAAAGAGTAACTGAATCGTAAGCAGAGATATAAAGATAATGAATTGGGCTAAATATTTCATCAAATTATCAGAGGTGATAGATGGGACAGAATTTGGATTGATTGTAAGTTTGCCAGATTAAACTATAGTGAATGGCATTAGTCAATAGTTTCCGATTTCCAAACTCCGGAAAAGCATTTATCACTGGTAATGGGAGTAATTGTGAGATATTTATAAAATGACCAATGGCCTTGCCTGTATTATATTCAATAACATCTTAAGATTGGAGATACCCCTGATGGAGTGTAACCAAGAAGACAATCGTGAGAAATGCAACTGTACCTATGAGCCTTGCTCAAGGAAAGGTATTTGCTGCGAGTGTATATCATATCATTTAAGATTAAGGGAGCTGCCAGCATGCCTTTTTCCCAAAGATGCAGAGGCGACCTTTGATAGGTCCTTTGAATACTTTTCCAGATTGGTTCAAAAAGGAAAGATTTGATCCCACTGTACGACGGTTGATTAGATAGCAGCAGCTTGATGTTATAGGAAATTCTCTTTTAGAGGTAGATGTACGCAGATTATCTAAGAGCTTAAACATATATAGTTATCTGCGGCTATCTGCGAAAATCTGCGTCCTAATTTAGTGATATTTTGTTAAAGAATCTCGATTTCCTTTAAAGAGCGTTCTTTTCTCTCCAATGGTAAGCCATTTTTTATAGCCTTTTGGACAATATCTTTTCCGAGTAGAGCGGCACCAACAGCACCGGTGAGTAAAGGTTCGGAGGGAACTGTTGTAGAATAGCCCAATTTATCGGAAAGTGCATTAACCAGACCAACATTTTTTGCCCCTCCCCCTGTAATAACAACCTCATTAGCCACCTTCAGTCTATTTACCATCCGTGAGATCCTATTAGCCAGTGATTCAAGTATTCCAGCAACCAAATCTTTAAGGGGAACACCCTCTGCTAACCTGGCAACCACTTCCTGCTCGGCAAATACAGTACAGATGTTGCTTATTTTAGCAGGATTGTTGCCTTCCAAACCTATTTCACCCATTTCTTCTATATTGATCCCCAGGGCATCAGCGATAATCTCTAAAAATCTACCGGTACCAGCAGCACACTTGTCATTCATAACAAAATCTATAGGCCTGCCACTATTGATGCTTATTCCTTTACAATCCTGCCCCCCAATGTCGATAATTGTTTTGGTCTCAGGGAAAAAATGTGCCACCCCTTTAGCATGACAGGTAATTTCCGTTATCTGTTTGTCGGCAAATGGGACATTGATTCTTCCGTAGCCTGTAGCCACTATATAGGTGATTGCCTTGAAGGGAAGGTCAACCTCCTTTAATGCCCTATCCATTACCTTATTGGCCAATCTTCTCTGTTCCGGGCCAGTAGGTCCTATAATCGAGGAGATGATCCCTTTATTCATGATCACCACCTTGGTCATGGTGGAACCTATATCAATGCCTGCAAAATATTCTGACATATTATTAATTATAACTTTCGGAATTTTTACAACTTATTGAAATTATAATTCTTTTTATTTGGTGCTATCGATATGGAGCGATGGAGTACTGAAGTAATGGAGATGCGTGCGGAAGAATTATTTTTTCCCCTTAAACCCAACACTCCAATTCTCCATGACTCCCTGGCCCAGACCTGATTCGCATGGCCGAAGTTTAGCGGACGTCCCTTCCACAATATTACGGCAGTAGCAGTTTACTCCAGATAATTCGCGCCAGGGCGGGCCGATACTCCAATTAGGGCGAAGGCCTAAGTTCCCTTGTTCTTTGCGACTGATTCCAGGGTTTCTATAAAGGCATCTATCCTATTTCTTGTATCCACCTCGGAATAGGAGCTTATATCTATTATATCACTTTCCAAAATCAAGGACGGGAGCTCCCTCTTTTCCACTTTTTTCTTCTCATCTTTCCCCAATATTAATATGGGGATCGGCTTGTATATCTTTTTTAATTGATTAAGCTGCCAGATTAGACCAAGATGCCAGGTCCTGCATGAAAATGCCTCATGCATGACAACACCATCGATCTTGTAATCTTCAATATACTGTATTAAACGTTCCACATCTGGCTCTGATCCGGGCCTTTTTTTGGCCTTGTCATACCAATAGGTCCAATATCCAAGCCATCTCCAGGCCAGTCGTTCAATGGGATCATTTGTTTCAGGTATGTTCAGCTTGTAGATGGGTTCAATCATGCGATAAGTTGTCTCAACCGGAAAAACCGCCCCTTTGCTGTTAAAGTAATTAAAATCGGTCAGGGCAAACCATGAAGGTAATCCCCCACCCCAGAGGAGTCTGTATTTCTCGTCCTGGATAACACCTTCCTTCCTGGCAATCTTCTCCTTGAGTTCTTTATTTAACCCTACATAGAAATCATATCCTTCCTGTGTGCCAAGCATAAAGACCATTGGCACCATGGTATTCATGGCGTCTCCTGTGCCCATTGGTGTAGGTACAGCCCTTCTAAGCTCATATGTCTCCCAGATCAGATTCCAGGTCTTTTCCCCCAAATCAACTAGTTCACTCAATCTATCCCAATCCATCTTCTTTCCAGTTTGCTTTTCCAAGAATATCACAAGTCCTCGCAATTCCTCTACAATATATTTTATATAATAGTCGGCAACATCAGCAACCTCAATATCATCCTCATAGAGGGGGTAGGGTAGAGCTACATCATAAATCGGGACATCGGGCATATATTGCTGCGCTGCCTGATACCACTTGTTTCTGGGGTCACACAAGATCTGGCCGCTGGATAGCATCATATCAGGCCTTGCCTGACCTCCCCATGGGGCATCCGGGGGCATCTCACCCAGTTCTTCCCTCCATTGGTCAAAGCCAAGCCCACAGAGGGCATAGGTACATAGCGAGCGTGAAAATCCTAAAGATTCTGCCCTCTCTAAAAATCTTTCCGCATCCCTCTTCGCGCCACATACACCAGCATAATTCTCGGTCCAGACCGGCACTACATCCATAGCCCTTATGATCTCATCATAGCTACAAACTATAAATGAATAAGCGAGCTTTTTCCCTTCTTGCTTTGCCCTTATAGTACCACCGATAGATTCCTTTACCATGGGACCGATGGAACTGGCAGCCTCGGTTGCAGTTCTTCTTTTCTTTCTCTCACCTTTTTTTTGTTCTTCAGCCATTTGTACATCCCTCCTTACTATTGTTTGTTATGCGTAGCTTGTTGTCCGTTGTCCGCTATAAACCCAACAAACTCAACAAACTCAACAAACTCTATCATCCTATCATCTCAAAAAATGCCTGGATCCTTGTACGCAGGCGTCCAATAGTACCAGCCGAGTATTCATCCTCAAGATAGAGGACTGGCATTTTTAGGGAATCAAGGTATGCCTTCCTTGCAGGAACCTCAAAGCCAAATGGGTCACAATATTTATAGATGTAGAGGATAACACCATCAACCCTAAATTCCTTGCTCAAGGAACCAATATCACCAAATCTTGACTCAGCATCTTCCTGAAAGGTGTCCCCCACCTTTTCCCTGTAAGTCCTGGGACAATTTATTTTATCCAGATAACGATGAGCGAGTGCATCCACAGGATCACCCCTAACATCTGTATGAGGCCAGTAATCTCTGGTGCCGATACAAAGGGTATCAACAACTACATTGGCTCCACTATCCTCAACAAGCTTGATAAAGTCAACATTATCCACGCAAGCGCCATCAACCATAATGCGAGGTGCCTTTTGCAGAGGAGATTCTTTTCTTTGCCTGAGTTCCTCTAAAACCACATCAAATAATTCATTCGACTCAGCAATTGGCAGACTCATCCCAACGGTTAATATCTTTGATAATTCTGTGCCTGTGATAAGAGGTGGGTCGGACTTCCTCAACTCATAAAGGGCCTTTGCCTTGTCCCTGTTTTCATTATATAAATGAATTGCTTCGGCAAGGTCATCATCGGAAATATCTTTTCCGGCATACCTTCCAACGCTTTTTCTAAATGTGTTTAGCTCTGCCTTAAAAAATTCCATAGATGATTGGCGTAGTGTGTGAGGGACATTAATAAAATGAGAATAAGGGAGGCCCAGGGAGTATTTCCATGTACTATAGGTTCTGGCCATGCTGTCGCAGGCATGTGGAATAATGAGACCATCACAAAAATCATACCTTCCTTTTACTGAAAGATCAAAGCAACTGCGAACAAAAGGGCATGCTATTGTCTCTAAATTCGTATCTCCCTTGGTGATCGGTTCATGTACATCCCCCCTTATCCTAAAAGGCACAAGTCCGGCTGCGGTAATAATCTCTGCCGGGACAAGTGAACAGAGATAGGCAATTACCTTATTGCCCTCATTTTTTAGTTCTCTCGCCCTGAGTCCATATTCCTGATAATATCTTTCAACCTTAGACAAGATGTCACTATTTTGTTCATTCATCAGCTTCATCTCCTTTTTAATGTTCTTGCTATACTACTAAAGCTTCACCTACCTGGTCCATACCTGCTCGGGACGGGAAAACCGACCCGACTTTAGGCTTAGATGCTGGATATTGGATGCTAAATTCTGGATGAAAAATCATAATACCGCAGAAGATTCCTTTCTATGTCTATCCAGTATCAAGAATCCAGTACCATAAAAATTGACACATTTGTTAAATTTTTGCCCTTATAAGATGGCTATTTTGTAGCTACAAAGTAATTAAAATACTATAGCATGTCAATATATACTTGCTCTTTCAGAGATGCCCTTTCTTATCCTACTCAGTTATAGGTACCAGAGCTGAGAGCTGGCCGCTGATTGCTGATTGCTTACAAACTAAGTCAGTTAGAATAAATCATTGTATTAAGAAAAAATTTGTTGTTTTTTCTTTCAAATTATCTAATTTAATAGTATAGGAATTTCCTTTTTTAGACAGGATAGACAGGATGTTCATGATATAAAGATTATATGAAAATCTTGTTAATCTTGTTAATCTTGTCGAAAAAATTCCGCCGTAGGCGGCTAAATTTATTTATGAAGAGGTGATAGATGATGACAGAGAAGAAGGAAATAACAGCCAGCTACGACCAAGACTCAAAAAGATATCACAGATATGTGATTGACGAAGGCCAGGGGATTGTTGGAAATATTTACGTCCCAAAAGGGAAGGAAATCCCTAAACAGGTCTTAATAAAGCTTAGAGTTAAAGAAAAAACCAATATAGATATTGGAGAATCCTAAAAGGGCTTTTTTCTATTCCTGCCCTTACTGGCTTTAACCTTTGTAAATCCTTGTAATTCCTTGACCAAAAAAGGATTTCATCGTGAGTTTTCCCTGAAGGTATTATCACTTAATCGAGAATGTAATGAGTTAAAAGCTAAGACCCCATT
Source organism: Desulfobacteraceae bacterium (assembly GCA_030612685.1). Lineage (GTDB taxonomy): Bacteria > Desulfobacterota > DSM-4660 > Desulfatiglandales > B25-G16 > JAUWNK01. The sequence goes on from JAUWNK010000060.1 coordinate 11,894, forward strand.
TCCTTTGTAGAAAGGTGGGGGTTTAGGGCCTCAAAAAGTGTGTAATGTTATGATTTATGAAGTCTTCAATAAAATTTTGTGGATTGTGGATTTAGACTATTGGCAATATGGTGAATTTCTAGTCCTTGCAGATTATAAACAATACTGGTAGAATACTTGAATTCTGGCAAACTCCAGGTTATATATATTCTTTAATAAAATTCTGCCGATGGCGGCTTTCAACTATGGCAAGCTATTATTAAAAAATTTGGATGCTGAACTGAACAAAATATATGGGATTTGGTGGTACAAATCTCTTCTGAATATCAGTATCCTTTTCTCTCTATTTTTCCCGATGTGGACTTTTTCATTTTGAAGGCAATTGGAGGATTTTCTAATGGCCAAAAAAACAACCTATGAAGAATTGGAACAAAGGGTCAAGGATCTAGAAAAAAAAGCCGGTGAGCGTAAGCAGGCAGAAGAAGGGCTGCGGGAGAGCGAGGGGAGATATAGAGAGTCAGCAGATTTATTATCGCAAAGAATCTTTGAACAATCTATTGGCTTGAGAGGATTTATCATAGACCTCTACGGCCGAAAGCGAGCAAGAAAACTTTATTTGTTTGTAACACTATTCTTAATCTCCTCTCTTTTATATCTATTATTGATATTTCTTTTCCCAAGCAGCTCGTTGGCTCAGGGAGGCAACATTTTTCAGAGTGTTTGGGCCAATCTTATTGTCTTGGTTATATCTTTTCTTTTTATCGCCTTTGGGTTATCCGAACTTATTGACTTAATTCATAGAAGGCTACTTAGGATGAGATGGCGCAAAACTAAACTCGGCAAAATCCTGGTTTACGAAGGGTACATAACAAATGGAGAACTCGAAGAGGCGTTGTTAGAGCAAAGACTCAGGATCGGTGAAGTTTTGCTTCAATCAGGCCGTATAACGGCTCAACAATTAAAACAGTCACTGGATCATCAAAAGAAGCTATCTAGGAAGCTTGGTGAAATACTGAAGGAGTTAGGGTACTCAACGGATGAAGACATCGACTGGGCTTTGGATAGAATGGACAGGAGGCTGGGAGAGATCCTAAGAGAAAAGAGGCTTGTCATGGATCATGAGATATATCGGGCATGGGATCTACAGCATTATGGACCACGATAGATATAAAGAGCTTGGCAGGGCTTAAACTTTTTTCTCTAATTGGTTCGGTAAAACACGAAAGAGCGTTGACGCAAATGTGCATAAAATGCTGACACGAATAATCTGGATTGGAATCTTGGAAAGATTTGACCCAGATTAGGCAATTTGCTTGAGTTATGACTACTGGTAGAATACTTAAATTCTGGCAAACTCCAGGATTATGTATGTAGTTTTTAATAAAATTCTGCCAATGGCGTCTTTCAAATATGGCATGAATCATTCAATTTTAAAATCTTAGAGAGAAAACAACATGTAGACCCTAATACCTCCTTTATGAGCACTAATTAAATCAATAATTTCATTCCCCCTAAATGAAAAAGATGCTTATTATCGATTTAATTTAAAACAAATTGACTTTTGTGGATAAAAAAGCAAAAATATAAAAAATTCATGAGGGCTCGCCTTTATGTGCGGGCTTTTTTCGTTCTGAAGGAAAGATCTATTTGTCAAAAGTGACATCCTGAAGTTTGGAAACATGGGAAATAATTTGAAAGGAGGGTGCCACTATGGCTAATGGAACCGTGAAATGGTTTAATGAGCGCAAGGGCTTTGGCTTTATTGAGCAACAAGATGGTCCGGATGTATTCGTTCATCATTCAGGTATAAATGCAACCGGCTTCAAGTCTCTTAATGAAGGCGATGGGGTTACTTTTGACATAGAGCAGGGGCAAAAAGGCCCTGCTGCAGTAAATGTCACTGTAGCTTAGCTCATTGTTCTAAGCAGAAAAAAGGGCATTCCATGAATTTATAATGGAGTGCCCTTAGCATTATGATTATGAGATCAAATCAATAAATTTAACATACAAAATTTTCTGTAATTAGAAGGAGATCAGAATGAATATCTACGTAGGTAATCTATCGTATGAAGTAACCGAAGAAGATTTAAAAGAGGCTTTTGAGGTCTTTGGGGAAGTCGAAACCGTCAAGGTTATAAAAGACAATTACGGGGGCAGATCAAAAGGATTTGGATTCGTAGAGATGCCTGCTAAAGCTGAAGCCCAATCCGCTATCGAAGGCCTAAACGACAAAGATTTGAAAGGACGGATGCTTAAGGTTAATGAGGCTCGCCCTCGTTCCGAAAGTCGCGGTGGTAGAGGAGGATATGGTGGTGGCAGAGGAGGACAAGGTGGTGGGCGGCGCTTCTAGTGAGCGGCCCAGGACCAGAGTAATAATAGAACTTTCCTGCTCACCAAAATAACTATAATAAATCCTTTTTATCCCATGAGCAGAAAGGAAAAGGATTGATACCCTAAAGAGCCCCTGTATCAATACCATTCATGGGGAGTGATCACTAACAGAGGATGGAAGCTATTATGTCGAACTTGTGGCTGTTGGCGGTGGCTATCGAAAGAAGCAAGTGTTACTGATATCTCCTTCGACAGCATGTTGAAGTGAGGTGGTGGTGAAATCAAACACGGAGGTGAGTTGAGATGAAAGAGCTGATTGAATACATTGCAAAGTTGCTTGTTGATAATCCGGAGGAAGTGAGTGTAACCGAAATTGAGGGAGAGCAGACCTCTGTAATTGAGCTGAAAGTAGCTAAGGAAGATCTTGGAAAAGTAATTGGCAAACAAGGAAGAACAGCCAGGGCGATGAGAACTATACTTGGTGCTGCCTCGATGAAGTTGAAAAAGAGATCTGTCCTGGAGATTTTAGAGTAGTGCTTTCAAGGAGACAATTGAGGGTTTGGTACATTACAACTATCTCTTGAAACCTTCTTTTATCCACATGATCAAGCGGTTTCCGTTTAAAGATACTCAATCCTGTTCAGTCCCTGGAAGGAATACTAACACCTCTTCGGCATCTATACCAATCGCCCTGGATGAAGCCAACTGGGAAGACCTGCTGAGGAAAGGCGACTACGTGCTTCTCGTTGCCTTTGGGGCGGGCTTAACTTGGGGAGCCTCAATAGTAAGGTGGTCCATTTAGCCAATTCTACGACCATGCCCACCAGCCTATCTTAGCATTGATGTTTATTACACCTGATTTTCAAAACGGCTAAAACACCAAGATCTATCCATTGATGTCCCGCATAAGCTTTCAAACCACTGCATCAAGCACAACCGCCATATCTTGCCATACCTGGCATTGACACAAGAGCAACATTACCCTACTATGCCCTTATCCAAAAGCGAATTCTTGTCAAAGGTTAGTGCCAGAGAAACGGGAAGTCCATAAATCCACTCTATAAATTGAACATTTGATCGGAATCAAGAAGTTCTGTGAAAGTAAATTATATGCGAACCTATTCCGGAAATAAATTTTTCGCATCTACAATAATGAAAAGGAGCTAATTATTATGGACACAATCAAAATCGCTATTGTG